>CAJXTK010000007.1 GCA_913061115.1 uncultured Haliea sp.
AGCGATCCGGGTTGGTCGGCGACAGGCAGCGGCGCCAGTATTCGTAATTTGGGCGGTCCTACCGGCGCCTGGCTAGCCGATGTGTTTTTCTCTTTGGTGGGCTATGCCGCCTATCTCTTCCCTTTAATGCTAGCGTATCGCGCGGTTGCGCTCCTGCTCCAGCGTACCAATGAAGAGCATTTTGACTGGACCACATTCGGCATTCGGGTTCTCGGGCTGGTATTGGTGATGATATCCGGTACTGCGCTTGCAGCCATGAATGATACCGGAATCTCTGTATTACCCCAAGGAACGGGCGGGATTCTGGGTCAGGCGATCAGTGGTGGTTTCACGGTGGCTTTTAGTGCGACAGGGGGTCGCATGATACTGGTAGCCATTTTTCTATTCGGAATGACGATATTCACCGATCTTAGCTGGCTTACGACGGCAGAAAAAGTCGGAGCATGGAGTATCTTGGCATTTAACGCTGCTCGACAACGTCTCACCAAGGGCATTGAGGACTTCCGGACAACCCGGCAACGCGAAAAGGCTGTGGAGGCACGCAAGGTTGTCATCACGGAATTTGTTGAAAAAGGGAAGAAGCGTCAGCCGCCGAAAATTAAACCGTTAAAAGGCCCGGTTGAGAAGAGCGATAGACTCGAACGGGAAAAACAACAAACGTTGTTTGAGGCCCCAGCGACTGGCGACCTTCCGCATCTTGAGTTGCTCGATGAGATGATAAAGGACCACACCCGAGGGTTTTCCAAGGAGGCTCTCGAAGGCCTCTCCAAATTACTCGAGTTGAAGCTGCTTGATTTTGGCATCTCTGCCGAAGTGGTCGCCGTCTATCCCGGTCCGGTCGTCACGCGGTTTGAAATTCAGCCAGCGCCGGGCATCAAAGTATCGCGCATCTCCAACTTGGCCAAGGATCTGGCGCGCTCTTTGTCTGTTATTAGTGTGCGGGTGGTAGAGGTAATACCTGGCAAGTCAGTCGTTGGCATCGAAATCCCCAATGAGGACAGGGAAATCGTTAACTTCAGGGAAGTGCTTTCATCAACCGTTTTTGAGGAGTCAAAGTCACCGTTGACGCTGGCCCTAGGACACGATATTTCCGGCCAGCCGATAGTGGCCGATCTGGCAAAAATGCCACACCTGCTAGTCGCTGGCACCACCGGCTCAGGAAAATCCGTTGGCGTAAACTCCATGTTGCTGAGCCTGTTGTTCAAGTCCGGACCGGCAGATGTGCGTCTGATCATGGTGGACCCTAAAATGCTGGAACTGTCTGTGTATGATGGCATTCCGCACTTACTGACGCCCGTCATCACCGACATGAAGGACGCGGCGAATGGCCTGCGCTGGTGTGTGGCGGAAATGGAGCGACGCTACAAATTAATGGCGTCTATGGGTGTGCGGAATCTTGCCGGTTACAATCGCAAGGTCGATGATGCCGCGAAGGCGGGGACCCCACTGACTGATCCGTTTTGGAAGCCAGATCCACTTTTTGCCGAAACCGATGAACAGCAAAGCCCGCCCAATCTGGAAAAACTGCCCAGTATTGTGGTCGTGATTGACGAGTTCGCCGACATGATTATGATTGTTGGAAAGACGGTGGAGCAGCTTATCGCCCGCATTGCACAAAAAGCACGAGCCGCCGGTATCCACCTGATACTTGCCACGCAGCGCCCATCGGTGGATGTGATCACCGGCCTCATTAAGGCCAATGTACCGACCAGAATTGCGTTTCAGGTTTCTTCAAAAATTGACTCACGCACCATCCTCGACCAGGGTGGAGCGGAACAACTTCTGGGCCATGGCGATATGCTGTATCTGCCACCCGGCAGCGGTGTGCCCACGCGGGTGCACGGTGCATTTTGTAGCGACGAAGAAGTACATCGCGTCGTTGCTGATTGGAAACGTCGTGGTGACCCCTTGTATATCGAAGGTTTACTTGACGAGGGCAGTAGTACGGCGGTTACCCCCGGAGAACTTCAGTCAGAGGCATCGGGCCAAGACGATGAGACCGATGCGCTATACGATGAAGCGGTCTATTACGTTACGCAGAGTCGTCGTGCCTCAATATCTTCCGTGCAGCGTAAGTTACGCGTGGGCTACAATCGCGCCGCACGTCTGATTGAAGCGATGGAAGCGGCCGGTATCGTTACTGATATGGGCACTAATGGACAGCGCGAAGTACTTGCGCCGCCTCCGCCAGAGGCCTAACCGGATAGCTGAATAACCTATGACAAAATATTTTTTTGCCGCATGGCTGAGTATCGCGCCTCTATTATCTGTGGCTCAGTCCAGCGCCGATGTTAATGCGCTGCTAGTGCTATTGGAGCAATTTGAGCAGGTACAGGGAAGCTTCTCGCAACGCCAATTTGGGCAGGACAACATTTTACTGACAGAATCTAGCGGTGAATTTCGTGTGCTTCGGCCGAGTTATTTTGCATGGGAAGTGCTCAGTCCTGATCAACAGTTGATAATCGTCGGTCCGGAGTTTATCTGGCATTACGATCGCGACCTTGAAACGGTAACGCGCCGCCCTGTGACCGACGACGCGGAGATGGTGCCGTTAAAAATACTCGGCGGCGATGCAGAAAAACTACAAGAAAAATTTCATATCGTACGTCAAAGTGAGGACGTATTTGTTCTCACCCCGCTGTCCGAAGGTGTGGGATTCAAGCAACTTACGCTGTATGTAGGTCAGGCGCAGCTGGGCGGCATGAAAATTCAGGATAACCTCGACCAGTTTGTGGACATAAAATTTACTGATTTAGACGCAGATGTCGAGCTCAGCAGCGCAGACTTCGAGTTCACTCCACCTCCGGGAACTGATCTTTTCTACTATGACCAGTGACCTGTTTGAGTCTGCGAGCACCGGCTCTTCGCAGGAAGCTGGCGCGCCAGAAGTAGGGTATCAACCGCTTGCTGCGCGCTTGCGTCCGCAAAGCCTCGCTGATTATGCCGGACAGGTGCACATTCTTGCTCTCGGCAAACCTCTCAGGCAGGCCATCGATACCCATCAATTACACTCCATGATTTTTTGGGGCCCGCCCGGCGTCGGCAAAACGACGCTGGCCAGAATCGCAGCGGAGCATGCGCAAGCACATTTTATCCAGCTGTCTGCGGTACTCAGTGGCGTCAAGGATATCCGCGAAGCCATTGCGCAGGCACGGCAGCACAAGCTCAATAAGCAAGATACGGTGCTGTTTGTGGATGAGGTCCACCGTTTCAATAAATCGCAACAGGATGCATTTCTACCCTATGTAGAAGACGGCACCTTTATTTTTATTGGTGCGACCACAGAAAATCCGTCCTTTGAACTGAATAACGCGCTGTTGTCGCGCGCGCGCGTCTATAAATTACGTCCACTGGAGCCTGCCGAAATCGAATCGGTATTGGGTCGCGGGATTGCGGCATTGGGAGACGGGGTGAGTGCAGACGACGGTTGCCTGGGATTGATTGCGGCCCAAGCCGACGGCGATGCGCGGCGCGCACTGAACCTATTGGAACTGGCCGCGGATTTGGCGGAGGAGGGCAGGATTACCACAAATACCCTCGAGGAGGTCCTGCAAGCTTCGCTGCGACGATTTGACAAGGGCGGTGACCTCTTTTACGACCAGATAAGCGCTTTACACAAAGCTGTCAGAGGCAGCGCTCCGGACGCCGCTGTGTACTGGTTTTGCCGCATGCTCGACGGCGGTTGTGACCCTTTGTACGTTGCCCGCCGCGTGGTGCGAATGGCCAGTGAGGATATCGGGAATGCTGATCCTCGTGCACTCACCCTAGCCCTTGAGGCATGGCAGGTACAGGAGCGCCTTGGCAGCCCAGAGGGAGAGCTAGCTATCGCGCAGGCCATTATTTACCTGGCGTGTGCTGCAAAAAGTAATGCCGTCTACATGGCTTATAACGCGGCCCGCTCAGAGGTGGCACAAGGGAGGTCTGAAGAAGTACCCCTGCATTTGCGCAATGCACCCACAACGTTAATGAAAGCAATGGATCATGGTACTGGATACCGTTACGCCCATGACGAACCGGAGGCCTACGCGGCCGGAGAGAATTATTTTCCCGAGGCGCTGCAAGATCGCCAGTACTATTTTCCCATGGATCGGGGGCTAGAGCAGAAAATTCAGGAAAAGCTCAAATACCTGCGTGAGCGCGATAAAACCAGTACAATTCTACGCTACAAATGAGCTAGTCTTACTATCATGAAATACCTTTTGTTTGTCGCTATTGGTGGAGCTTCCGGTGCAGTATCGCGTCATCTGTTAGCGAGCTGGTTACATGGGGTGTGGGAAGGAAAAGCGCCTGTCGGAACACTGCTGGTGAATGTTGTAGGGTCTTTTGCCATTGGTGTCGCTTACGTGATACTGGTGGAACGTCAGCTTATCCACTCGGACTGGCGTGGTTTGTCGATGGTGGGCTTCCTTGGAGCATTTACCACGTTTTCGACTTTTTCTCTTGAAACAGTCAGTCTGTTTGAAGCCGGAGACTCCATTCAGGCATTAGCTTACATGTTCGGCAGCACCATTGTTTGCGTGATAATGGCGGCTCTTGCAATGCAATTGACCCGGACTCTGCTATAACCCAGCGGGCGCAAAGGCGTTCATTTTACACACTTTGTCACAGGAATTAGAACGATGTTGGATATCAAGGCGGTCAGACAAGACCCCCAGGGAATCTCAGAGGCCCTCGCCACTCGAGGCTTCGTTTTCAATGTGGAGAATTTCACGACACTCGACGCTCGTCGCAGGCAAGCTGATATAGATAGCCAAAGCCTATTGGCAGAGCGCAAGAGTGCTTCAAAGAAAATAGGGGTGCTGGTGGGTGAAGGCATGAGCGTAGACGATGCCAAAGCTGAAGTGAGTGAAACGCTGAAGAAAATTGCGACTCAGGTTGAGGCACTCACAGAGCAAGCCAAGCAAGCCCAGAGCGAGCTGGAGGAGCTGCTTTTGGGTGCGCCCAATATTCCTGGCAAGGATGTGCCCACTGGCGTCAGTGAAGCAGACAACCTTGAAGTACTGCGCTGGGGCGAGCCGAAAGTCTTTGAATTCCAAGTAAGAGATCATGTTGCGCTAGGAGAAAGGCTGCAACAGCTGGACGGCGAAACGGCTGGAAAAATAACCGGCGCGCGCTTTACCGTCATGTACGGTGGCCTAGCCAGGCTGCACCGCGCTCTGATTCAGTTTATGCTCGATCTACATACACAGGAGCACGGGTATTCAGAAGTTTACGTCCCGTATATCGTCAACCGCGAATCCTTGATCGGAACCGGACAATTACCCAAGTTCGAGGAAGACCTTTTCAAACTCAGCGGAGATCAGGGCTTGTACCTTAGCCCAACCGCTGAAGTGCCTGTGACCAATATCGCGCGCGATCGTATTTTCGAAGACGCCGAGCTGGGTGACAGTGGTCTGCGCTTCGCCTGCCATACGCCGTGCTTTCGAAGTGAGGCTGGAAGTTACGGTCGCGATACGCGAGGTATGATCCGCCAACATCAATTT
Organism: uncultured Haliea sp.; assembly: GCA_913061115.1. Lineage (GTDB taxonomy): Bacteria > Pseudomonadota > Gammaproteobacteria > Pseudomonadales > Halieaceae > Marimicrobium. The sequence goes on from CAJXTK010000007.1 coordinate 5,484, forward strand.
GAGAAAGTAGAGCTGGTGCGACTGGTACGTGCGCTCCAATCCGATGAGGCTTTGGAGCAACTGACCGGCCACGCCGAGACCGTGTTACAGCGGCTAGATTTACCCTATCGCAAGGTTGTTCTGTGTACTGGCGATCTGGGTTTTTCCGCTACAAAGACCTACGACCTAGAAGTCTGGTTACCAGCGCAGGAAACCTATCGTGAGATTTCTTCATGCAGTAGCTGCGGCGACTACCAGGCGCGCAGAATGCAGGCACGGTGGCGAAACCCGGCAACGGGCAAGCCAGAACTCATGCATACGGTAAATGGCTCTGGCCTTGCCGTGGGGCGTACTCTGGTCGCGATAATGGAAAATTATCAACGCGCCGACGGCAGTATCAGCATTCCACCCATACTACAGCCCTATATGGGTGGTGTTAACGAGCTCGGAGCATAACGCGTTGGAGTTTCTTCCCATCTGCCTGAGACTCGTTGACGCTCCGGTGGTATTAGTGGGAGGAGGTACTGTCGCCACACGCAAGGCCCGATTGTTATTGCGCGCTGGCGCCAGCCTGACGGTGGTATCTCCTACCCTAAGCAATGAGTTGGAGCAAATGCTGACTGAGCACTTGGGCGTGTGGCGCCAGGCCCGCTACAGTGAGGTGGAGCTGCACGGCAAGACCTTGGTGGTAGCTGCAACAGCCGACCAAGTAACGAACGAACAGATCTATCACGATGCCACCGCGGCGTCGATCCTCGTCAATGTGGTTGATTCTCCAGAGTTTTGTACTTTTATCTTTCCCTCAATAGTTGATCGTGACCCGCTACTAATTGCAATCAGCAGTAGCGGTCGCAGTCCTGTGCTCGCAAGAATTCTGCGGCGCAAGATAGAGGCTCTAGTGCCTTCAGCGTATGGGCGACTGGCGAATTTTGCGGGACGTTTTCGCCAGCTAGTAAAAGACACGATACCGTTGGATACACCCCGTAGACTCTTTTGGGAACAGGCTCTGGAAGGGGCTGTAGCTGAGCAGGTGTTGGCCGGCAGGGAGAACCAAGCGGAGCAACAATTACACGAGCGCCTGCGCGATACCAGCAGTCTCCATGTGGGTGAAGTCTACCTTATTGGCGCTGGCCCCGGTGACCCCGACTTGCTGACCTTCAAGGCCGCAAGATTACTGCAAAGTGCCGATGTCGTGTTATACGATCGACTGGTGTCTCCAGCCATTGTGGATATGACAAGGCGCGATGCAGAGCGTATCTATGTGGGCAAGCGACAATCCGATCACAGCCTGCCACAGACACAAATCAATCAATTACTGGTGGATCTGGCGCAACAAGGTAAACGTGTCGTGCGCCTCAAGGGGGGTGACCCCTTTATATTCGGACGGGGCGGGGAGGAGATCGAACTGCTGGCCAAGCTCGGAATTCCATTTCAAGTGGTGCCGGGAATTTCCGCAGCGAACGGGGCCGCGTGCTATGCGGGTATTCCCCTAACCCACCGGGACTATGCACACTCTGTGCGGTTCGTTGCCGGACACCTTAAAGGGGATTCCTTGGAATACGATTGGAGCCAGTTTCAATCTCCAATGGAAACCTTGGTGTTCTACATGGGGTCAGTGGGCTTGCCGAGCATCTGTGCGCAACTGCAGGCGCATGGTAGATCGGGTGAAACACCCATTGCACTCGTAGAAAGGGGGACGTTACTAGACCAGCGAGTGTTGGTGGGAACGCTTGCGACGATGGCCGATATCGTGGCGCACGCAAAACCCAGAGCGCCTACATTGATTATCATCGGTGACGTGGTGCTCCTGCATAAGGACCTGTCTTGGTTTGGTCAGGCTCCTAGCTAGTGTACTGCTTCTTCCTCCTGATGCAGCGCATAGCGACGTTGTTTCAGTAACAAAGCATCCGCCAGTACGTAACCGGCTTCCATGAGCAGTACGTCATCGGTAACATCTTCTTCGTCTTCTTGATCAACGTCATCGTCATTGTCAGTTTCGTTAGCGGCTAGCGGATCAAGATCATCGCTATGGCTATCTTCATCTTTATCCTCGTCGTCCTGCAACGCAGTCAGCAACTCTTCTCCTTTTGCCTTGCGTCGTTTATTCTCTATGCTAAGCGCTTTTTCTTTCTGTGTGTCACGCAGCGCGATGCGAGACTTTTCATTCAGCGGCAGTGCAGTCATTTCACGCGCTGCCTGCGCCATTTCTATCTGGTCCTCCAGAAAGATAAAGTCCGGGTTATGTGCACTGCGTTCTAGAAATTGCGTCTGAATATCAGGTAATACGGAGGAGAAATCATCGTAATTAATATGCCGCACAGGACTGATCTGGTCCCAGCGAAGAGCGTGATCCAGCGCGCTTTCACCGATCTCAGTGGTGTCATATATAGATGGAAATTCCACATCGGGAATAACCCCTCGATGCTGGGTGCTTTCACCGGAGATACGATAAAATTTACTCTCGGTGATCTTTAGCTGTCCTTCAGTGAGCGGAACAAGCGTTTGCACCGTACCCTTACCAAAAGACGAGTCACCCACAATAATCGCTCGATCGTAGTCCTGCATGGCTCCAGCAAAGATTTCCGACGCCGACGCGCTCAGGCGATTGACCAGAACTACTAGCGGACCTTCGTAGTAGGGGCTCTTCAAACGCTTTCCATCGCGCCATACACGGCGAGAGGAGTGGCGGATCTGGACGGTAGGGCCGTATTCAATAAACAGACCTGTGAGTTCGTTGGCCTCTTGCAGCGAACCACCACCATTATTACGTAGGTCGATGATAATGCCATCCACCCCGTCGATCTCCAATTCCTGTAATAGCTTTTTAACGTCCCGCGTAGTGCTCTTGTAGTCTTTTTCGCCACGACGCATCGCGTCGAAATCGATATAAAAAGCAGGAATATCGATCACGCCAATTTTTATGATTTCATCCCCAGCGGGTATTTCCAGCATCTTTTTCTGCGCGGACTGTTCCTCAAGCTTCACCTTGTTACGCACAATGGTGATCACTTTACGTTCATCGGTAGACTTGGATTTAGCCGGAATAACCTCTAGCCGAACAGTCGTATCCTTGGGGCCTCGAATCAGCTGCACCACCTCATCCAGGCGCCAGCCAATGATGTCTTCAAGCGCTCCATCCACACCTTGCCCAACGGACACGATGCGGTCCGAGGGCCTTAATTCTCCCTCCTTGTCAGCAGGGCCCTTGGCAACGAGGCTGGACACCTTGGTGTACTCATCTTCCATTTGGAGCACAGCACCAATACCCTCCAATGACAGGCTCATATTGATATTAAAGTTCTCGGTACTTCGTGGAGATAAATAATTGGTGTGCGGGTCGTACAGTTCCGTCAAGGCATTTGCATAAATCTGGAATACATCCTGACTGTTATATTTCGTGACGCTCTGCAGCTGTCGGTCGTAACGCTTTTGCAATGTTGGGACAATTTCGTCGTCATCTTTGTCAGCAATTTTAAGACTCAAAACCTGGTTTTTTAACTGCTTGCGCCACCGGTCGTCTAATTCTGCTTGATCTTTAGCCCACCGGCGATCTTCCATGTCAAGCGGATAGCTTTCGTCAATAGTGAAATCCATAGCCGCTACGGTTTCAGGTAGGGTGTCGGACACGTTATTCAATCGGTCCTGTACTCGCTGGTGATACCGGTTAAAGATCGTGAAGCCGGCGTCAAGCTTGCCTTCCTGTAGCTGGTCATCCATGACAGATCGGTACTGTTCGAAGTCGGCCAAATCAACTGCGGTAAAGAACATTTTTCCACTGTCTAGACTGTTAATATAATTGTCTAAGTGTTGTGATGAAAGCTCGTCGCCATAGGGCAACTTGGCGTAATGACGCTCCTGAAGCTTAGCAACCATTTCTACCGCGGTATCTCGTTGCTGCTCCGTGTACTCAATGATGCTCCAGGCGGGAAAGCAGACGCTCAATAGCAAAGCAAGCGATGCGACGCGACCAGTCATTTTGGTGTGGTGTAATAAATTCAAAATATTCCTACCTGATATAAGCGTCGAACGCTCGGGTTGTAATCATACCTGTATGGACGCTGTCATTTGAATAAAGTTCATCTTCAACCACGTCGAGACCCTATTGTTCTGATTCTGCCCATCTATCGTTACGTTACAATAGCTTAGCTATTATATAGGTTATAGACAATGGCATATACAGTCCCACATCCCGCGCGCGACCAGTGGGCATTCATCGGGCCGGTTTGATTAAACCTAACGATAGTGACACACTATCTGCCAATAGGTAGGAAGCTGCATAGCGCCTGTTCCGAAAGAATCGAGTGCGGCGGCTTGATTCTGCTGCTATTGCCTGCAGCGACACACAGCGAGACTCTATATGGCTGCTGACTACATTCTATACGGCGCTGATCACTCGTTGTTTACGGGCAAGGTGCGTGCCTATATGCGTTACAAAGGATTGAACTGGGAGGAACGGCCCGCCTCGCGGGATGTCTATCTGGATATAATCCTGCCCAATATTGGCGCCCCGATTATCCCCATACTGGAAACCTCTGATGGCCAGTATGTCCAGGACACGACTGATATTATCGACTTTTTAGAGGACCGACACCCTGACGTCTCGGTCTATCCTGAAACGCCGTTGCAACGTCTTGTGGCGTTGCTGTTGGAGCTGTATGGCGATGAGTGGCTGATGATTCCCGCCATGCATTACCGTTGGAGTGTGCTGGACCAGCAACATGACTTTGTCATGTCAGAGTTTGGCAGGCTGAGTGTGCCCGAGGCGAGTATTGAGGAACAGATCGCCATTGGCGAACGGGTCTCTAAACCGTTCAGCGCAATGCTGCCGAATCTGGGAATTACCGAGGATACCATTCCCGGAATCGAGCTAACGTACTTAGCATTACTGGACCAGCTAGATCAACACTTTGCCCAATTTGACTTCCTCTTAGGGTCGCGTCCCAGTATTGGTGATTATGGCCTCATGGGGCCGCTTTATGCGCATCTGGGCCGCGACCCGGTTCCCAAAGCGTTAATGCAGAAGCGGGCTCCCAACGTCTATGCCTGGGTAGAACGTATGAATGGGCCGCTGCCTCTTTCAGGACAGTTTCTGGCGCATGATGTCATCCCTGACACGCTGCTTCCTATACTCAAAACAATGTGCAGTGACCAACTGCCCGATGTATTGGATGTTATCGAGCACAACAGTGCATGGCTGCAGGAAACACCGGGCGGCAACATTCCGCGATTTCTTGGCCAGCATCAATTTACTACCGGTCCTGTTACCGGAAAGCGATTCATCAGCAGCTATGCGCAGTGGTTGTTTCAGCGGGCTTGGCTGCACTACCAGTCTCTGGACGGCGATGCTAGGGTCGCTGCGGACACCCTGTTGAACAGTATCGGCGGTCGCTCAGCCTTAAACGTTACAATCCATCACTGGCTTGAACGCAGGGCAGGGCAATTGGAACTTGTCGAAGGGCAATCACCACATTTTTAGTACTGACGAAGGAGTAAAAATAATGAAATTTGGCTTAATACCCGTCAATGTCGGCGTGAAAAGCATCGAGCAAATAGTAGGTTACTCCCAGCTGGCGGAGTCGATTGGCATTGAGTCGGTGTGGACTTTCGAGCACGTGATTGTTCCCCAAGATTACGCCTCGAAGTATCCCTACAGTGCCGATGGAAAAATGGGTGCTAGGCCCGAAACAAACTTCGTTGATCCCCTGATTGCATTGACGGCGATTGCGGCCAACACCAAAACGCTGTTGCTTGGCACCGGGGTTAATATTGTTTCGCAGGCTAATCCCATGTTCCTGGCAAAACAGGCGGCCAGTCTGGATTTTGTGTCAGACGGACGCTTCATGCTGGGTGCAGGCATTGGCTGGTTACAGGAAGAATTTGATGCCATGGGTGTTCCCTTTGAACGTCGTGGTGCCCGCTTTGACGACTACATTATCGCTATGAAAAAAGTGTGGTCGGGTGAAGTGGTGGAACATCAGAGTGAGTTTATAAACTGGTCGGGGTTCAAAAGTTATCCTGTTCCTGCGAAGAAATCGGGAATCCCCATTATTATGGGTGGCACAAAAGGTAAAATCTATGAGCGGGTTGCGCGCCATGGTGATGGTTGGTTCCTGCCTGTCGATAACCCCGAGGCTCTGGCAGAGAAAATGACCCCATTGGCTGCAGCGTGTGCGGCCGAGGGAAGAGACCCAGACAGTATCGAAATCTCATGCATGTGGAATATGCAAGGTGGAATAGACGCTATTAAAGCCTTTGAAGATGCAGGCGCATCCCGCATCATCGTGCCGATATTCGGACTAGGCAAAGATCCGGTGACGGGGCTTACAGAATTCGCCGAAACCATAATTTCAAAGATTTAATTACACAACCCTGGACAAATAGATTATGAAAACAAGACTCACTGAGTTACTTGGCATTGAAACACCCATCATTTGTGGGGGCATGATGCGCGTAGGTACTGCCGAATTGGCGGCAGCCGCATCGAATGCGGGCGCCTTGGGTGTCATGACCGCACTGACCCTGCCAACACCTGAATTGCTCAGGCAGGAAATTGAAAAATGTCAGTCTCTCACAGACAAACCGTTTGCGGTTAACCTGACTGTGGGCGTGGTCGCCACCGAAATCAACTACGATGATTACGTCGACGTAATCTGTCAAAGCGGCGTGAAGATTGTTGAAACCGCTGGCCGCAGCCCAGAGCCTTTCATGGAGGCCTTCAACGCCCATGGCATTAAAGTTATTCACAAATGTGTCGCTGTTCGCCATGCTCTGAAGGCAGAGCGAGTCGGTGTTGCTGCAGTGAGCATCGATGGCTTTGAATGTGCGGGACATCCGGGCGAAGAAGATGTTACCTGTCTGGTTCTCATTCCTGCGGCAGTTCAGCGCCTTAAAATTCCGGTCGTTGCATCAGGTGGTTTCGCAGACGGCCGCGGTCTTGCTGCTGCACTGGCGTTGGGCGCAGAGGGTATCAATATGGGCACTCGTTTTATGGTAACGCAGGAAGCCCCTATACATAATGACATCAAGCAGCGCATTGTTGAGATGGATGAAACGCAGACGTCTTTGATCTTCCGGAGCTTTCGTAACACTGCCAGAGTGTATACCAATAGTGTCGCTAAGAAGGTTGTCGAGATCGAGAAGGCCGGCGGCGATTTCGGTCAGGTGCACGCGCTGGTCTCGGGCAAGAATCAGGACATCGCGTGGACCACTGGAGATATCGACGCGGGAATGGTAACTGTGGGAATGTGTGGAGGCCTTATAAAAGATATCCCCACCTGCGCGGAACTGGTAGACAACATAATGACAGACGCAAACCAGATTATCACTGGACGCCTTGCGGCAATGACATCAACGGCTTAAAGAAGGACGATAACAAACCGTGTTTCTACTCTGCGTTTTTGCACTATGGGCATGGCGATGACAAAAACGATAGCCAAGCACGCACAGGAAGCCGTACCGGACGGACGCCGAGTTCGCAGCGAGCGAAGTAGGAAGTCAATTATCGATGCCATGCTGCAACTTGTGGGAGAGGGAATTCTGGTGCCAACTGCGCAGCAAGTGTCAGAGCGCGCGGGCGTTGGTCTTCGCTCTGTCTTCCGACATTTTTCCGACATGGAAAGTTTGTTCGCCATTGCTGATAAAGAAATCAGAAAGCAGTATCAGGGGTTGTTTGCCGGCGGTGATCGTGACGGCTCCTTAGGAGAGCGGCTGCAGCATGCGATTGAGCAGCGTGCATTGGCTTACGAGGCGTCAGGGAATTATTTGCTCACCAACAAAGCGCAAGCTTGGCGCTATCCCGTGCTTCGAGAACAGTACTTTCGAGCCCAAGGCCAAATGCGCAAGGATCTCGACGACTGGCTGCCAGAGCTCAAGAGGCTCCCGTCAGAAGAGCGTGAAATGATAGATGCGATAGCTTCCTTTGAATACTGGAATCGATTGCGGGAACACCAGGGGTTGAATAAAAAGGCCAGCACTGGACTGGTAACCCGGTTAATGCAGCGCATCATCGCAAGCCAATAGAAGGGAGCTACTATGTCTGATAACTTTAAAGAGCAGGGCGGGGCCGCCACCATGGACCCCAGTCCGGTAATGCGCTTGCTCACTTCACGTGTAATGACAAGGTTGTGTCAGCCAAAGCAACTCATCAAGCGGCGTGCGTCGCTTGAAAAAGAACGAGAGAAACTGGGTCAGCCACACGTAGTCGAGTACTTTCATCAGGTAGACGACGGCTACAGCCATCTGGCGGCACAAGTGCTGCAGTCCCTATCTGAACGGTACCAGATAAAAATCGTATGCCATATTGTGGCAGGGCCGCAGGGCAAAAATTCACCTGAACCCGAGCTGCTTCTAAAGCTGTCTCGGCATGACGCCTGTCAGGTTGCACCGGAATACGGGTTGGAATTTCCACAACATGATCAGCCCTTGTCTCCCGGGCTAGTGAAACTCGCATCGAGCATACTTGCGGCACAGAATTCTGCTGGATTTGTTGAGTGCGCAGCAGAAGTGGGTCGTGCGCTATGGGCCGACGACGAATTGACGCTGAAAGCACTGGCTCAGCAGTTAGGCTGTGCATCGGATACGAATACCGCTGACTGCATTGCCACGGGCAACAGACGCCAAAATGCGTTGAAGCACTATTCAGGCGGTATGTTTTATTACGGTGAAGAGTGGTACTGGGGTGTCGACAGGCTGTACCACCTAGAACAACGATTTTCTGAGCTTGGGGTCGCTCAAACAAGCGATGCAGCGTTGTTGATGCCTCGCCCACCAATAGAGACAGGACAACTGCAGGATGATGGCAGCCTGACGCTGGAAGTGTATGCATCACTGCGCAGTCCCTACACGGCTGTCATCTTTGACCGAGTGGTTAAACTCGCGCGCGATACGGGTGTGACGCTGGCGGTACGCCCGGTGCTTCCAATGGTCATGCGTGGTGTGCCCGCTACCCGCCAGAAAGGCATGTATATATTCGCAGATGCTGCCAGAGAGGCACACGCTGCGGGCGTGCCGTTTGGTAATTTCTATGATCCTATTGGCAACCCTGCTCGTCGCGGATACTCACTCTACCCATGGGCATGTGAGCAGGGCAGGGGTGTTGCGTTAATCAGTGCCTTTTTGAGCTGCGCCTTCGTTGAATCTATTAATCTGAACAATGACGCAGGCCTTAAAAAGATGGTGGAGAAGGCCGGGCTTGACTGGAGCGAGGCAAAGAGGCGAGTAGGGCAGCCTGGCTGGGAAGCATTGCTTGAAACTAACCGCCTAGAGATGTACGCGTCTGGCCTCTGGGGCGTGCCGAGCTTCCGTCTACTCGATGAAACGGGGAAAGAACTGTTGGCACTGTGGGGACAGGATAGGCTGTGGCTATTCGCAAGGGTGATCCAGCGTCACCTTCGTGCTCGACAGTGAGACACCAACGTCAGTATCGAGCGATGCCATCCGTACACAACCTATTCTGTGGAGAGTGAGCAGGCGAGCTAAAATAGGCCCGGGTAGTCGCGCCAATAGTATTGGTATTGGCTGTTTTGCCAGCCACTGTAAATGGATGGCCAGTCCAACCCCTCTATCCGCCAGCCATGATGTGGGTCAAGATTTGTTGAAAAGACAGCTGCGCCGTGATCGCAAAAGCGTGTATCCACGCTGATACGCACAGCCTCGGACGTCGTATTTGGCTCGGCCTTGTGGATAGTGCATGAGTGAAAAATTAGCACATCGCCCGCCTCAACATCGGAAACATGCCAGGTCGTTTCGTTCTCATAAATCTCGCACTGAACACCACCTACGCCCTGGGTATTAAAGACAGGTCGCACGCCGAGCTTATGGGATTTGGGTAGCACCTTGACCCGCCCCATCGGTTCGCTCACGTCGTGTAAAGGGACCCAGAACCCGGCCATTGTCGGTCCAGCGTGATGTGAGTGGGCATCTTGATGAGGAGGCGTTTCAAAGCCAATTTTTCCTGGTGTTGAGATTCGCGCCATTTTCATAGGGTAGACAAAGACAGGAGCTCCAGTAACGATTTCCATAAGATTGAGAACGTGTTGCTGATGAAAAAACGTGTGGAATGCTTCCAACGACTGAATTTTGGGATAGATTTCATCCCAAACAGGGTCTGTTTCAAAAAACGGCTCCCCCTCAAGGTGGGGCGAACTGGACGCATTGCGGCGAATGTAGGGGTCACACGCGAGCAATACCGCGTCTAACAAACGCTCACAGTCTAGCAGCGGAATATAACGTTTGATGTACAAGTAGCCCCAGTCATTGAACCGCTCGCGCAGAACGCGCGTATCCTCATCAAGACTTGAAACGACATAGGGCCTGTTAGCGCTTATTGTGTGTGTTTCCATAGTGCACTCGAGGTCAAAAACCCTCCTTCGTTGGTTGGCAACTCATATAGTGACATATATAATGTCACTATATTACGATCACGGACTATCAAAACACACGGATGTCTTGAAAACGCGGATGATTGAATCACTGTATTGCATGGCCTGCAAGCCGATATATTGTGACGGGGATAAGCATGACCGAAAAGTATATTAATGCCAACGGCATTGATTTGGCCTACGAAGAATTTGGTGACCCTAAAGATCCCGTGATGCTTCTGATAATGGGACTCGGCACTCAAATGACTGGGTGGCCAGTCGACTTTTGTGCTGGTCTCGCTGCGCATGGCTATCGCGTTATTCGTTTTGATAATCGGGACATTGGTCTTTCGCAAAAAATGGATAGCCTGCCTACGCCTAGAATATTAAAAGTCATGCTCTTCTCTCGCCTCAAGTTACCTTTGACACTGCCTTATACACTCGACGACATGGCAAACGATGTCGTCGGACTGCTTGATGCGCTTAACATAGAGTCTGCACATATAGTAGGAGCGTCAATGGGCGGCATGATTGCACAGCTCGTGGCGGGGCACTTTCCCTTTAGGGTTCTATCCCTCACGTCTATTATGTCGACCAGTGGTCGAAAATCGCTGCCCGGGCCGGATCGTAAAATTGCACTGCATATGTTGAGACGACCGGTAAAAGCAGACGCTAAGCTTATGCATGAGCACGCGATGCGTACCTGGCGACTCATTGGCAGTCCGGCCTATCCACCCACCGATGAAGCTCTGAGTGAGAAACTGAACGACAGCTATCAACGTTCTTATTATCCGGCAGGGCATTCGCGGCAGATGGTAGCAATAATGGCTGGCGGAGATCGGAGCAGGGTGCTAAAAAAGATTGTCGCGCCCACTCTCGTGATCCACGGCAAGGCTGACCCCCTGGTGCCCGTGTCTGGTGGTGTTGATACGGCGCAGCTTATTCCGGGCGCAACATTGGAACTCATCGAGGGTATGGGGCATGACTTGCCAGACGAGCTCCTACCGCAGTTTGTGGAACTTATTAGGTCTAACGCGGATAAAGCGACCGCTCATCTGTAGTATCGCGCACACAATTTTTGACCCAGGAGATAGATGATGGATACACGTTTAAGTGAAGACGACCTAGCGTTTCAGGTGGAGGTTCGACAGTTCCTTGCAGAGGCTTGGGACAAAGAGCTCGCAGCGACCTACGGTAATATTGCAACGATGAAAGAGGGCGCCGAAGAGTGGCAAACCCGGCTGTACCATAAGGGATGGGTAGCTCCCCACTGGCCCGTAGAGTACGGCGGCACTGACTGGAGTGTGACGCAGTCGTTTATTTATAACTCAGAGCGCGCTGCCGTCGGTGCGCCCGAAGTTCTTCCGTTCGGTGTGACGATGGTCGCGTCGGTGATTATTGCCTACGGCAGTGATGGGCAAAAAGAAAAATTTCTTCCTCGAATTCTGAAGAGTGAAGATTGGTGGTGTCAGGGCTACTCAGAACCAGGCGCAGGATCAGATCTTGCATCGCTGAAAATGCGGGCAGATCTTGAAGGCGAGGAATACGTCCTCAATGGCAGTAAAATTTGGACGAGTTATGCACAGTATGCCAACTGGATATTTTGTCTGGTTCGCACTGATAGCTCAGGGCGTAAACAGGAGGGCATCACGTTCTTATTAATCGACATGGACAGCCCCGGGGTCACCGTACGCGCTATTAACACCATTGACGGGTTTCACCATCTCAATGAAGTCTTTTTTGACAATGTGCGCGTCCCGGTCGAGAACCGTATCGGCGAAGAAGGCAAGGGCTGGACGTATGCTAAGTCGCTGCTGGTTCATGAACGCCTTAACATCGCAGAAGTTGCAAGCTCAAAATGCGCACTCACAGTCGTTCGTGAAGAAGCGCGTGAGGAGATCAATGGCGGCAAGTCATTGCTCGATGATCCTATTTTTGCCAAGCGGCTGACGGACATTGAGATTGAGCTCATGGCACTAGAATTTACGGAACTGCGTGCATTGGCAGCAATCTCTGAAGGTAATCCTCCGGGGCCGGAATCTTCATTGTTAAAGATACAGGGCACTGAACTGCAGCAGGCTATCCAGGAGCTGCGTATGGATGTTGCCGCATATTACAGTGGCACATTACAGGGCGAGCTGACGCCTGCAGGCCTGGGACATGGTTTTGCCGATACCGCGCAAAAACTTTATTTCAGAGGACGCGCTTCTTCGATTTATGGTGGCTCTAACGAGGTACAAAAAAATATCACGGCCAAATATGTACTAGGCCTGTAGGAGATAATCAATGGATTTTAATTTAAGTGAAGAACAAACCCTCATCCGTGACAGCATTGCTCGCTTCGTGTCAGAGAATTATGCATTCGATCAGCGCAATGCCGTTGTCGCCATGGAGCACGGCTTCAGCGCAGAGCACTGGCAACAGTTTGCAGAGTTGGGCTGGCTGTCGATTCCGTTTGCCGAGGAGCATGGTGGCTTTGGCGGAGGGCCGGTCGATACGATGGTCATTATGCAGGAGTTCGGTCGCGGTCTTGTGGCAGAGCCCTATTTGGCCACGGTCATGCTGTTTGGCGGATTGCTGCAGGCAGGAGCAAGCGAACAGGTGCGCGAAAACTATATCCCGCAGATTATTGCAGGGGAGTTACAGGGCGCGTTCGCTTATCTTGAACGCCAGAGCCGTTACGAGATGACTGACGTCGTCACACGCGCTGACAAGGACGGTGAGCAATGGGTATTAAACGGTGAAAAAACGGTCGTTCTCAATGGCGGCGCAGCGGACAAATTCATCGTACTGGCTCGCAACGCTGGAGAGCAGTCTGAAGAGGCCGGACTCACCTTGTTTTTGGTAGACGCTTCCAGCACCGGCGTGCAGCGAACCGTGTACCGAATGACGGACGGCCAGGAAGCCGCCACACTCTCGTTCAAGGATGTTCAGGTCGAAGCCGTCATTGGAGCAGTCGGTGATGGCTATGCTTTGATGACCCCTATCGTTGACGATGCGCGCCTGGCTATCTGTGCGAATGCGCTGGGAGCGATGGAAGCCCTGAACGAAAAAACGCTTGAATATTGTAAAACACGCGAGCAATTTGGTGTCGCCATTGGCTCTTTCCAAGCGTTGCAGCACCGTATGGTGGATATGTTCGGTGCCTGTGAGAACGTCAAATCGCTCTTGCTACGCGCAGTCTGTGCAGCGCAGGATGATGATGTCGATGCGCGGCGCAGCTTGTTAGCGCTGAAGGTGATGGCCGGTCGTGCAGGAAGACTGATTGGCGGTGAAGCCATCCAATTACATGGCGGTATGGGTATGACGGATGAGTTATCGATAGGCTTCTTCGTAAAACGCTTGATGATTATCAACAGCCTCTTTGGCGATGCAGATTATCATCAGCAGCTGTTTGCGGCACTGGTCAATACACCTGCCTCTAGCGCTGCTGCTTGAGCGCTAAACCGTTCTTCACCCAGACAATGGTGGGGAGCGGGCATGCACCTTCTATTTCTCGGTCACCGAGCAAACGTTACCCTGTCTATCTTCAGAGGGAGCCATCAGGTGTTCTCCACTAGGTGTCGACTGCGAAAGGCACCTGCATTCATCGGTTTGAATAAAGTTTCATAGCCGGGTTAACTGGATGTTCCGTAAGGCCCTCTAGGCTGCTCCAGACAACTTTTGAAATAATCGGTTCATGCCACTGATCCAGCGATTGTAGTCCGCGGTTTTACGCTGCATGTACGTTTTCACTTCTTCATGCGTGAGGATAAGAAAGTCTTCTCGCTGCAGGTGTTCAACCACGATATCCGCGAGTTGTGCAGGCTCCATCATCCCATCCCCGCTAGCAGCCTTTGTGCCCTGATCATTCGCATCAGCCGTCATCGCGGTGCGAACCGCTTGCGGACACAATAAGGATACCTTGATACCTTGATGCGCATACGTCAGTGCCAGCCACTCGGAAAAGCCCACGGCGGCATGTTTGGTGACACCGTACGCGGCTCCACCGATCTGATTGAGCAGGCCGGCGGCAGACGCTGTGTTGAGAAAATAGCCGTGACCGCGCTCGAGCATGCGCGGTACCAGATAGCGCGCGGCATAAACATGGGACATAACATTCACATTCCAACAGAGTTCCCACTCGGCGTTCGCTGATTGCTCGCTAGCACCTGCCGCGACGCCCGCATTACTGCAAAACAGATCGATGGGGCCTATGGTGTTTTCGGTATCCTCGATAACGCGTCGCACATCGTCCTCCTTAGCGACGTCTGCAGACATGGCGACACACCCCAATTCTGCCGCGGTTTTTTTCGCCGTGTCGGCGTTGATGTCTACGCCAACGACGGTTTTAGCGCCCTCCGCAATAAACTTTTCTACCAGGGCTTTACCGATACCGCTGCCGGCGCCTGTAACAACGATTATTTTGTCCTTGATCTCCATCTAGAATGCTCCACTGTGTGATGGTTGGAAATACGATATTCATACATAACGCGGGTGTTGTCAGAAAAACCGAGTTGAGATCATAGTCTCAATATCCCACGACCCATGAAATCGATCATTTAGCTTTGGTCCAAGCGCGATAGTATCGCGGATCATCTACTTCTCGGTGACCACCATTCGTCGTATTTATGTCGAATTAAGACTTGCGAGAATTACATAATGGCACATACTGTGTCAATATTATGTCGACGTTACAGCGCTGCCGAGTAACTAGGCGACGAAACCTAAACCCATTGAGAGAGCAAGACCGCCATGAAACAAGCCGCGATAAAAAACCGCATCACCGAAATGACGGGCACCGCCTATCCGATCATTCAGGCCCCCATGGGCTGGATCGCGCGCGCGCAGTTGGCTTCTGCTGTGAGTAATGCGGGCGGCATGGGCATTATCGAAACATCTTCGGGTGAACTGGACAATATTAAGGGGGAGGTCGCCAAGATGCGTGAGCTGACCGACAAACCCTTTGGCATGAACGTAGCCCTGTCCTATGTGAAAGGCAGCAATATCATCGATTTCGTTATCGAGCAGGGCATCAAGTTTGTCACCACATCGTCTGGCAGTCCTGCCGTATGCACCGAGGCATTTCAGGCGGCGGGGATCAAGGTGTTTCACGTCATCCCGACATTGGAGATGGCGATAAAGGCACTTGATGCTGGTGTAGACGGACTGATCGTTGAGGGTGGGGAGGGCGGTGGTTTTAAAAACCCCAGTCCCGTTTCAACGATGGTGTTATTGCCTATGATCCGTGCGTATACCGACGTACCTATTATTGCCGCAGGAGGCATCTGCGATGGGATATCGATGGCGGGTGCATTCGCTATGGGTGCTGAGGGCGTTCAGATGGGGACACGTATGTTGTCCTGTTTAGAATCCCCAGTACACGACAACTGGAAACAGGCGGTGATTCAGGCCAAGGCAACAGACACCGTTTTTCTGAATCAGCAGGCACGGCCTGCTCTGAGAGCATTGCGCACGGAGCGAACCACGGCTCTGGCGCTGCTGGGGCAGTTTAATGTGATGGAGCATATGGCCAATCTATCTGAATTATATTTTGGCGGAGATATGGAGGCGGCTATTCCCTTGTCGGGTGAGGTCGCTGGGCGTATTGAATCGGTGAAGAGTGTCCAAGAAATTATCGATGAGACCGTGTCAGAATTTCGGGACATTATGCAGGAGCTGGCGGGGCGATATGTGACATAACCACAGGGCTTGGTCATTGCGCCTGACACACTAAAGTAATTCTTCGGCCATCAATTTTAGCGCTTCCGGCTGCGAAGACGTGATTAGCATCATATCGAGTGAGCCGCGCTGCTCAGCCTCTCTCCACATGCTAAGACGCTCTCGAATGCGCGCTGGCGGACCAATGAGGTTGGTCAGGTCAATGAGATCAGCGGGCACGGCTGAGGCTGCTTTGTCTTTTTCACCGGCCAGATACAACGCTTGAATCTGGTCTACTTCATCGGCATAGCCCATTCGCTTAGCAAACTCTGCATAGAAATTTTTTCCTTTGGAGCCCATGCCACCCAGCTGTCTAGCGAGGGTCGGCTTCATCATTGCCTGCACCTCAGAGACATCATCGTGCACGATAACACTCACAAAAGTGCTAACCGTAAATTCCTCACGCGTGCAGCGTGCTTCATCTTTGGCAAAGCCATCGGCGAGGTGACGATCCACAATGTCCTGCGTTGCATTGGGGTCGATGAAAGATAACAACACACCATCAGCAATCTCGGCCGCCAGACGCAAGCCGCCAGGACTAATGGAGGCAAGGACTATTGGCTGATCGGCATTAGGGTGGGCGACGCTCTTAAGCGGTTTACCCGCGCCCGTAGTATTGGAGCCAGTTAGAGGCAGCTGATAATGGAAGCCGTCATGCTGCAGCGGTTCTTTTCGTTCCAGTATTTTGCGAATGATGGCGACGTACTCGCGTGTACGTTCAAGCGGGCGGTTATAGGCAACGCCATGCCAGCCCTCAGCGACCTGTGGACCTGAACTGCCAAGACCGAGAATGAAGCGCCCCTGGGAGAGTGCATCGAGTCCGATCGCCGTCATTGCCGCGGAGGCGGGTGATCGCGCAGGGATCTGCATAATGGCTGTACCGACTTTTATTTTTGATGTGTGCGCCGCCAGCCAAGTCGCACTCGTCACAGCGTCACAGCCATAAGCTTCTGCTGCCCACACGGAATGAAAACCAAGGTCTTCAGCTAAGCGCACCGCATCAAGGTCAATCGTTGGATTAGCGCTAAACGCCGTTTGAATCAGTCCTAGCCCCAGTTTCATGCAATCTTCCTGTATCCACAATTTTCGATGGCCCCCGGTTAGGGGTGATGTCGTCAGTACGCGATGACGCTTTGTAACTTCTATCGGTTCTAGAGGCAAGGGTTCTTTGAAGGGCGGTGCCTGTGCGTAAGTATGTGTGTTATTGTCTTATTTAACATAATATATATTATACGCATAAAGAATAACCTTAGCGGAGCGCGGATCTGCCTCATTGAATAGACGTTTCTGCGCCTTTAGCGTTGTTTTTAGCGTTCTAGACTTAACCAGTACGCCTGACCTGACGTCCAGCCGCCTGCTATATGAAAACTGACAGGTGTTACGCCACAATGCGCGCTCAGGTGAACTTTATGACGCGCTGCTACGCGCATAGTTTTGTGTTTGGCCATGCCCAACCCTAGCTTACGAGCGCTGCTACACGTCAAATGTGACAAAAAACCGAGCATATCGCTTCATCCGCCCGAACAGCTGTTCGTTGCGATCGCGCATCAATACTGCTGACCGAAGTAATCTTATGGCTGAGGCTAAGCCTAACGCGCAAGCGGCAACACAGTATCTCAATGTGCCTTTTCGCATTAGGCAATCTGCACAGAGCAGTCCTCGGGCTTTAGGTTCCAAAGATCAGGATCTGTCCATTCCCCGTGATGTGCTGACGGCGGATTGCAAGCTAGTCGTTACCAGGCTAACGCACTCAAGATGTTCGCCCTGCTTATGGCTACAGAATACACATCTGAGGCTTAAGAATAATAATATTATGTTAAATGGAGGCTCAGCAGGCTTGTTGTGCATACTGTTGCAATTGCGCCGGTTTCGTCGAAGTAGTCCATTTTGGAGGCCGAGAAGGCACTCGGACTCATGCAGAAGATGACACAACCTAATGTGCCCTACCCTTTGATGTCATCCTTTAGCGTGAATTTCAACCCATCAAGCCATACAGACGCTTTGCGCCGGCAATACTAATCAGAAATCGGCCAGCGTCCAGCAGAGGTATAAAATGCAAAACGCTTCTCAATCATTTCACGCGTCAGACCAAATTCCGCCAGATTGTATTCATGCTTACCGTGTTTGCCTTTAGGATTAGCGTCGACGTGAGCCTGCATAGCTGCGCGGGACTCATCACTCATCGATAGACCAAAAGCCTCATAAACGCGCTCTACAACGGCCATTGGTTGATTGACAAAATCACCCTGTGAACAATCCACGAAAATCTCTTCAGGTAGAATCTCGCGCTGCGCTAACCCCTTCTCTAGTGAACTGGCATACCACTCCATCACAGCGACGCCAATCTCACCTGAGTCGAGATGACTAAAGTCACCAGCGTACATAGCCATTATTAGCTTGTTCATGCTGTTAATCGACGGCACAACTGCGACGGGGTCTCGATGACACCAAATAAAACGTGCATCAGGGAACACTTTCATAATGGCGTCGATACCTAACATATGCGCCGGCGCCTTGAGCATCCATTGCGCACCAGGGTTGCGCCAGTTGAGCATCTGCATCTGACGTTTCTGGTAGGCGTAAAGCGGCTCTAGATCTTGCTTGAGCAGCCAGCTTCGATAAGGCTCTAGCATGATCTCAAATCCGAGCTGCACACCCCCTAATGTATAGGCATGCAAAAGCACGCACTCTTCCGGAGTATCGGCATCAATGTAATGCATCTTGGCAAAATCGGAATTTCGGGTCTGCTCTAACGCCTTGACTAAATAAGGATAGCGCGGATCCTCCTGTCCAGGCTCGCTATCGGGCCACGGTTCAGGGAACTGTGCTTCCCACTGCAGTAGGCCTCGATTATCAGGGGCGGCTACCAAGAGGTTGAGCAGTGCTGACGTGCCAGAGCGAGGCAGACCGGTAACAAAAATCGGAGCCTTTATCGTTTGTTCTGCAATTTCAGGAATAGTCTTAAAGGCATGCTCACTCTTCAGTCGCGTGGCCAGCAGCATTACTAGCCGATCGCGGCAACGCTGACGGCCCTCAGGGTCTTTCACGTTCAGATCGTAGGTTTGCAACAATACTCCCAGCCCCTCACGATAAGGCGGCTCACCGAAGTCGTCAAAACCTGTTTGACTCTTAGCCTCGGCAATTAATTCGTCTGCAACAAAACTGACAATCTGATCTGTCATTTTAGCTCCGCAAGTTTCGCCACGCGGGTTTTCAACAGGGGATGCTGTTGCGCCCCTATCCAACGCCAGCACATAGTGCCCATGGTGTGCCCTGCTGTTTCTATCCAGTTGGGCACACCAGGATCAGTATGCGAGACCACAAGGCGCACACTGCCATCACTTTCATAGTGTGCGGTATGCTTGTTGACGTGAATCGTATGGTGTCGATAATCCAGTGACTCCATCCACCAATTATCCAACTGAAAGTTCCAAGTCTGACATTCGGGAATTTCTGGCGCCTCGATGATATAGACTTCATCATCCGCTAATTGCCAGGCACTGTGGAAGTAAAAAATATTGGGATCACCGCCGATAGACTGGCAGTAGGCCTGATCTGCAGCAGGCAACTCGTTTAAGGTTGGCAGAAAACTTTCCGACCAGTTTTCAAAAAGATTCGCGGAACCTTTTACAAACATCACCGCGCCAAGTAGCCCTCGCTCCAGATTTTCTGCAGTCAGCGGTTTCGGACGATCGTCCTTCGCACCAATGCGTTCGATCTTCATAGCGGCGGGCACCTCATTCACCCTATCTTGAAATGTCTGACGCACGGTTATGGAGTTGGTGGCCTCCCCCATCGGCAACCAGTTCCCAGGTTGCTCTGTGCGACTAACGATAATCTCTAATTCACCGTTAGGCCCCAATTCCATCTGCCGCGCATCAATATGGCCAGTGACTTCCATAGTGCCGCCAGAGGCATATTTGTTGATGATCGTGCTGATGCCTAGATAGTCGACCGAACCCCGAAGGCCCGTTATCCGGTACTCATGGGCCGGGCTAACCGTTGCACTTTCATAGCGGTTGTCAGGGTTATCGGCGCCGAGTTTGATCGTTTCGTGAGCACCACAGCGCAGTTCTGGAAACAGCGGGTCGCGGAATTCCAGAAAACTCTCTAGCCCGCCGCGCAGCAGTCGTGATAGATAGCGGTACCCTTCGGCCTGATTAAATGGATCCTGAGGCGCCTTAGCGCTGCGGATGATCTTGCCCGCATCCTTCAGTTCATCACAGAACTTATCCCAGGTCGTTCCATCGATCACTCTCTTTTCTGCATCTGACATCGACATACGGTTTCTTCCTCGAGTTTGTTCAATTGTCTTTAGGCGTCAGTGATACCAAACGCCTAGACTTGAGGCAAGCGCCGCAGCAGTTGTCTGCCTAAGAAGCGCACTTGGGACACAGCGGGTCTATGACGTTAAACCAGGACCTGCTATTAAGCCGCGCAGGAGAAAACCCGTGCGGAGACTACGCTAGGCCACAGGCCCGTATGGCGCGCTATAAATTTCCCTGCGCAATTTGTTTTACGGCGTAGTCGCACGCCCGTGCGGTGAATGCCATATACGTCAGCGAGGGATTTACACAGGACGACGAAGTCATAAAGGAACCGTCGGTGACAAACAGATTAGGGACATCATGCGCCTGGTTATAGGCGTTTAACACTGATTGCGTAGGGTCATCGCCCATGCGCGCCGTGCCCATCTCATGAATGCCTTCGCCTGGCAATGACATTCCGTCTTCGCCCGACATGGTTATTACCGCGCCTGCCGCTTTGAGTAAACGATCTGCATTTTCCTGTGCGTCTCGGCGCAGATTGACTTCGTTGTCGCTCCACTCAAAATCAAATACCACCTGTGGAATACCGTACCGATCTACCTTGTCCTTACTCAGATACATGCGGTTTGATTCGCGAGGTAGACATTCGGTAAACCCTGCAAGCGCAAAGACCCAAGGGCCGGGCTTGCGCAATGATTCTTTTAGCGGGGCGCCAAAGCCCTTAGTGTTCATTCCCGTCATCCAGTCCATGCGTATTGTCACGGCCTGATAGCCATAACCGCGCAAAAAGTCAGCGTCCTTATCCTGGCCCTCAAGGTTTCTGAATCGCGGGATGTACAAGCCAGTCGGTCGGTTGCCGTGGTAGTAGCTGTCCATGTTATCGAGGAATACGCCAACACCACTGAGACCTAGCGTATGGTCCATCATGTAATGGCCTAATGTTCCGCTGCTATTGGCTAGCCCGTTCGGGAATTCTTCACTCGCCGAATTGAGTAGTATCTGCGTGCTACCGACGGTAGAGGCACAGAGAAAGAAGATTTTAGCTGAATACGTTTCGCGCTTCTTCGTTACCGCATCGATCACATGCACTTGAGAAATCTTGCCGGATTCAGTGTCATACTCTAGTCGTTCAACCACGGCGTTAGCCTTAAGTGTCATGTTCCCGGTCGCCTCGGCCGCAGGTAATGTCGAGCTTTGTGAACTAAAATAACTCCCCGTTGAACACCCTCTGTAACACGGACCACAATAATGGCAGGCTTTTCTGCCAGGCAGATCTTCCGTCAAGACCGCGACTCGACCGTTAGTGAGCGTCACATCCGGTGCATTGACCTTCAACCGTGCCTGAATCGTCTTCTCCAACTCAAACCACGGCATGGGCTTTTGGAACTCACTGTCGGGAAGTTGCGGCAAGCCTTCCTTTTTACCGTTTATGCCTACAAATTTCTCGACATAACTATACCAGGGCTCAATATCCTTATAACCCACCGGCCAAGGGATGCCGTAGCCATCAGTGGCGTTTGCTTTGAAATCCTGCTCGCTCCAGCGATAGGTTTGCCGACCCCAGATCAATGAGCGGCCACCTACTACGTCTGCCCTCGCCCAGAGAAACGGCTTACCCTCGTCCATCGCGTAGGGGTTCTCTTTATCGTTGTTCCAGAATTGTCGGCTTGATTCGTTAAAAGAATGCCAGACTTTACTCTGAACCGGGTAGTCCTCTTCGTACAGCTCCCGTGGCGGCTTGCCTTGGTAGGGCAGCTTCCAATTGGGCGCGTGTTCACCGAGGTAGCCGCTCCCCGCCTCCAAGGGCTTGCCACGCTCTAGCACTAGCACCTTCAGGCCTTTCTCCGTTAACTCCTTCGCAGCCCAGCTCCCTGAAATACCAGAACCGACAACGATGGCGTCAAAATCGTACTGCTTAGTTTCAATCATGGTTATCCGTAACGGTATCTAGAATGAATTGGACCAGCTACTGTCGTCCGGCGATAAGGGTATATCACCGTCGAAATACATGGGCATAGGATCGTATCGCAGCACTTGAGAGCCACCCACCTCCGAGGTAAAAAAGCCCCAGATGGTGAGTTCTTTCATCTGGCAAATAAACGGCGCATCACTCATGTAAACCTGTTGTATGTTGCCCAGGTCATACCACGATGAATCGGAGGCGGCGTCCTCTAGGGCTTCCAGTATCTGCAATTGCTCCTGCGGACCCAGCTGGCTGAAAGGCTTGCCATACTCCTGTGGAATACGGTCTGCGATATCCTGTAGTCCAGAGATAAAGATTCCGCGCTCCTCATCGTTAAGCCAGTCTGCCACCATCAGCTCAAGGAATCGCGGGACACCCGCGTCTATCGCTCCCGGCGTGTCAGTGCGGGGAATAATGGCTTCACACATCGCTGTAACGGTCTCGCGCTGAACAGGCGTGAAAAAGTTGACCGGGGTAGTATTGTAGTCGGGCGCAGCCGCTAGATAGACGGTCTGCTCCGCACTCAAGGTGAAACCCAATTGAGACGCACTAACCCCCGTTATTAGAATAGCTGCGCACTGTAGGAACTCTCTTCGATTCATACTCACCTCTTAGGTTCCGCGGAACTTCTTTACAATTGTGGGTATAACAATAATCGCAGCGGCCACCAGAAGACAGACTAGAAGACGATACTCATAGACACTAAAATAATATCCCGCCGCTTTGAAGCCACTGTAGCCCCAGTAAATCGGTCCTATCTGCGTCAGATGATAAAG
Source organism: uncultured Haliea sp. (assembly GCA_913061115.1). Classification (GTDB taxonomy): domain Bacteria; phylum Pseudomonadota; class Gammaproteobacteria; order Pseudomonadales; family Halieaceae; genus Marimicrobium. Next base: position 28,528 of record CAJXTK010000007.1, read on the forward strand.
CTCATAAAAAATCTGTGCCGTGGCGGGCAAGAGAAAATACAGGTAAAGGGCGACGGCTATTGCGATGACCCAGCGGCGCTTAGATATCTGCATTGGAGTGTTCTTATCCCTATAGTGTGGGTATTACTTTACACCGTCTTGCCACATTCTTACAGGCGCGCTCGAATGAAATCTATACCCCGTATATAAACCTCCTCTTCTGACGAAAACGCATTACGCCAGATATTGGCAGCGGTCGCCAGATCTGGATCACAATTGCCAAACGCTTCAATCACCAACCAGCCGCTGTAGTTAATCTCATGCAGAGCAGCGAAATTAGCGTCCCAGTCTACCTGTCCAGAGCCTAGCGTCCCCCGATGACTTTCGCTAAGGTGAACGTGATTTATGGTTCCCTGAATAAGCCGTAATGCCTCACGGGGATCAGGGTCCTCAATGTTAGCGTGATGTGTGTCGTAATGAACTCCCACGTTATCCAAGCCTACCTGCTCGACCATGCGTCTGCAGTCCGCAGAAGTATTCATCAAAAACACCTCAAAGCGATTAAGAAATTCCAGACCAAGCCCCACACCAGCCTGCTGCGCGTACTCGCCACAGGTGCGCAGATGTTCCGCAGACCAGTTCCACTCCTGTTCTGTCGGTGCACTTCCGGTAAAGTACTTGTGGGCTTGATAAATCCCGCCCACAAGCATGTCGGCGCCGATAAGCACGGTGTCATCGATTGCTTTCTTGAGGCTGTCCACAGCAGCTGCGCGAATCGTCGGATTGGTAGAGATTGGATTAACCTCAGCGCCGACGAAAGCAACAGTGGTACGCGCAAGGCCCAGATCATCACAGGCTGTAGCCATCGTTTTGATCTCGGCGTTTGACTGCCCGACGACAGGAATTTCAACGCCGTCATAACCCGCCGCCGCAAGGCGTCCAAAGACAGGCACATGTTTCGGCGTTATCTGTATGCCCCACAAGAGCATGTTCATGCCAATCTTTACGTCCATCAATCAACGTCCTTTAATGCTGTTTCGTTGCGCCAGACGCTCAAATTGATTCAACCTGATGCCCACCTTTTCTGCGATCAAACAACCAGATCAGTCCAAATACCGGCAACAATAATAATGGAACGATAGCAACAGATTGGAAGGACTCCACGGATGCATACCGAAGCACCTCCTGCATCGCCTGTGGAGATAAGCTCGCCAACTGGTCCGCACCGCCGGCAGCCTGTGCTTTAGCGGTATCAAAGATAGCGCCCATCTGAGGCAGTACGAACTTGATAGCCATGCCGCCTGCGAACCCCATCAAACCTAATGCCATAGCGCCACCGCGTGGGAAACGTTCAGACGTAATCGCCAACATAGTGGGCCACAGATAGCACACACCAATACCCCATACGGTAGCAGCACCGAACGCCAGTGCGGGCGTATCCGCCAGACTAAGCAAATACAAGCCAATACCAGCAGCTAGACAGCTGACGAACATCAGGCCAATGGGTGAAATATGCGCCACAATTGGCCCAGCAAAATGGCGCATGACAAACATCAGCGCGCTGACATAGACCAGCAGCAAAATACCCTGCATACCGACAATGTGGGAAAGAGCGATATTGACCCACTGGCCCGGCGCCAGCTCTGCCGTTGCGGTAAAAAACATGCAGACCCAGAATACCCAAAATAGTGGCCGTTTAAGCAGTTCAGAAAACATTTGGCCGTAGCTAACACCCGCAGCGACCCGTTCGGTGACAGGAAAAGTAGCCCGTGACACCATCCATGCCAAGGCGAGCGCCGGCAATAACAACACAAACATATTCAGCTCCCATGGCAGGCCCACGCGAGTGATCGTGAAGCCCATTAATCCACCGACGACAATCCCCGCCGGCCACCACGCATGCAGAATATTCAGGCGATGTGTTTTTTCCTCAGGATACAAAGCGGCGACCATCGGGTTGGAGGCGGCCTCAACTGCGCCCCAGCCTAATCCGGTTAACAAGAGACTCACCCAGATGACTGTCTCGACAGAACTATTGATCGCCATTGTCGTTGCAAACACTAAACCCACCGCACCAGCGATATATCCCAGCGCGGAGAGCAGCAACATTCGCTTCATTCCAATCAGATCAACCAGTGCACTACCAAAAAGCAAGGTCAAGGCAAAACCCATAAAGGTTGCACTGAGAGCCTCACCGACCAGAGCCGCAGAATTGACGAGGTCAATCTTGTCGTAGATATCTTCCTGTAGATTGGAGGCAATATTCGCCCTGACAGCAAAGCCCAGACCAATCATAAAAATCGACAAATTGCCTACGTGATAGAGGCGTTTCCTGTGTAGAAGTAGCTCACTCATCATTCTATCCTTATTCTTATTTTGCGTAAGGCGCTCTAATCGAGTCCGAGGATACGTCGGTTGGCGGCTTCATCTGTGCTGCCTGCAGCGAAGTCATCAAACGCTCTATCGGTAGTGCGAATGATATGTCTATTAATAAAATCAACGCCTTCGCGGGCCCCATCCTCGGGGTGCTTTAAGCAACACTCCCACTCCAGCACCGCCCAACCCTCGAAGCCGTAGCGAGCCAACTGGCTGAAGATCCCCTTGAAGTCCACCTGCCCATCGCCTAGCGAGCGAAATCGCCCAGCTCGATCGGTCCAATCCTGATAACCGCCATACATGCCGCTGCGTCCATTGGGATTGAACTCCGCGTCTTTTACATGAAACATTTTGATACGGTCATGGTAAAAGTCAATGAACTGTATGTAGTCAAGCTGCTGCAGCATAAAATGGCTGGGATCGTACAGTATATTGCAACGGCGGTGATTGCCGGTTGCCTCAAGGAAGCGCTCAAACGTCACTCCATCGTGCAGGTCTTCCCCGGGATGGATTTCATAACATACGTCGACGCCGGCCTCATCGAAAGCGTTAAGAATCGGCAACCACCTCGCTGCCAGTTCCCTGAACCCCGTTTCCACCAACCCTGACGGGCGCTGCGGCCAGGGGTAGAGCGTGTGCCACAGAAGTGCACCCGAGAAAGTAGCATGGGCACTGAGTCCAAGATTTCGACTGGCCTGTGCCGCAAGTAGCAACTGATTAACCGCCCATTCCTGTCGTGCCTTTGGATTTCCATGTACTTCTGCGGGCGCGAAGCCATCAAACTGTTCATCGTACGCAGGGTGCACTGCCACTAACTGGCCCTGCAGGTGCGTCGAAAGTTCAGTGATTTCAACGCCGCTTTGCGCGCATACACCTTTCAATTCATCACAGTAGTCTTTACTCTCGGCGGCTGCCTTCAGATCGATCAGACCTGCTTCCCATGTAGGAATCTGTATGCCTTTGTAGCCAAGCCCTCCGGCCCAACGGCTGATGTTTTCCAGAGTGTTAAATGGCTCCTCCGCACCCGTAAACTGCGCTAGAAAAATTGCCGGGCCTTTCATCATCGACATGCGATTAACCTCTCAGTTTTAGTATTGTTCAAACGTGTGCCACTTTATGTCGCTGGCGCTTGCTGCAACGGCCAGTTCAATAAAAGTCATTCCGCGAACCGCCTGCTCAATACCCGGACAATCCGCTGAACGGGCATCGGGATCCCGCCCCGCTTCTCGCGCGCGAATTTGCCCGGCGAACGCGCTGTAAAGATTTGCGAAGGCTTCCAGATAGCCCTCCGGGTGACCCATCGGGGTGCGAGCATTGGCGGCAGCAATATCGCCCAAATAGCTGCCCGCAGTGCGCAACATCTCGGTTGGACGGTCGGGCCATTTAAGCCACAGTGTATTAGGGTCCTGTTGTTTCCATTCTAGGCCGCCCTTCTCACCGTAAACACGAATGCTAAGAGCATTTTCTTCCCCGACACTGATCTGGCTTGCATGCAGAACACCACGGGCGCCATTCTCAAAGCGCAGCAGAACTGCCCCATCATCGTCTAACGTTCTGTCAGGCACAAACGCGGTCAGGTCGGAGCAAATCTCGGAAATTCTCAAGCCGCTGACATATTCTGCCAGATTAGCGGCGTGGACACCGATATCTCCCATGCAACTGCTGACCCCGGCGCGAGTCGGATCCAAACGCCAGGCAGCCTGCTTGTTGTCTTTATCTTCTTCCCTGTCTGCCAACCAGCCCTGCGGATACTCAACCACAATTTTACGCACTCGCCCTAACTCACCTGCAGCGATGCGCGCGCGCGCCTCCTTCACCAGTGGATAGCCGGTATAAGTATGTGTCAAGCCGTATAGCAGCCCTGTTTCTGTGAGGATGTCCCGCAACTGCAGGGCCTCTTGTAAATTAAACGTAGCCGGCTTGTCGCACAGCACGTGAAAACCGCCTCGCAGGGCCGCCTCGGCGACGGGATAATGCAGGTGGTTCGGCGTGACGATGGCAACAAACTGCATCCGTTGCGCTAAAGGAAGTGCCGCCTCGGCAGCCATCATTGCGCTGTAATCGTCATAGACGCGACTTTTCGGGAGATACACCGCAGCACCTGAGCGACGCGCACGCTCGGTGTCTGAACTGAATGCACCGCAGACCAGTTCTATGTCGCCGTCTAGGGCCGCGGCCATGCGATGCACCGCGCCAATAAATGCGCCCTCCCCGCCGCCGACCATCCCCATTCTAATTCTAGCCATCACCTTTCTCCAACACAGCCCTGTGGTTTACAAATACTGGTTGATCACGTTCTCATACCACTCCTGCTTGCCGCTTGCACGCACAGGCTTATGTTCACTCGCCGCTAGATCGCGGAGCGAGGCTAGGTTCATCTCGCCCTGCTCAAAACGCGCGCCGTCTCCGGAATCAAAACTGCTGTAACGCCGCAGTTTTCTTTCCCCCAAATCTGAATTCTCGCGAATCCGATAGGCCACATCCAGCGCTCTCGCGAAGGTATCCATACCCCCGATATGCCCGATGAAAATATCGTCCAGATCAACCGATTCGCGGCGCACCCTGGCATCAAAATTGAACCCCCCAGACTTCAAGCCGCCGTCAGCCAATACCACTAACATGGCATGCACCGCATCGTAAATATCAGTAGGGAACTGATCCGTATCCCAACCATTTTGTGGGTCACCGCGATTCGCATCGATGCTACCAAGCAGACCCGCATCAGTACACATTTGTAACTCGTGAGAAAAACTGTGTCCGGCCAGTGTAGCGTGATTGGCTTCCACGTTCAGTTTAAAGTCGCCGGCCAGACCATAGTGACGTAAAAAGCCGATGACTGTTTGTGCATCAAAATCGTACTGATGCTTGCTAGGCTCCATCGGCTTAGGTTCGATCAGAAAGTGGCCCTTAAATCCAATACTGCGGCCATAGTCACGGGCCAATTCCAGAAAATGCGCCATGTGATCTAACTCTCGACGAGTGTCGGTATTTAGGAGCGTGGAATAGCCTTCACGACCACCCCAAAACACATAGTTCTCACCGCCGAGCAGAACCGTCGCATCCAGCGCCGCTTTCACCTGAGCAGCAGCATGCGTGACGACCGCAAAATCCGGATTGGTTGCAGCGCCATTCATATAGCGCGGATGCCCAAATACGTTAGCAGTCCCCCAGAGTAATTTCATTCCAGTCTCATCCTGGCGCTCTTTAGCGAATGCTGCCATCGTTGCCAAATTTCGCTCTGACTCAGCGACGGATGCTCCTTCTGGCGCCATGTCCCTATCATGAAAACAATAATAAGGGACTCCAAGCTTGGTGAAGAATTCAAAAGCGGCATCCATGCGCGCCCTTGCTGCCATCATCGGATCCTTTGGTGTGTCCCAGGGAAAGATTTGGCTGTCTGCTCCGAAGGCGTCACTGCCTTTAGCGCAAAAAGTGTGCCAGTAGCACACAGCAAAACGCAAATGCTGCTGCATTGTTTTACCGCCCACTAATCTGTCGCACTGGTAGAATTTAAAAGCCAGTGGATTATCAGACTCACGACCTTCATAGGAGATGTTTCCGATACCGGGGAAATATTCATGGTCACCGACGAAGTAGTGGTTCGGCATACTAAAAATCCTCGAACTCGGTCATGTATAAAGTGTCTTTATTGTCTCAACCTGGCGCAGGTATTGCCCATACAATCGTCTATAGCCCTGCACCGAATGCTCATTTGGCATGCAGGCTCGTATCGGATCAAGGGTCAAGTGCTCATCGAGCAAGACCTGTAATGGTACCTCTTCTCCCTGCAGGTGCTGAAACATCCATAGCGCCTGTAACGCTGCGCCCAACGCTGCGCCTTCGTCCGAGACCTGAACGGAGACGGGCAAATTAAAAACATCAGAAACCATCTGGCGCCACACATGACTGCCCGCCCCTCCGCCGGTCAGACGCATCGTATCGATGTGACACCCCAGCTGGCGAAGCGTATCTAGACCTGTCCTCAAACTATAAACAGCCGACTCCATAGCAGAGCGTAACATGTTATCCGGGCAGTAATTAGTCTCGTCGAGACCGAGAACACAGCCTTTAGCATTGGGCAAATTTGGTGTGCGCTCACCATTAAAAAATGGCACCGTCATAACGCCGTTTGATCCCGCCGAGGTGGCCGCAACCCGCTGCTCCAACTCGCTCACACTCATTGTGAAAAGTCTCCGAGTCAGCTCCGTGGACACCGTACAATTCATAGTACATAACAGCGGAAGCCAGTCGCCTGTTGAGGAGCAAAATGCCGCCACGGCACCTTGCGGGTCGATAATGGGCTTATCTGCGCTGGCAAACACTGTTCCAGATGTCCCCAAACTCACGGTCATGCGCCCAGGACTAACATTACCCGTACCGATAGCCGACATCATATTATCGCCGCCGCCGCTAGCAACGGGAATCCCAACTGGCAGTCCCAGCGCAGAGGCCGCCTTTGCATGCAAATGCCCCATGCTCGCGTCGGCTGACACCAGAGACGGCAGGGCAGTGCTTAAGTCTCTGTCGGGGTCCACCGCCGCAAGCATGCCTTCATGCCATCTGCGCTGACGAATGTCGAGCATGGCTGTACCAGAGGCATCACCATACTCCATGGCGCGCTCCCCCGTCAGATAGAAATTAATATAATCATGTGGCAGCAAAATGGTGGTAAGTTTTGCGTATGCATCAGGCAGATTATTCTTCAACCAAAGAATTTTTGGTGCGGTATACCCAGGAAGAATCGCGTTACCCACTTCGCTAATGCAACGCTCCTGGCCACCAAAACGATCCGTTATCTGTGCGCACTCTGCGACCGTGCTTGTGTCGCACCACAACTTCACTGGAGCCAAAACCTCGCCATCGCTCGCTAACGGTACAAATCCATGCTGTTGCCCGGAGACACCAATCGCTTGAATGCTAGCCTTATCAGCCCGTGTAAAATTAGCGAGGCATTGGCCCAGTGCGGTAAGCCACCATGCCGCGAGTTGTGCTCTGGTACCGTCAGGTGCAGTGATCAATTGCAGCGGTGCACTGCGGACATCTATCACCCGACGCCGATCGGCATCGTATAGAAGCGCTTTGACACTTTGAGTTCCGACGTCGATACCCAGCAACATATCAGCGGCTTGCCTTTAAAGGAGTCATATTGAGACTCATTAGCATATCAGAGTCTCGCCCTTTGTTGCGATAGCTGCCCGTGAACGCTGCACTGGTTAAGGGTCCCGCCAAATTTGAGTTAAGCAGAATAGGCTTGTTCAAAAGCATCAATAAAACGCTGCAAAGTAGCTGCAGGAAGATCGTTGATCCCTGCTGCTCCTGCCCTGCCACCGCCCGTCGGAAACTGCATGCAAAGCTCCGCCGCACCGCTTTTTTTGATCATCGGTGCGCGCACGCTAATAAGGTAATTCCCGTTGTCTTTGAGCGTAAGGACAGCGTGAGCACGCTCTGGGTTCTCGGTCGCAAGATCGTTGCTATAGACACCGCTTACACGACGCGCCCAGGTCTCATCGGGCAAAAGAAACACTGCGGATGTCGCATTACTATTCAGCGGCTGAAGCGCTTCCGCCTTCGCCATATCTTCACCATAGCCGGTGCTGAGTTTTTCAAAATCAGCCGAATTATGCACGAAATCCAGAGGCCCGTCTGCCGCATATAGCTTCAAATATAAATCCTTGGGATCGAAGTGCAAATCAGCGATGGCCGGCCCATAGCCGTTATAATTGATATACGTTCCAAGCGCGTCCAGAGACACGAGATCTTGCTCCGAAATATCTAAACTACTGGCCAAAGTGCGTGCTGTGTCTTTTAGGTTATCCCCAAACGCTCCCGTCACGGCCCAGTCGAGATGACGGCCGTTAAGATATCCATTTACCAACGCAGCTGTACAAACATCTGGCGCCTCATTGATTATGGCTGTCAGGTTTTCGTGCTCGGGAATATCACCGGAAAAATGGTGATCCACGTAAAATACTGAGGCGCCCCCAAAAAGGGCCTTCTCCAGAGCGTCCTTGTTTTTATCCATCGACACATCGAGTACTGTGATTTTGTCGCCTGATACGGCATTCACCTTACTCATCAGGTTGATATCGCGTTTCACACCCGTGATGAGGGCTGCATCCCGAGGCTCAGCCTTGCGCAGCTGAAGAAGAGCACAGATGCCATCAGCATCGCCGTTAAAAAGATCGTAATTCATATCATCACCAATTGAGCAGGCGGCAGAACATCGCCGCCCGCCGGCTGACCGGTTCTATTTATCCAGAGACTGGTAGTAGTCCGAGAGAATTTTCGCCACTTCTGGTCGAGAAAACTCAGGCGGTGGCGCTATGCCTTTACCGAGCATTTCACGCACAGCGGTGCCTGACAACAACACGAAGTCATCCTTGGTGTGATCTGGAACATCCCGCATCATCACGACCTTATCGAGCTTTTTACTATAGGCAGTATGATCAGCACTAAAGATTTCCAGTTCCAACGCGCCCGCGGGCACTTCCTCTTCAAATATCGCCTGGGCATCAAAGCCACCGTAATAGTCGCCTACCCCCGCGTGATCGCGGCCTACAATCAGGTGCGTGCAGCCACAGTTTTGGCGGAAGACCGCGTGCAATACTGCCTCACGCGGGCCAGCGTAGAGCATATCGAAACCGTAACCCGTCACCATTACGGTGTTCGGCGGGAAATACACTTCTACCATCTTTCGAATGGAAGCATCACGGACGTCAGCGGGGATATCGCCCGGCTTGAGCTGGCCAAGTAGCATATGGATCAATACACCATCAGCGTCCAACTGTTCCATCGCCATTCGGCACAGCTCTTCGTGTGCGCGGTGCATAGGGTTACGGGTCTGGAAGGCAACAACTCGCTCCCAGCCATGCGCGGTGATTTCATTGCGAATCTCCACGGCAGTGCGGAAAGTGTCAGGGAAGTCTGTCTTAAAGTAAGAGAAATTGAGCACTTGGATAGGCCCAGACAACAGGGTCTGGCCCAGGCTATTAAAAGTTGCTACGCCTGGGTGTTTCTTGTCCTCGGTGCGAAAAATTTTCTCCGACATGAAGGCCATCTGCTCATCACTAACAGACTCCACTGCCGTGACGTCCATCACTGCGAGGACCGGATTACCTTCGACGTTAGGGTCACGCAGGGCGATACGGCTGCCCGCGTTCACGCCTGTTTCTGTGGTCAAGTTAACGATTGGCACGGGGAAAAATAGCCCGTCTACTGTAGACATTTTTTCTGCTACGCTGAGCGAGTCGGCAAGATCCATATAGCCTGTCAGCGGGTTGAAGTAGCCGCCTGCAAGCATAACGGCATTGGCCGCCGCGGCAGAGTTAAGCAAAATGGAAGGTAGTGTCTCGGCTTCCGCTTGCAGTGCGTTGCGCTCATCGGTATCAGATACAAAAAGCGGGTTGAGCTCATCAGAGCCGTGTGGTTTGATCATAATTTTCTCCTGATTATTGACTAATGATGCCGCGCTCACGCAGGACTCTAAGTATTTCCTGTACTTCTTCCTCGAGACTTTGCTGGTCAGAGTGCAGGTGAATTTCAGGCCTGAAGGGCTCTTCGTAAGGGTCATCGATTCCGGTAAAGTTCTTAATTTCACCCGCTCGAGCTTTTTTATAAAGGCCCTTCGGATCGCGACTTTCTGCCGCCTCTAGAGAACAATCAACGTAGATTTCGATGAAGTCCATTCCTGCATCTTCGTGCAGGGCGCGTACCTGGTCACGATCTGCCTTGTATGGACTGATAAAACTGCTTAGGGCGAGCACACCGCTATCAACGAACAGCTTGGCCACCTCTCCTATCCGACGGATATTTTCCGTGCGATCTTCCGCAGAAAATCCTAGGTTTTTGTTGATGCCCATGCGTACGTTGTCGCCGTCTAGTCGATAGGACAATACGCCCATCTCGGTCAACGTGCCCTCAAGTTCAACCGCTACAGTGCTTTTGCCACTGCCGGAAAGCCCTGTGAACCATAACGTTGCCCCCTTATGGCCAAGAAGCTTGCCCCGGTGCTCCCGTGTGATATCGCCCTCGTGCCAATGAACATTCGTCGCTTTTTGTTCCGCCATCTTAAAGGTCTCCGTGAGCCGCTTGGTTTAGGCTGCTTAATACAGATCAGCCAGGAAATTGAGGGAGAAGATAGTACGGGCATATGATCTCCATGTAAAACAGGATATTATGGATATAACTATCGGTTTTACCTGTGCCTAATGCGAACCTCCCATCGACTTTTTAAGGTGCGCCATGAAATTTACCATCAGACAGCTTCAGATATTCCTTGCAGTAGCAAAGCATCAAAATATTTCAAAAGCGGCCCAGAGTCTACATATGTCCCAATCCGCGGCCAGTGAGGCTCTGCTAAACCTCGAACATATGTATGAAGTCAGCCTATTCGATCGGGTCAGCAATAAGCTGGCCCTCAATGCAATCGGGCACACCTTGCGCAAGGAAGCAGACAATCTGATCGCTCACTGCCAAAGCTTTGAAGAACAATTACTGGATCACACCGATGTGGGACATATTAAAGTAGGCGCTAGCTTTACCATCGGCAATCACCTCGCCACTCGCTATCTAGCAGGCTATTTAGCCAATTATCCTGAGGCGGATGTGCAACTGGACATCGCCAACACGCCGGACGTTGTCGCCAGGGTGCTCAATTTCGATGTTGATGTCGGCATGATTGAAGGTGAGGTGCACCACCGAGAACTCGAATTGATTCCCTGGCGAGAAGATGAACTCATTGTATTTTGCGCTGCAGATCACCCCTTGGCGCGAAAGAAAACGCTGACCAACAGAGACATTAAGGAAGCGCTCTGGATACTGAGGGAACCTGACTCGGGAGCACGACATACGTTTGACCGAGCGCTCGCCGGCCTTATCCCGGACATCAATATCTATCTGGAGCTAAGGCACAACGAAGCCATCAAGAATGCGGTCGAATCAGGACTGGGAATTGGGTGTCTCTCGCAGATCGTCCTCAAAAAGAACTTTGCCAATGGCGACCTAGTCCCGCTTACTCTGCCTCGTCGCAACATGCGTCGCACGTTTTACTTCGCTTTGGCCAAAAAACGCTTCCGCCTGGAGTCGGTTAAATCATGGATGGAAACCTGTCGCTCCATGGATCAGTAAACAGACCGGCAGTGGCTAATAGTTATTGCCGCCCTTGCCGCGCTGCCAGATCTTCAGAAAACTTTTTTCCAACGCACTTTCGGCGGCCAAGCCTAGCTTCTCCTGCCAGTTCTTTTTCTGGGAAAAAGTCACTTCAAATACGTCCCAGTCTGCGAGCCTGCCCTGCACAAAAGCATCGCTGGTCTGTAACTCATCAATTAAACCCTCTTCCAGCGCATTTTGGCCATACCATATCTCTCCAGTTGCCACTTTACCGATATCCAATGCAGGCCGATTGGCGCTGACAAAATTCTTGAAAAGAACGTGAGTTTCTTCCAGCTCTTCCACGAACTTCTCGCGCCCCTTATCAGTATTTTCGCCAAACATGGTAACGGTACGTTTGTGTTCCCCAGCAGTGAATAGCTCGAAGTCAACATCATTTTTTTTCAACAAACGGTGGAAATTAGGCAGTTGAGCAACAACACCAATCGAGCCGAGCACAGCAAAAGGTGCGGCAATAATCCGGTCGGCAACGCAGGCCATCATATATCCACCACTTGCAGCCACTTTGTCCACCGCAATCACTAGAGGGACACCAGCATTTTTAATGCGCTGCAGCTGACTTGAGGCAAGGCCGTAGCTGTGAACCATCCCGCCGGGGCTCTCTACCTTAACCAGCACCTCGTCACCTTTCTCAATCCTGTCTCTTATACACATCTCCGAGCCCACGAGACTAGGCATGATCTCGT
>CAJXTK010000008.1 GCA_913061115.1 uncultured Haliea sp.
GAGATCATGCCTAGTCTCGTGGGCTCGGAGATGTGTATAAGAGACAGGATATACACAAGAGGCACCAGCTCCGTGGTGTGCTGAGTGTGCGTTTGGCCTGAAGCATGATCGGCCATCTGCTCACAGTTACCGTGGTCAGCGGTCACCAGGGCCTGGCCTCCCGCGTTAAGCAGCGCGTGTTCTACTCTGCCCAGGCAGACGTCCAGAGCCTCCACGGCTTTGACCGCAGCATCGAATACGCCAGTATGGCCCACCATATCGCCGTTCGCGTAGTTACAAACGATCAGGTCGTATTTGCCCGAGGTAATTGCCTGCACCAGTTTGTCGGTCAACTCGGGCGCGCTCATCTCTGGCTTGAGATCATAGGTTGCAACATCCGGTGAGGCGATCAGCTGTCGATCCTCGCCCGCAAATGCCTCCTCGCGGCCGCCGCTAAAAAAGAACGTCACGTGAGCGTACTTTTCTGTCTCAGCAATGCGTAATTGGGTCATGTGCCGTTGAGCCACATAATCGCCCAGAACGTTATCCAGTGTTTCCGGCGCGAAAGCACAGCAGGCATCTATATCCGCGGCATATTCCGTCGCCGTGACGAAATCTACCAGCGCGGGCACCGTGCTGCGCTGGAATCGATCAAAGTCTTTATCGACAAATGCTTGGGTTAACTGCCTTGCGCGATCGGAGCGAAAATTCATAAATACGACGGCGTCGTTGTCGCTGACGAGGGCAGTCTTGTGCTGTTCATTGCAGATAATCGTGGGCAGCACGAATTCATCACTTTCGCCGCGCTGGTAAGCCGCGGCCAGGGCATCGCTGCTGCTGTCTGCACGGTATTGTGCCGTGCCTTCCGTGAGGAGGGCATAGGCTGATTCAATGCGATCCCAGCGGTTATCCCTGTCCATTGCGTAATAGCGGCCACAGACGGTAGCTGTGCGGCCGCAGCCGAGCTCTGCGAATAGGGCATCTGCCTTTTCCAGAGAGGGCCCCGCGCTGCGCGGGGGCATATCGCGTCCGTCAAGGAAGGCGTGCAGATACACCTGTTTAGCCCCGCGCGCGGCAGCCAGGCGTATGGCGGCGAAGATCTGTTGCTCGTGGCTGTGGACGCCGCCTGGGGATAGCAGTCCGAACAGGTGCACCGCTCCGCCAACAGCGGTGGCCTTGTCGATAGCGCTGGTGAAGGCTGTATTGTGGTTGAAACTGCCGTCTTTTATCGCCTCGTCAATGCGTGAAATATTCTGATAGATGACGCGGCCTGATCCCAGACTCATATGGCCCACTTCGGAATTGCCCATTTGTCCGCTGGGGAGGCCCACGTCTTCGCCGGAGGCAGAGATCAGCGCGTGTGGAGCATCCGCCCATAGTCTATCCCACACCGGAGTGGAGGCCTTAGCAATGGCATTATCTTGTGTCTCTTCGCGGTAGCCCCAGCCATCCAGAACAATCAAGACAGTGGGTGTTTTGTGACTTGCGGGCATGTGGATTCTCGACCGGTCAGAGTGTTAATGGGTCTCATTTTAACCTTTCTGAGAAGTGAGCGCATCGTCTCTGTGGCCGGCTGATGATGGCGAGTGCTGTTCCGTCCTCGGGGCTGGTTGCGCCTTAATAGACCCTGTATACTTGGCGCCCTTTAAATCGACCCAGATGTGTTTGACCGCATCATCAGTGTGCGCAGTTTTGGCACAACGGTCTTAATCCTTCTCTACAGGCATTAGTTAACAAAACTATGGCACTATTTTTTGAATTTTTGACACAGCAATGGATGCTAGTGGGTGCGCTTCTCGTCGTCGTCATCATGCTGATCATGAATGAGTCACGCAAGTCTGGCCCGGCTGTGACGCCGCAGCAGGCGATCACTATGGTGAATGCTGAAGATGGCGTGTTTTTGGATCTGCGCGATGCTGCCGAATTTAAGAAAGGGCATATCGTTGGCGCGATGAATATTCCCGCCACAAAACTGCCGGCGCGCATGGGGGAGCTTGAGAAATTAAAGGGTAAACCCATAGTGCTGGTCTGTAAGATGGGCCAACAGTCTGGTGGCGCGAGCAAGCAGCTTAAGGCTGAAAACTATGAACAAGTCTATAAAATGACCGGTGGGATGATGGAGTGGGGTAACCTGCAACTGCCCACGGTCAGCTGATTCAGTTGTCTATATGAGCCACAGTGTCACTCTTTATACTACGCGTTTCTGCCCCTACTGTGTCCGGGCCAAGGCTTTATTGGACCAAAAAGGGGCCATTTACATGGAGATCGCGGTAGATAACGACCCTGGGTTGCGTCGAGAAATGATGAGCCGCAGCGGTGCTACCTCTGTGCCGCAGATATGGATAGGCGAGGAACACATAGGCGGCTGTGACGAAATGCTGTTATTGGAGCGGCAGGGTCGCTTGGATGGATTGATTGAGCGGGCGCTTGCCGCGCCCTGATTTTTGATAAACATAGGAGTATGACTTTATGGCCGATGAGCCCGTAGCAAGCGAGCAGCAACCGCCTCAGCAACAGTTTTTGATGCAGCGTATCTATATCAAGGATTTGTCCTTTGAGTCCCCTTCAACACCGCTTTTGTTCAAAAAGCAGTGGCAGCCCAAAATCAGCGTTGATCTGAACACCAAAGGCGAAGCCATCGATGACCAGGGCAACTTTGAGGTTGTCCTCACGATTACTATTACCGCTAAGCTTGAAGAGGAGACGGCCTTTTTGATCGAATTACAGCAGGCCGGTATCTTCGCTATCCTGGGGTTTGAGGGTGAGCAACTGCGGCGGATGTTGGCTACGGCAGCCCCGAATGTGTTGTTTCCCTATGCGAGAGAGACGATTGATTCAATTTGTGTAAAAGGCGGTTTCCCTGCACTGATGCTGGCGCCGGTAAGCTTTGAGGCACTGTACCAGCAGGCTCTCCAGCAGGCGCAAACACAGGCCGATGCAGCTGTTGAGGCGACGCACTAAGCGGCTTCGGTTCTTGACTTTAATGACCTACACCGAGAGTAAGCGCTCGCTTAATTGAGTCCTGGAAAATCCATCTGCCGCAGGCCTTCGTAGATTACGAGGGCTGCAGCGTTGCTGAGATTGAGGCTGCGGCTATCCGCCTTCATCGGAATGCGGATGGTCCGTTCAGCACCCAGATTGTCCAATATGCTCGTCGGCAGTCCACGGGTTTCCGGGCCAAACAAGATGGCGTCACCAGGCTGATACTGTATCTGATGATAGGCTGTGTTGCCCTTGGTGGTAGCGGCGAAGATCCTTGGATTGCCTTGTTGCTGACGGAAGCTCTCAATGCTGGGGTAGAGTTGGACAGGGGCGAATTCGCGATAGTCCAGTCCGGCGCGGCGCAACTTTTTATCGTCTAGGTCAAACCCCAGTGGTTCGATGAGATGGAGCGAGCAGCCTGTATTGGCGCACAGTCGAATAATATTGCCTGTGTTGGGAGGAATCTCCGGCTCAAACAGAACGATTTTCAGCATAGTGCGGGCGACCTTGTGCGTGTCAGCGTCTAGAGTTTCAGTTCTTTCATTTTGCGTGTCAGCGTATTACGTCCCCACCCAAGTAATTCTGCAGCGTCCCGTTTTCGTCCATGGGAGTGCTCAAGAGCGACTTGTATCATGACCTTTTCAAACGCAGGTACTGCGTCCTGCAAAATTTTTTGCTTGCCTTGTACCAGCTCCTTGCGGGCCCAGTTAAATAGCAAGTCGGGCCAATCGGGGTGTTCGCTGGTCTTTGGCTCTGGCGAGCCGGTGCCGAGTTCTGGCGGCAAATCGCTCAGGTGCACTTCCCGGCCCGAGGCCATTACGGTGACCCAGCGACAGCAGTTTTCGAGCTGTCGCACGTTGCCGGGCCAGTTGAGGCCACACAAAAAGGCTTCTGCCTCTGGCTGCAGAATCTTTGTTTCCCCGCCCAACTCTTTCGCCGCTTGCTGGAAAAAATATTGCATCAGTCGCGGGATGTCCTCTCGCCGCTCAGCCAGCTTGGGAATATGGATGCGAATCACGTTCAGTCGATGGAACAGATCCTCTCTGAAAGCCCCTTGTTGTACCAGACGTTCCAGATCCTGATGGGTCGCGGCAATAATGCGCACATCGACCTTAACCGATACGCGCCCGCCTACCCGATAGAATTCTCCGTCAGCAAGAACCCGTAACAGTCGGGTCTGGGTATCGGCAGGCATATCTCCGATCTCATCGAGGAACAAGGTGCCGCCATCGGCCTGCTCAAAACGTCCCTCGCGCTTGTCGTTTGCGCCGGTGAAAGCCCCTTTTTCGTGACCAAATAACTCCGATTCCATCAGGTCTTTGGGAATAGCCGCCATGTTCAAAGCAATGAAAGGCGAGTTAGTGCGAGGGCTGTGGCGATGCAATGCGCGGGCTACCAGCTCCTTACCCGTACCGGACTCGCCGTTTATTAGCACGGTGATATTGCTGTGTGCCAATCGCCCAATGGCCCGAAAGACCTCCTGCATGGCAGGTGCTTCACCGATAATATCAGTGAACGGCAACTCCTTTGGTGCGGCGGTCTTGCTGCGTTTTTCTCGCGCGTGGGCGAGCGCACGCTCGGTGACCGCAACCACCTCGTCTAGGTCGAAGGGCTTGGGAAGGTATTCAAACGCACCCTTTTGGTAGGAGGCGACAGCACTCTCCAGGTCTGAGTGAGCAGTGGTAATGATAACCGGCAGATCGGGGTAGCTTTCGCCGAGGAGAGACAATAGCGTAAGTCCATCTGTTCCGGGCATGCGTATGTCGCTGATGATCACATCCGGTTGCTCCGAGGCGATTTCCCGCAGCAGTGCATCTGCATCCTCGAAGCACCGGTTTGCAATGCCTGCCTTGTTGAGGGCGCGCTCCAGCACCCAGCGGATCGAACTGTCGTCGTCTGCAATCCAGACTTCTGTGGGTTTAGGCATCGCGTGTATCCATGGGTAAGTAAAAGGTAAATCGGGTTTCCCCGGGGCGGCTATCACATTCAAGTGCGCCCCCGTGAAGGTAAATGATGGACTGAGCAATGGATAACCCTAGACCGGTGCCATCGGCGCGGCCAGTCACCATGGGGGCGAACACGGCAGGCATTAGATCTGCGGGTATTCCCGGGCCGTTATCAATGATGTCTATACGGCAAACCAGCCGATGTAGTTTTGCGCCCACAGTGAACTGCCGCTGTGAGCGACTGCGCAGGATAATCTCGCATTGATCGAGGTTTGGCGCGGCCGCTTGTAGCGCGTTGCGCATGATATTGAGCACCGCTTGAATCAGCTGTGCTCTATCGCAGGGAAACTCGGGCAGGCTAGGGTCATAGTCGCGTGTAATGACGACCTGATTGCCAGACTCGGCCGTAATCAGGTTGCGCACATGTTCCATAATTTCGTGGATATTGAGTGGCTGAACATCCAGTTGTCGGTTGGGGCCTAGCAATCGATCGACGAGATCACGCAAGCGGTCAGCCTCGCGGATAATAACGTCTGTGTACTCGGCTAACGCCGCGTTGGGTAATTCCTTGGCCAGCAACTGGGCTGCTCCGCGCACGCCGCCTAATGGGTTTTTGATTTCATGGGCCAGACCACGAATGATCGCTCGGCTGGTTTCCTGGGCGTGTTGTGCGCTCTCATCCCTACTGATTTTCAGTAAACGGTCAACGGCCGTCAGCTCAACCACCAATCTGAATGGGCCTTCACCATCGAGAATAGGCGTGATGATGATATCGACACGCACTTCCTGTCCAGAGACTAATACCAGAGAAACACCGCGGCTGGCCTGTGGGGTATTATTGGATAGCGCATGCCTCAGCCTCTGCAGCCAGTCTGCGGAGTGCAATATCAGGCTACCGGCGTGTTGCCCAATGCAGCGCGCCTCTGATGTTTCCAGCAAGGCCTGTCCGGCGGCGTTGAGCGCGACGATCTGTAGATTCGCGTCCAGCGCTACGATGCCCGTGCTGATACTGTCCAGTAGTTCCCGAATTTGTCTCATCCTTGTCTCACGGTTGGGTCGGCTCTTGTTTGTTCAAGTGGTCAACGTTGACGCGGGAGTCTTTGCGCGTTCCCCCTCTCTCTATCGTGCTAGCAAAAATTGGGCCAGAATGACGCAGCAGTGGGTGAAAAGGAGGTAAATATCCAAGTATTGTGCATGCAATAAAGGTAAGCGCTCATATCGGTGGTGTTAGTGAGCGATTTGGACGCTTGAGAATTATTCGGGTAGGTATCGAGAGACGCTTGCCGAGCACTTTACGCACTATAATGGTGCGCTTATGGGCAGGCGCTGTCCAGCACTTTCACTTCTTGTTCTTGTTACGGTTCCTCCTAATGCTAGAAATTCGAACGACAAAAACGCGCACGGCGGGCGAGATGGCTAATACCGCCCCGGAGCCGTCAATGACTGCGGCAGTAAGATCCTGCTGGCCGGGAAAGACATTGGTGAGCTCCCATGTGGTCGCGCGCTGCGGCTCACCCTGGGGCGTGCCGTTGATGAATAACTGCAGGCGCTCACTCACTCCCAGCTCAGCGCTGACAATGGTGCTGACGGAGAAGTTACCGGGCCCTGCGGGTATGGTGGTTTCGTTAGGCGGCGCTGAGATAGACACAGAGTAAGCTGGAGTCTCCCGCTGCTCTTTTCCGGCGCTATTGTCCGGTACAGGGATAAACAGCGCCTGTGGGGCCGGCGTGATATTGGTATGCGGAATGTCGACTTGTTGTGAAGGGCTGCTATCGGGCGGCGGTGTGTCTGTGAAAGCGGTATTCCCGCGCGCGTCCGTTGTGCGGTAAATGGTGTCGGCAACACCACACAAGGGCATCAGCATCAGGAGGGCAAAGAGAAATTGGGGCATTAATATCGCCTTACAGGATTCCGAACGTCTTTACCGTAGCAGAAATCTTAAGCCCAGCAGAGGTTTTATCGGCATAAATTGTGATTTCGGGCGCCATAAACAGGCAAAAAAAAGCCCGCCGAAGCGGGCCTATTCCGTGTGCCGGTTAGGCGTTATACGGAGTAATACATTTCGAACTCGATAGGGTGAGTCGTCATGTTGAGGCGCTGGATTTCGCCTTCCTTGAGCTCAATGAATGCATCGATCATGTCGTCGGAAAACACACCACCTTTGGTCAGGAATTCACGGTCAGCATCGAGTGCCGCCAAGGCCATTTCAAAGCTGGAGGCGACAGTCGGAATAGCCTTTGCTTCTTCGGCGGGCAGGTCGTAAAGATCTTTATCGGCGGGGTCGCCGGGGTGGATCTTATTCTGGATGCCGTCCAGGCCAGCCATCAACATAGCGGCGAATGCCAGATAAGGGTTGGCGGTTGGATCCGGGAAGCGGATTTCAATGCGCTTGCCCTTGGGATTGGCTTCGTACGGGATGCGGATAGATGCGGAGCGGTTGCGGGCCGAGTAGGCCAGCATTACCGGAGCTTCGAAGCCAGGCACCAGACGTTTGTAGGAGTTCGTAGACGCGTTCGCGAAAGCATTCAGTGCGCGCGCATGCTTGATGATACCTCCAATGTAGAACAAGGCAGTCTCTGACAGGCCAGCATAGCCGTCGCCAGCAAAGATGTTTTCACCATCCTTGCCGATGGATTGATGCACATGCATGCCGGAGCCATTATCACCGACAATTGGCTTGGGCATAAAGGTGGCTGTTTTGCCGTAGGCGTGAGCCACATTATGCACGCAATATTTCAGCACTTGCACTTCATCGGCCTTTTTCACCAGCGTGCTGAACCGCACACCGATTTCACATTGCCCTGCAGTAGCCACTTCGTGGTGGTGTACTTCGATATCCAGCCCCATTTGCTCCATGGCGGTACACATGGCGCCACGAATATCGTGCAGGGAGTCGACCGGTGGCACAGGGAAATAGCCCCCTTTAACGCCTGGACGGTGGCCAGTATTGCCTTCCTCAAAATTGTGGTTGGAGCACCAGGCAGCTTCTTCTGAGTGGATTTTGACACTGCAGCCGCTCATGTCGACATGCCACTTGATGTCATCGAAAACGAAGAACTCTGGTTCAGGGCCAAAGAAAGCGGTATCGCCGATACCGGTGGACGTCAGGTAGTCTTCTGCGCGCTTGGCAACGGAGCGTGGGTCGCGGTCGTAGCCCAGCATAGTGGTAGGCTCAGCGACGTTACAGCGCAAGATTACGGTGGCATCGTCGGTGAAGGGGTCTAGCACCGATGTGCTGTCGTCAGGCATTAGCACCATGTCAGAATCGTTTATGCCTTTCCAGCCGGCGATAGACGAGCCATCAAACATCTTGCCCCCATCGAAGAAGTCCTCAGACACTTCCTTGGAAGGAACGGTCACGTGCTGCTCCTTGCCGTGGGTGTCAGTGAAGCGCAGGTCTACCCAGCGGACTTCGTTTTCTGTGATGAGTTTCAGGGTTTGCTTTGACATCTTGTTTTCTCCATAGGGTAGTAATTGGTTCGGCCTTGCCGATGGCGTTTTTTCTTGACGCCCGACAAGCCGGTTGCACAGGTAGCACCAGCAGTCTTAACAGAAGCAAGACCCATGCCATAAAGAGTGCTTGAGGTAACACACTGAAATATAAAGAACTTATATCACCCGCCACACGAAAAGAACCAATACGCACTATAAAGAAGCGTTTTTCGCTCTATTTTGGTGCAATTACTGCCGCTGCGAACGTGTGATCGCTTCACAAGGTGGTCGGAGCGAAGCCAGTAAACTACCAGCCCCGAACAGAGGGAATGTTTATGGCCTCTATACAATTCGTTGTCAAGTATTTCTCTGAAATGATGATGAAAAGAGCCTGTTGTGCCTATAGCGGTGCAAATTGATACGCAAGCATGCAGCATCAATAGGACTCAATATTGTAGGGTGACGCTGGAAAAGCGCCGCAACACCACCCCCCGCGGTTGACCCTACTAGCACTACATTAGTATACAAATCACACAAGTCCTAGCATGCAGTTGCTTTGCTTTGGGTTATACTCCGCGCGTTTTTAAGCCACGCCGCCGTCCAGAGGTAATCCCTTGATCGAGAAACTTCGCAATATCGCCATTATTGCCCACGTAGACCATGGCAAAACCACCCTTGTGGATTGTCTGCTGCAGCAATCGGGTACGCTCGATCGTCGCTCCGCGGGGGCCGAGCGTGTGATGGACTCCAACGATCAGGAGCGCGAGCGGGGCATTACCATTCTGGCCAAAAATACGGCCATCGAATGGGACGGCTACCGCATCAATATCGTTGATACCCCCGGCCATGCCGATTTTGGTGGCGAGGTTGAGCGGGTGTTGTCCATGGTCGATTCAGTTTTACTACTGGTTGATGCAGTGGATGGCCCGATGCCGCAAACCCGATTTGTGACGTCCAAGGCATTCGAACAGGGCCTGAACCCGATTGTGGTGGTCAATAAAGTGGATCGCCCTGGTGCGCGCCCCGACTGGGTGGTTGACCAGGTATTCGATCTGTTCGACAGGCTGGGGGCGACAGACGAGCAGCTGGACTTTCCGATAATCTACACCTCCGCTATTCAGGGTATAGCGGGCCTGGACCATGAGGAGATGGGTGTGGACATGCAGCCTCTGTTCCAAACGGTCATCGACAAAGTGCCTGCGCCACTGGTCAACTCTGATGGCCCACTGCAAATGCAGATCAGTGCACTGGATTACAATAGTTACGTCGGTGTTATTGGTGTCGGTCGGATAACACGCGGCACATTGTCACCTAATTGTCAGATTGTTGTGGTCAACAGTGAGGGTGCTGTGCGCAAGGGGCGCGTACTGCAGGTCATGGGTTATTTGGGGCTAGAGCGAGTGGATGTGGAGTCCGCAGAGGCGGGCGACATCGTTTGTGTGACGGGTATCGAGGGATTGAATATCTCCGATACTTTGTGTGACCCCGCGACACCGGAACCGCTTCCACCGCTTTCAGTGGATGAGCCGACAGTGAGCATGACATTCCAAGTTAACGATTCGCCTTTTGCGGGCAAAGAGGGCAAGTATGTTACCACGCGAAATATCAAGGAGCGACTCGAACGGGAACTGATTCACAATGTCGCTTTGCGGGTAGAGCCCGGTGAAACCCCCGACAAGTTCAAAGTGTCTGGGCGTGGTGAGTTACACCTTTCTGTGTTGATTGAATCCATGCGTCGCGAAGGTTTTGAGCTGGGTGTGTCTCGGCCAGAGGTGATTCGCAAAGAAGTGGATGGCGTCATGCAGGAGCCTTATGAGCAGCTGGTGATCGACTGTGAAGAGTCTCATCAGGGTGCAGTGATGGAAGAGCTGGGCCTGCGACGCGGCGAATTAGAGAATATGGTGCCAGATGGCAAGGGCCGAATTCGACTGGAGTTTATTATTCCTGCCCGCGGGTTGATTGGGTTTCGTTCGCTGTTTTTGACGCTGACATCCGGCGCCGGTATTTTGACCCATGTCTTCGACCACTATGGCCCAATCAAAAATACGGAGATTATTCACCGTGCTAACGGCGTACTGGTGTCTATGGTCAAAGGCAAGGCGCTGGGCTATTCCTTGTTCAATTTGCAGGAGCGGGGCCGCATGTTTGTTGAGCCCAATGTTGAGGTTTACGAGGGGCAGGTTATCGGCTTGCACAATCGTGGCAACGACCTGACGGTCAATCCTATTAAGGGCAAGCAGCTGACCAACGTGCGCGCATCAGGAACCGATGAGGCGTTGACGCTGACTCCCCCGGTGCGTCATTCGCTGGAACAGGCACTGGAATTTATAGAAGACGACGAATTGGTGGAGGTGACTCCCAATAGCATTCGTTTGCGCAAGAAGCTTCTATTAGAGCATGAGCGTCGCCGCGCTGGTCGTATCTAAGGCAGCAGCTGAACGATGAAGTCTCTGTTGCAGCGTGTTAGTCGCGCTACCGTAACGGTGAACGCAGAGACTGTTGGTGAGATCGAGCACGGCCTGCTGGTATTCCTGGGTCTGGATCGAGATGATGACCGGGCTGGCGCAGATCGCATGGTGGATAAACTGCTAGCGTATCGGGTATTCACCGATAGCGAAGGCCGCATGAACGCTAACGTCGCAGATGTGCATGGAGGCGTGCTACTGATATCCCAGTTCACTCTGTCAGCAGATACCAGCAAGGGACTGCGGCCGGGATTTTCGTCGGCGATGCCGCCGCGCGAAGCCGAGCAGCTTTATGACTATACGCTAGCACAATTGCGCCGCCACCATCCGCTGGTAGCGTCTGGCGTGTTTGGTGCCGATATGCAGGTTAGTCTGGTCAATGACGGCCCCGTGACATTTCTTCTGAACGCCTAGTCTCTTTCCGCCAGTGAGACGCCATAGCGCATTTTCCGATGCGATATGTTGTCTTCCAGATATTCGTCACCTTCGGCGATAAACCCGCAGTCAGCATAAAAACCCTGCAAATGCGCCTGTGCGCTTATACAGATATCATTATTTGGCCATTGCAGCAGGTTGTGTTTAATGCCGCGTTGCACCAGCTCGCGGCCCAGCTGTTGGCCGCGCATCGTCGGGCAGACGATGATTCTACCCAGCGAGCTCTCCGGATAATTCAGCCCGGGCGGGAGGCACCGTTGGTAGGCGAGTAGTTCTGTGCCTCGCATGCCGAGCATATGTGCCGCGGGCTGATCAAGATTGTCGAGATCCAGGTACGCACATCGTTGTTCGACGACGAAAACTTGCTGGCGTAAGCGCAGCACAGCGTACATTTTCTCCAGGGTCAGCCGGGCAAATGATAGGGTTTGCCATTGTAGATTCATGGTATCGCCGTTCCGTCCCCAGCGGGATGTTAACAAAACTTAGACGCAACGTTCTCCGTCAGCGCATTAGTTGCTACTATAAGGCCTCAACGGCCGTCGTAACAGAGTCTGGTTTTGAGGGCGTCTGCTACATCCGCCTTTGAAAGCTAAGCCGCAATTAGCAACGGGCCAGTTTACAAACAGACCGCCGCGAGCATTACTCAGAGCGTTGGATTTTCCATAAACTTCGCCTTGCTTGGCGCTAGCGTTGTGGGATCATTCATTCGAAGTGAATTCAGATAGTCGTTATACAGGCCAGCGTTTAATGTCCGAGATTTTGGAAATCGATAAAGACGGCACCGAGCAGGTGTCACTCAAACTCTACGCTGAGAAGGCCTACTTGGATTATTCCATGTACGTCATTCTCGATCGAGCGCTCCCGCACGTGGGCGATGGGCTTAAGCCTGTGCAGCGGCGCATTGTCTATGCCATGAGTGAGCTGGGACTGAAGTCCTCTGCCAAATTCAAAAAGTCGGCGCGCACCGTTGGCGATGTTATCGGTAAGTTCCATCCGCATGGGGATAGTGCCGCCTACGAAGCTATGGTGCTGATGGCGCAGGACTTCAGTTACCGCTATCCGCTGGTGGATGGACAGGGCAATTGGGGCTCACCCGATGACCCTAAATCTTTTGCCGCCATGCGCTACACAGAGTCGCGTCTCACCGCCTATGCCGACGTCTTGCTCAGCGAGCTGGGTCAGGGCACAGTGGATTGGATACCCAACTTTGACAGTACGCTTGATGAGCCGGTGGTGCTGCCTGCGCAGGTGCCTAATGTACTTTTGAACGGCACAACGGGGATTGCTGTAGGTATGGCCACAGATATCCCTCCGCACAATCTGCGAGAGGTAGTGGCGGCAACGGTGCTGCTGTTGGACTCACCCAAAGCCACGGTGGCTCAGCTGTGTGAGCATATTCAGGCGCCCGACTTTCCCACCAATGCGGAAATCATCACACCTCGCGAGGACATTCTCGCGCTTTACCAAACGGGGCGTGGTGGTTTGCGTATGCGTGCGGTGTGGGAGCCTGAGGGCGGCGATATTGTGATCACCGCCCTGCCCCATCAAGTCTCCGGATCGAAGGTGTTGGAGCAGATTGCGCAGCAGATGCAAACTAAAAAATTGCCTATGGTTGCGGACCTTAGGGATGAGTCAGATCATGAAAACCCGACGCGCCTGGTTGTGGTGCCACGCTCCAACCGCGTCGACCTTGAGGCTCTTATGAGCCACTTGTACGCCAGTACGGATTTGGAACGCAGCTACCGCGTCAATCTCAATATGATCGGTATCGACGGTCGCCCAGGGGTTAAAGGGCTGGATAGAATTCTCAAGGAGTGGCTGAAATTTCGCACTTCTACCGTTCGGCGCCGGCTGGAATACCGCCTCGATCGCGTACTGAAGAGATTGCATATCCTGGACGGTTACCTCGTTGCGTTCCTTAATATTGACGAAGTGATTCATATCATTCGAACAGAGGAAAAGCCCAAGGCCGCGCTTATGAAGCGTTTCGGGATCACCGATATTCAGGCTGAGGCTATTCTGGAACTGAAACTGCGCAATCTGGCAAAGCTGGAAGAAATGATTATCAGCACAGAGCAGGAGCAATTGCAGCAGGAGCGTGACCAGCTGCAAAAAGTCCTAGGCAGTGAAGCTCGGCTCAAGAGTCTAATCAAGAAAGAGCTTCTGGCCGTGGCAGAAAAATATGGGGACGAGCGCCGTTCGCCACTGGCAGTGAGGATTGACGCCAAAGCGTTTAGTGAGCTTGACCTGGTCACCGCTGATCCGATCACGGTGGTGATGTCAGAAAAAGGCTGGATCAGGGCGGCAAAGGGGCACGATATTGACCCTACTAGCCTCAGTTACAAGTCCGGTGACAGTTATCAAATGTGCGCCTATGGGCGCAGTAATCAGCCTGTCGTCATCTTGGATTCAACAGGGCGGGCTTACACTGTGCCCTCCCATAACCTACCTTCGGCGCGGGGTCAGGGCGAGCCAGTCACGGGGCGTATCAATCCGCCTTCGGGAGCGAGCTTCGGTGGCTTGATGATGGGTGCGGATGACAGCCTTTATTTGTTGTCCAGTGATGCCGGATACGGCTTTGTGGCCAAGTTAGGTGATCTGCAGTCAAAAAACCGGGCAGGTAAAGGGGTTATCAGTTTGCCCAAGGGGGGGCAAGTGATGCACCCCGCGGCGATTCAATCATTAGAGGAGTCGCAGGTTGCGGCGGTCACTACCGAGGGTCGCTTGCTGATCTTCCCGCTGGCGGACCTGCCGCAGATGGCCAGGGGAAAAGGCAATAAAATTATAGGTATTCCCTCTGCTCGGGTGCAAGCTCGCGAGGAATATGTAGTGGCTATACAAGTATTTACGGCACAAGATACCATTGTGATTTATTCCGGTAAGCGCCACCAAAACTTCAAAATGAAGGATCTCGAGCACTATCAGGGCGAGCGGGGTCGGCGTGGAAACAAGCTACCGCGTGGCTTTCAGAAAGTGGACGGTATGAGTGTTGAGCGCTTGATCAAGGGGAGCGAACCGGAGTAGCCTAGAGCCTCGTTGGGTCCGTTAATCGCTTCAGTATCAGGCGCAGTTGGCGTTCCAGTAAATCCTGATAGGGCCCGGCAAACTCCTCGATGACAGCGTAATCCATCACTTCGGTCGGTCTATATTGCAGGCGTCCTGAGATATCCGTGTCTTCACAGATAGTGGGCGAGAGCAGAATGTTGGGAGGCCTGCTGGCGCAGACGGTGTGTAATTCATCGAGCGTATGCTGCGTGTACAATCCTGGATAGATATCGGTGCCATTTCCCACGCCCAGTTCGCTCTGTGCAATGGCCATTGACATGGAAAGGGACAGCGACATCTGCTTTTCCAGCGCCAGGCTTGCGGCCTGCACCAGCCAGGCACAGGATGCAGCTCGGAATGCTGCGCTACCCGCAGTGTTGTGCCCGCTGAAGTAAACTGCCAGGCCGAACTGACGCGCGACCTGTAAATCACCCGCATAAAAACCTGCTGCAGCGTAAACGACCTGATGCAGGCGGTCTGTATAGCGTTGCAGCGAGAGTTCGTCGAGCGTATCGACATAGTGCTCGAGACTGGAGAGGTGGAGGTACAGCACTGCAGTCGTTTGGTAGTTCTCGTCCTGCGGGCTTGGTTCGCTGCGGGTGCGCAGCAGATCCATTGGCAGGGCCTCAATTTTTTTGGACAGTAGCAGTAGCTCATTCGTCGGCCCTGCCCTAGCATCCTCCTCCTCGAGTGCGATCTTGCGGGCCAGGTCGGACAGACGGTTTCCCAGTTGCTGCCCAAAGCGGCGACTAACACCGTAAACCGCCAGACTGAGCAGTACCGCTAGGCCCAGCATACTTAAAATAAAGCGCAGCTGTGCGGCATGGGCATTTTCTGCGTTGATGGTAATCACGACTTCGCCGGCGATATCGGTTTCGATATGCACGGGTGCGCTGTACTGGTAGAGGCTTTGCTCATTGGTTTCACCCATTTGTCTGAGTGTCTTACCTTCTACATCCTGAATCAGGATCGCCTGCGCTGCAGACGTGTCGATAATACGCTGCAGTGAGGCTGAAACACTGAGTAGGTCGCTGTTTTCCATAGCGGTGCTGACACGAGTTGCTACCAGCGTGGCTACAGCGCTGCCGTATTCTTCCTGCAATAGCGTTTGCATATGGCGAGTGGAAATTGCGCCTAAAATGACAAGGGCAAGACCCATCAGCAGGCATAAACCTGCAGTGAGAATTGCCAGTTGTTGGCCGAGGCTAGTGTTAGTAAAGCGATTATTCACGCGCGATGACTGACTTACCCAATTGCGACAGAGCGAGTATAAACTAGACACGGCGGCAAATATCCTTTTTTGAGCCCTTGAGATTGAATATGGGATTTGAGCCTATTGAAAGTGAGGTTTTCAGCCCTTGTCACGAACAGGTAGAATGGCGCACCAAGATAACTGTGGAACCCGTTAAGTGAATCATATACTACTTATCACAATCTCCGGCGAAGATCAGCCGGGGTTCACAGCTGGATTGACGGCAATCCTGGCGGACCATTCCGTGAGTATTCTCGACATTGGCCAGTCCGTCATACATGCCACTTTATCGTTGGGCCTGTTGGTGGAGCTGTCAGAGAACTACGCTGGCGAACAGGTGGTCGAGGCGGTGCGTAATTTCGCATTGGAGCGAGATTTGCGCGCGGTTACCAGCGTGGTATCCCCTGAAAGCTATTCCTACTGGGTTGAGGCTCAGGGTCTGGCGCGCTACATCATTACGCTCTTGGCGCGTAAAATCACCTCGGACCAAATCGCACGTGTGACCGCGGTGATATCCAAACATGGCCTCAATATAGATAGCATCAACCGCTTGTCAGGTCGTATACCGCTCGGTGAACCGCCGGCTCTGAGCAAGGCCTGCGTGGAGTTTTCAGCTCGCGGTTCTATACGCGATTCTGCCGTCTTTCGCAGAGAATTACTGGAGGTCGCGGGCGTGCTGGAGGTTGATCTGGCATTCCAGCAGGACAACATGTACCGCCGCACCCGGAGGCTCGTGGCGTTCGATATGGATTCGACACTGATCGAAGCAGAGGTTATCGACGAGTTGGCCAAACTGGCGGGAGTCGGTGAGCAGGTCAGCGCGATAACCGAGCGCGCCATGCGGGGAGAGATCGACTTCAGTGAGAGTTTTCGCGCCCGTGTCGCTCTGCTGGAAGGACTGGAAGAGAGTGCCTTGGACCGCGTGGCGAGCGAATTGAAAATCACCGAGGGCGCGGAACATTTGATTTCCACGCTTCGCACGTTGGGGTACAAGACGGCCATACTCTCTGGAGGCTTCACTTATTTCGCCAAGCACCTGCAAGCGCGATTGGGTATGGATTATGTTTACGCCAATGAACTCGACATTGCCCACGGGGTGGTTACGGGCAATATTCAGGGTGAAATTGTAGATGGTGCACGCAAGGCTCAACTGTTGCGGCAACTGGCTGACGATCTAGGCATAGACTTACAGCAGGTTATTGCTGTGGGTGATGGCGCTAACGATTTGCCGATGCTGAGTATCGCTGGATTGGGAATCGCTTTCCGCGCAAAACCTCTGGTACAAAAGTCGGCCGAGCAGTCGATATCGACTCTGGGCTTAGATGCTATTTTGTATCTACTGGGTATTTCTGACAAGCAACAAAGGAAAATCTAGCGTTTAAAGGTGCCGTTTTCTGATTATTATGCTGTCGAATGCGGGCACTCTATGGCAAGTGCGCAGAGTGGGTGCCATGCGTCCCTGCATCAGCATCATTGGAGGCCCATCGTCACTCGGGTACGAGGATCTGCCATTGGCGGGCGACGTGCTGTATTATAAACTGCTTTTTGCAGCAACCAAATGAGAGCGTCATGGCAAACTTTTCTACGAATGAATTTCGCGCTGGCCTGAAAGTCATGCTCGATGGTGATCCGTGCAGCATTATGGATAATGAGCTCGTGAAACCGGGGAAAGGCCAGGCCTTCAATCGGGTAAGACTGCGCAACCTAAAGACCGGGCGGCAGTGGGAGCGTACCTTTAAATCCGGAGAGTCACTCGAGGGCGCAGATGTTGTCGAGCGAGATATGGAGTATCTGTATACCGATGGCGAGTTCTGGTATTTCATGGAACCCGATACTTTTGAGCAATATCAGGCCGATGCTGCTGCTGTAGCGGATAGTCATTTATGGCTAAAGGCGCAGGATAAGTGTGATATTACGCTCTACAACGGTGCGCCTTTATCTGTTGCGCCGCCTAACTTTGTGGAGTTGGAGATTACAGAAACTGATCCTGGCCTCAAGGGTGACACAGCCACCGGCGGCACCAAGCCGGCGACGTTGAGCACCGGAGCCGTGGTTAAGGTCCCTTTATTCATCAGTATGGGAGAAGTGATTCGGGTCGATACGCGCACCGGCGAGTACCAGAGCCGCGCGAGCAAGTCCTGACTGTAGTGCCAGATTGGCCGGACGCGAATTGGCGACCTGTAGCGGATATTCAGTGTATTCGTCAGCGGGCAGAGGTGTTGGCTAGGCTGCGCCAGTTTTTTTCTGAGCGCTCGATCCTCGAAGTAGAAACACCCCTGTTGTGTCGCAACGGCATAACAGATCCTTCCATTGAGCCATTGATCGTCGAAGCTGCGCAATTCTCGGGTCAGTCGCGGTTTTTGCAAACATCGCCTGAATACATGATGAAACGCCTGCTCGCCGAGTTCGCAGAGCCCATCTTTCAGATTTCCAAGGCGTTTCGCAGTGATGAAGCCGGTTCCCGGCACAACCCGGAATTCAGTTTACTCGAATGGTATCGCCCCGGTTTTGATCACCATCAGCTGATGGCGGAGGTGGCGGATCTGGCCCAATACTGCTTGGGACCGAGGCCAGTAAAGAAGTACAGCTATCGTGAGCTGTTTCAGCAATGTCTCCAGATCGACCCTTTCACCGCGACCATTGCGGAGCTGGAAGCTGTCGCTTGCCGCCATCTTGACCCCGGCAACCTAAGCGGTGATCGAGACTTATGGCTGGATCTGTTGATGAGTCATGTGCTTGAGCCACAGTTGGCTGGCGAAGGGATATGTTTTGTGTATGATTATCCGGCGTCTCAAGCGGCCCTCGCCTGTGTTGTTCAGGCCGACGATATATGGGTCGGACAGCGCTTTGAGCTCTATGTTGACGGTATGGAGCTGGCCAATGGTTATTGTGAGCTTACCGATGCTCCAGAGCAGCGTCAGCGCTTCGAGCGGGATAACGTTTTGCGCCGTCAGCGTGATCAAGTTGAGCGCGCGTTAGACGAACAGCTGTTAGCCGCATTGGCAAGCGGCCTGCCAGATTGCAGTGGCGTGGCTTTAGGTATTGATCGATTGCTGATGTTGAAGACGGGATCATCTGACATCAGGGATGTGCTGGCTTTTGATTGGGAGCGATCATGAGGCCGTGTCGAGTTCTGCAGATGTTTCGATAGCAAAAAAAATGCCGACGCAATGGTCGGCATTTTGTAAGGCGCTTACGTGCTTAAGAGAATTCTCTCACCAATCCGGCAATGGATTCCTTGGCATCGCCAAACAGCATGCGAGTATTCTCTTTGTAAAAGAGTGGATTTTCGATCCCGGCGAAGCCTGACGCCATAGAGCGTTTCAGTACGAAGACGGTACGTGCCTGGTCAACGTTAATCACTGGCATGCCATAAATGGGAGACGATTCATTTTCCCGGGCAGCAGGATTCACCACGTCATTGGCGCCGATGACGATAGCGACGTCGACATTTTCCATGCGTGGGTTAATCTCGTCCATTTCCAGCAGCTGGTCATAGGGGACGTCGGCCTCTGCCAGCAACACGTTCATATGCCCGGGCATACGACCTGCGACCGGATGAATACCGAAGCTAACTTCAGCACCATTTTTTTCCAACAACTCGGCCAGCTCTTTCACCACATGCTGAGCCTGAGCGACCGCCATACCGTAACCTGGAACAATGGCCACGGTGCTGGCGGCTTCCAAAATATAGAAAGCGTCTTCAGCAATGATGGGCTTAATTTCGCCTTCCACTTTACTGGTTTCTACTTTTCCACTGCCGAAACCGGAAAACAGTACATTGGTCAGGGAACGATTCATGGCTTTGCACATGACTTGCGTCAAGATGATACCGGAAGCACCGACCAAAGCGCCTGCCACGATCAAAATGTTGTTGTCCACTGCGAAACCCGCGGCGCAGGCGGCTAGGCCTGAGTAGGAGTTCAGCAGCGAGATCACCACCGGCATGTCAGCCCCGCCGATGGGAATGACCACCATCACGCCGAATAGCAGCGACAGACCGATGACCCAAAACAGCCATCCGCCACCGCTGGGCTCCAGACAAAACATCACCGAACTACCCACGATGCCCAGAACGATGAGACTGTTCACCACCTGCTGGCCGCTGAATATAAGCGCGGCGCTGCTAATTCTTTCTGAGAGTTTACCGTAGGCGATCATAGAGCCGGTAAAGGTCACGCCACCAATCAGGATGGACAGGATAATCGTAACCAGTGTGAAGGTGCCGACGTCTGGTCTAAAGGCGAAAGCAGCCCAGCCAACGAGTAAGCTGGCCATGCCGCCAAACCCGTTAAACAGGGCGACCATTTCCGGCATCTTAGTCATTTGCACCATTCGCGCAGCCGTACCACCGATGATGCCGCCGATCACAATGCCAATGGCAATCCACTGGAAGTCGACAATATCTTGGCCCACTAGCGTCGCCACGATGGCAATCAGCATGCCCAGCGACGAAATAGCGTTACCGCGACGCGCCGTTGCAGGCGAGCTCAGTTGCTTCAAGCCGTAAATGAACAGTCCCGCGGACACGATGTAGGCGTATTGAGTCAGAATATCCATAGTGATCAGCTCCCCCTCTTCTTAAACATGGCGAGCATGCGATCGGTGACTAGGTAACCGCCCACTACGTTAATAGTGGCCAGAGCGACGGCTGCTGCACCCAGCCAGTTGGCCAGATCCTGCTGGCCGCTGCCGGCCAGGCTTATTGCGCCTACGACCGTGACTCCTGAGATTGCGTTGGCGCCCGACATCAAGGGCGTGTGCAAGGTGGCGGGCACCTTATTGATGAGTTCGAAGCCCAGAAAAATGGACAACATGAGGATAAACGTGAGGAAAACTTCAACAGGTATCATGTTATGCACCTCCTTCGAGAATATTCTTGATCGTTGTGTTGGTGACTTCACCGCCATGGGTGATGATGCAACCGGGCAAAATATCGTGCTCGAAATCAACCACGAATTTCTTCTCTTCGTCGTTCCAGTTGTCTTCCACAAGGCTGAACAGATTGGAGGAGTACATCTGGCTGGCATCGCGCGCCACTTCTCCGGCGAGGTTGCCTTTGCCGATCACGGTGACGCCTGCGATTTGAACGATCTCATTGGGGACAGAGCCTTCGACGTTGCCGCCTGTTTCAGCCGCCATATCGACAATCACCGATCCGTGTGCCATTCCCTCGATCATGTCTTTAGTGACCAGTACCGGAGGCTTGCGCCCAAAGACCTGCGCAGTCGTAATCACTACGTCTGATTTAGCGATTACTGCTTTTTGCGCCTGCTGTTGTATGTCTATTTGTTCTGGCGTCAGCTGCTTGGCATAGCCGTCGGCAGTCTCGCCGGTTTCGCCGAGGTCGATTTCCAAAAATTTCGCGCCCACTGAGCGCACCTGCTCTGCCACTACCGGGCGAGTATCAAAGGCTGTGACCTTGGCGC
Source organism: uncultured Haliea sp. (assembly GCA_913061115.1). Classification (GTDB taxonomy): domain Bacteria; phylum Pseudomonadota; class Gammaproteobacteria; order Pseudomonadales; family Halieaceae; genus Marimicrobium. The sequence continues at coordinate 20,966 of CAJXTK010000008.1, forward strand.
CTAGACGTTTCGCGGTGGCGATGGCCTGCAGGCCTGCTACACCCGCGCCGATAACAAATACATTGGCCGGCTTTAACGTGCCTGCTGGAGTCATCATCATAGGAAAAATACGCGGCAGGTGGGTCGCAGCTTGCATGACCATGACATAGCCCGCTAGGTTCGCTTGGGAGCTCAGAGCATCCATTTTCTGACTGCGAGTGGTGCGCGGTATCATCTCCATGCTGATGGCCGTAATGCCACTATCCTTGAAAGCATTCACCAGCGCATGCTCGTTGAAGGGATCCAGATAGCTGATGTGTATCGCACCGCGCTTCATTAATGCTATTTCTTCCAGCTGCGGTTTGCGCAGTCGTAGCAGGAGATCTGCGCTGCTGAACAACGCATTGCGGTCTTGAGAAATAGTCGCCCCCGCATCTGTGTATTCGGAGTCAGAAAAACCGGCCCCGAGGCCCATCCCGGATTCGACAACCAGATCGGCCCCCATAGCGCACAACTTCTTGGCGTTATCGGGTGTAATGGGTATCCGGTTCTCTTCCGGGTGAGTTTCTTTAGGAATGGCGATGCGCATGCGGTGTGTAACCCCGTACCTTCGTTTATGTATTCTGCCGGCGAAGAGTGGTAATTTTGCCTCTCTGTCAGCTTCAAAGAACCCTGTCTGATTCTCAATGCGATCATGATCGACATTGATATTCCAGCAGGCGCGACTTTAGCACAGCATTTGTTCCGCGTGAATAATGCATACCACTATACGATATGCTAGCAAAATGCGATCTCAATGCCGTTGAGGGCGGCCAGCGTTTCTTTATATGGCCTTTGGGCCCGCTAAATCAGGCGACGTGGCAAGCGGCACAGCGATGTTCCGAGTGTACCAGATCCCTGATTTCAGGCATTCTGGCAGGCTTGGGCATACAGCTGTTCTACTTATTTGAGCAAGTATTTAAGGAGTATAGAAAATCGCAACGGCTTCTTCGCAGCATCCCCCGCCGCTGACACTCGCTTTGGCCCTGATACCGATCATTTTTCTGGTCGCGCTTCTGGCCACCTCGGTCTACCTGTTTGGGGCCGATTCGTCTTACGGTGCCAATCAGATAGCGCTCATATTGGCCGCTTGTGTCGCGGCTTTGGTGGGTCGGCATATTGGAGTTTCATGGCAAGAAGCGCAAAACGGCATCGTTGATGGAATAAATGTGGGCCTGGCCCCGATTTTGATTTTATTGTCGGTAGGCATGCTGATCGGTACTTGGATATTGTGCGGTACGGTGCCGGCTATAATCTATTATGGGGTGGAGGTGCTCAACCCGAGTATTTTTTATGCCGCTAGTGCTGCTATTTGCGGCATTGTCGCGATTAGCATAGGCAGTTCCTGGACAGTGGCCGGTACGCTCGGTATCGGGTTGATGGGCATCTCGGCCAGTTTTCAATTGTCACCGGCCATCACTGCGGGTGCCATTATCTCAGGCGCCTACTTCGGCGACAAATTATCCCCCATGTCGGACACCACTAATCTGGCCTCTGCAGTCAGTAGCGTGGACCTGTTCGATCATATCCGGCACATGCTTTGGACGACGGTGCCCAGTTTTGCGCTTGCGTTAATGCTGTTTGCTTTTATCGGCAACTCGGAAGCCGTTGCGCCTCGTGAAATCGATGAATTGCAAAAGGCGCTGGCCACGGAATTCAATATTGGAGTGTTCCTGCTGTTGCCATTACTGTTGATGCTGGTTCTCGTCTACAAACGGTTTCCTGCGTACCCTTCTATCGTCGTCAGCGCACTTGTGGGTGCTGTCTTTGCCGTCGTCTTTCAGCCCGATTCAGTGATTAATCTGGCCGGAGGCTCCGGTGATGTGGGCAGGTTTTTTGCGCTGTGCAAGGGCGTTTGGATAAGCCTGTTCGACGGTTACACGTCCAATAGCGGCAACGTGTTACTTGATACCTTGCTCAGTAAAGGGGGCATGAGCAGTATGCTCAACACAGTTTGGTTGATTATCTGTGCCCTGGGTTTTGGCGGCGTGCTGGAGCGCACGGGAATTTTGACTTTACTGTTACAGCTTGCTCTTAGCGGTGTAAAGAGCACCGGTTCGTTGATCGCGGTTACTGCGTTGACCTGCTTTGGAACGAATGTTTTGGCCGCAGATCAGTTCATTTCCATTGCCCTTCCAGGGCGCATGTATAAGGATGAATATCAGCGTCGGGGTCTGTCCAGATTAAACCTGTCGCGAACACTGGAAGACTCCGGCACTCTGACATCAGTGCTGATACCTTGGAACACCTGTGGTGCGTATATGTCTGCAACACTGGGCGTGGCTACGTTTACTTATGCACCCTTTGCCTTTTTCAACTTGCTATGCCCGCTCGTCGCTATTTTTTATGGGTATACCCAATTCGCGATAAAACCACTGGAAGCCGATGAGGACCTGACTCCATTGGAGATCTTGTGACTGACTTGGATCAGGAGTGGGACTATCCCAGCCCTCACATTTTGCACACTCATGTGCGGGCCGAAGATATCGACGGGCTGAATCACACGAATAATCTGGTGTATGTCGATTGGTGTCAGAAAGCAGCGTGGACACACTCGGAGGCCCTGGGCCTGGATCTAAACTGCTACCGTGAACTTGATCGAGCGATGGTCATCGCACACAGTGAGTTTGATTATTTGCGGGCTTCTCAGGAGGGTGATGAGGCCATGGTTGCGACGTGGATTGTAGACTGGGATCGAAAGTTGAAGATGGCACGCCATTTTCAGGTTATTCGTGTCGCAGATGGGGTCACGCTACTGCGAGCAAGAATGCGTTTCGTGTGTGTCGAGCTCAGTAGCGGCCGTCCCCGGCGTCTGCCACCGGAGTTCATTGCCGGTTATGGACCAGCGATACTGAGTGAAATACACTCCTGCTGACGCATGGTTTGATAATTTTGGCATTGGTGCCATCGCATCATTTATGCGCTTGAAGGTAGGACTCGCTTGATGAATTGGAGCTGTTTTCAGCGTTGAAATCAGGCTCGCGAAACTGCAGGCTGGCTAAGCGAGCGTAGAGCTCACATTCCACTAACAGCTGCTCATGTGTGCCCGTGGCGATCAGCTGCCCCTCGTCCAGCACAGCGATATTATCCGCGTGCAGAATCGTAGATAGGCGGTGGGCGATAATGACTGTCGTGCGATTTTTCATCAATTCCTGTAGTGCCAGTTGCACCTGGTACTCGCTTTCCGTGTCCAGCGCGCTGGTTGCCTCATCTAGCAAAAGAATTTTCGGGTCGTTGAGGATCGCCCTGGCCAGCGCGATGCGCTGGCGTTGCCCGCCAGACAGTCTGACGCCTTGTTCCCCAAGATGGCTTCCATAGCCATCGGGTAGTGCCGTGATAAAGGTGTGGGCATGAGCAGCGCGAGCAGCCGCAACAACTTCGCTATCGGTGGCGTCCAGCTTGCCATACGCAATGTTGTAGCGCACGTCGCCGGTAAACAGTGCCGGTTGCTGCGGCACGAGTGCAATATGCTCACGCAATGTTTTGAGGCCCATAGCACGGACGTCCTGTCCATCGAGCAAGACCTGGCCCTGCTGCGGGTCGTAAAAGCGCTGTAATAATTCGAACACCGTGGATTTGCCTGCCCCCGAGGGCCCTACCAGAGCGAGACTTTTACCGGCTTCAATGCGTAGCGTAAAGTTTTTTAGTGCAGGCTGCTTGGGCCGGCTGGGGTAGTAAAAAGAGACGCGCTCCATATGCAATTCGGGTTGTGCACTGATGGGTGTTGACGACAGGGTAACGGGATCATCAATCAGGCTATGGGTATTAATCAATTCCACGAGACGCTCTGAAGCGCCGGCGGCGCGCTGGAGGTCACCCCAGACTTCAGAAATTGTTGCCACGCCGCTGCCGACCATAATGGCGTAAAAGACAAAGGCGCCCAGCTCTCCACCGGTCATGCTGCCGTTAATGACATCCTGGCCGCCTTCCCACAACATGCCAGACATGCCGACGAACAACAGCAGTATGGCACCACAAATGAGCAGTGAGCGCTGCCAGATGCGGCGGCGAGCGATTTCAAAGGCGCGCTCTACTTCGCGATCGAAAGCTTCAGACTCGAATTGTTCGCGCGTATAACTCTGCACCACACGGATATGCTGGATCACTTCGCCGACGTAGCTGCCCACGCTTGCAATGCTGTCCTGGCTTTGATTAGACAGCTTCCTCACCCGTCGGCCGAATACCAGTATCGGCAGCAGCACCAGAGGTACGCCTACCGCAATGATCAAACTCAGCTTCAGATTGGTGATAAACATCAGGACCAGCGCGCCGCTGGTGGTGAGGCTACTGCGCAGCGCCATACTAAAGGAAGAGCCGATGATGGTTTGTAGCAGGGTGGTGTCGGTGGTCAGTCGCGACATAATCTCCCCACTGCGATTGGTTTCAAAAAATCCCGGATGTAGGCGAACAATATTTTCGAAAACACGTTTGCGGATATCAGCGCTGATCCGTTCTCCCAGCCAGGACACCAGATAAAACCGGACAAACGTACCCACTGCCATAGCCGCTGCGATGGCAATCAGAAGTAGAATGGCACTTTTCAGGCCGGCACTAGATTCGCCTCCAAAGCCCTGGTCTATCAGTACTTGCAAGCCTCTTCCCAAAGAGAGAGTGGCCCCGGCGGTAAACAACAGTGCGATGCTGGCGCCGACCAGACGCAGTTTATACTGTGAAAGCAGAGCTAAAACCGGTAGCAGGGCAGGCAGGCCCTTTCTGGCGCGAGAAGACATCAGGCGTGTGAGGTCTGGAACGGCTGGTGACGCGCGGGCACGCAGGCCGTGCGACATGGGTCAAAAAGTTTAACTAGTAAAGACATCATGAGTGTGTTCCGTGGTGGTCGGGCTGCTTCGTGATAGTGTAATTGTTCGGCGGTGTTAATGGTATCAAGTAGAAAATTACGATGGAGATGACAACAATGGGTGATAAGTTCAAGGATAAGGTGGTCATTGTAACCGGCGGCAGTCGTGGCTTGGGTCGAGCCATCTCTGTGGGGTTTGCGCGCGAGGGCGCTCAGGTTGTCGTCGCCAGTCGCAAGATCGCCGCCTGCCAGGAGGTGGTCGCGCTTATCGAGGAAGCGGGAGGAACTGGAATGGCTTATGCCGCCCATATGGGTGAGGTTGCTGACCTCGACGCCCTCATTGCCGCGGCGTACGAGCGTTTTGGTCGTGTCGATGTGCTCGTTAACAATGCCGGTATCAATGTTGCGTTGGGTCCGCTGTCGGAGATTACGACCACGGCGTTTGATAAGATGGTGGATGTCAATTTGAAAGGCGCTTGGTATCTGGCATCAAGACTTGCACCGCGCATGGGCGAGCACGGTGGTGGCTGTGTGATTAATATGTTGTCAGTCGCCGCCTTGTGCACCCCCGCTTACTCCGGTATTTATGCAGCAACCAAGGCAGCCTTGAAGGCCTTGACCGAGGTGATGGCGCAGGAATGGGCGCCATGGAATATTCGGGTCAACGCCTTGGCTCCGGGAAGTTATCACTCAGATCTGACCGATGGCGCGATTGCGGCACTGCCACATTACGGCGAAGGTATGGTGACAGCTGCTCTGATCCCTCGCATTGCGGAAACGGAGGAGATTCTCAATCCGGTGTTTTATCTTGCCTCGGAAGCTTTTACCACGGGAATTACTCTGGTTGCAGATGGCGGTCTGATGGCCAAACGTTAGGGACCGCCCGCGTTTTTAGGGCCCTGCGTCAGTCCACCGATGTAAACACCAATTTCAAATAGCAGCCACATGGGTATCGCCAGCAGTGACTGGGAAATAATGTCGGGCGGGGTCAGTAGCATGCCAAAAATAAAGCAGCCCACAATAATATAAGGACGCTTTTTGGCTAGCGCTTCGGCGGTGGTGATGCCGGCCCAGATCATCAGTATCGCTACGATTGGAATTTCAAACGCCAAGCCAAAAGCGAAAAACAATTTCAGCACGAAGTTAAGGTAGCTATTGATATCGGTCATGATGGTGATGTCTTGGGGCGCCACGCTGGTAAAGAAAGAGAATATCAGTGGAAAGACGACGTAGTAGGCAAATGCGGATCCTGCATAAAACAATAGAACACTGGAGGCGAGCAGTGGAATTGCCAGGCGCTTTTCATGCTTGTACATTCCCGGCGCGATAAAGCTCCAGGCCTGATACAACACGTAGGGCATTGCCAGAAAAACTGCCGTTACCAGGGAAAGTTTGAACGGCGTGAAGAAGGGTGAGGCGACCTCGGTGGCAATCATCGTTGCGCCTGGAGGCAAAAGCGCACGTAAAGGCTCCGAGACGAATGTGTAGATATCGTTGGCAAACGGAAACAGGCAAATAAACACTAGCAGCACGGCTAACAGGGCGCGCAGCAGTTTGTCGCGCAGTTCCGTGAGGTGTGTGACCAGGGGCAGTGGTTGGTCCGTAGATTCCTGATCGCTCATTCGGTTTTCTTTTGTGCTGCTTCAAGGTCTGTCTTGCCCGGGATGGCGCGGCTATCCCGTGCTGGGGTCAGCGACTGGGCCGCGTTCTTCAAGTCAGACCCGATGGACTCAGTGTCTTTTTTTAAACTCTCGCCGGCTTTGCGCAGTTCCTGCATGACGGAGTCATTATGCAGTTCCTGTTGGACTTCTTGTTTGATCTCGTTGAACCCGCGCCTGATTCGATTCAGCCATATGCTTGCGGTTCGAATAGCCTCAGGCAGACGTTCGGGCCCGATAACAAAAAGGGCAACTACCCCTATGATGAGGAGCTCGGCAAATCCTATATCGAACATTCAGGCGCTATTTATCTTTCGTCGCAGTGTCCGCTGTTTCATCGGGCTCTGCTCCGTCGCTCGGTTCGGCGGCTTCGCCGTCATCCGACATACTTTTGCGAAAGCCTTTTACCGCGCTGCCCATGTCGCTGCCGAGTGTGCGCAGCCGTTTGGTGCCAAACAACATGATCACGATCGCCAATATAATTAACAATTGCCAAATACTGATTCCACCCATTCCCATTCTCCTCTACAAATATGTATTCACTGCTGACAGCTTATCAGTTGCCCCGCGTGTCTCGCGCTGCCTTCTCGTCGAGTCCTGAGACACCAAAACGGTCGCCAAGGCACAGCAGGACCTCTTGGGTGTCGAGTTCAAGATGTGACAGCATCACCATTGTGTGAAACCACAAATCGGCAACTTCGCCAATGACGGCGCTGCGGTCACCTCCGCGCTCGGCGTCTTTTGCCGCAAGAATGACTTCGGTGGCCTCTTCGCCCACTTTTTCTAAAATCTTGTTTAGCCCCTTTTGGTGCAGGCTTGCAACATAAGATTGCTCTGGGTCGCCCTGTCTGCGCGTAGCGAGGGTCGTAGCCAATTGTTCCAGTACATCACTCATGATTTTTCCCCGTATATATTTTCGGGTTGTTTGATGATGTCATCGGTGACATGCCAGACGCCATCCTTCAGTTGTCGATAAAAACAACCGCGCCTGCCAGTGTGGCAGGCAATGCCTCCGATTTGTTCCACTTTCATTAGAACGGTGTCCGCATCACAGTCAATACGCAGCTCTTTCAGGCGCTGAACATGCCCAGATTCCTCGCCCTTACGCCACAGAGCCTGTCGTGAACGTGACCAGTAGATGGCGCGGCCTTCGCTGATCGTCAGTTGCAGGGCATCGCGGCTCATCCAGGCCAGCATCAGGACTTCGCCGGTCTGCCAATCCTGTGCAATAGCGGGGATTAGTCCCTGCTCATTCCACTTGATGTCTTTTGCTAGCGTGCTGGGTTCAGTCATAACGTTGTCCCACGATAGGTCACAGTATGGCACATGGCAGGGCGAGGCACATATATTCAGTCGCCTCTGGGCCAGAACAGGCTTATGCCCAAACCGGCCAGCAGCCAGCTGATCAGGGGCGCATTCGCCAGATATTGTCCAGCGTTCGGAAAGGTGCTTGCAGCGGCGGCGAGACAGACAATGCCTGCTAGTAGATGGCGTCGCCGACGTGAGTGCCGCTCTTTTTGCCGCTTTTTTTCGTTCAGAATCTGTGGCCGTTCTGACGGGTGTCGCTCAATGCCACGGGAATGTTGCAAGCTGTCCAGCACTGCCTCTGGGAGCTGCGGCAGCTGCTCAAGCCATGAAGGGGCATGGCGTTGCAGTCGTTTTAGGACAGATTGTGGGGAGTAACGCTGTTGTACCCACTCTTCCAGAAAGGGCTGTGCTGTGTCCCAAAGATTGAGGTCGGGATACAGCTGACGCCCCATACCCTCGATATTAAGGAGGGTTTTTTGCAACAGCACCAGCGAGGGTTGAACTTCCATATCAAATCGGCTGGCGGTCTGGAACAGATAAACCAACAGCTGGCCAAAAGATATCTGGCTGATAGGCCTTTCAAATATGGGTTCACACACGGCGCGCATTGCTGATTCAAAGTCCTGCACGCGGGTTTGGGGTGGCACCCAGCCACACTCAACATGCAGCTGCGCGACTTCACGGTAGTCGCGGCGGAAAATTCCGAGCAGATTGCGGCCCAGATAATACTGGTCTGCGTCTGAAAGGCTACCGATGATGGCGCAGTCCACGCCGATGTAAGTCGGGTCTGCCGGGTCTGTTGCATCCACAAAGATATTGCCCGGATGCATGTCAGCGTGAAAGAAACTGTGGCGGAATACTTGCGTAAAAAATATTTCTACACCGCGCTCGGCCAGTAGTTTCAGGTCTGTACCTCGGGCGCGTAAAGTTTCAAGATCGGTGACGGGAATGCCCGAGATACGCTCCATGGTGAGCACATTGCGGCAGGTGTAGTCCCAGTAAATTTCAGGCACGTAGAGCAGCTTGTTGTTCTCGAAGTTGCGGCGTAACTGACTGGCGTTGGCGGCTTCACGCCCCATATCGAGCTCATCGAGAATGACCATCTTATAATCTGACACAACTTCCACCGGACGCAGTCGGTGACCTTCAGGATGATATTTTGCCGTCAGTTTTGCCAAGGTAAAAAGGAGAGCAATGTCTTGACGGATGATCGGCTCGATATCCGGGCGCACTACTTTGACGACTACCTGCTCGCCGCTGTGCAGCGTGGCGCAGTGCACCTGGGCCACGGATGCAGAGGCCATAGGGGTGTTTTCGAAACGGGCAAATAGCTCAGACACGGGTTTGCCCAGTGCCTTTTCAATAATCGCAACAGACTGTTCCTGTGGAAAAGGCGGGACATTGTCCTGTAGCTTGGCCAGCTCGTCAGCGATATCTTCCGGCAGCAAGTCGCGTCGGGTGGATAGCATCTGTCCGAATTTTATAAATACTGGCCCCAATTCCTCAATGGCGCGGCGCAGGCGTACCCCCCGCGGCAGGTTTGGCACAGGGTGCAACCGCCACGGCGCCAGACCCAGAGCGAAGCGCGGTAGCGCGGAGAGCTGTTCTACATCGACAAACTCATCCAGTCGATAGCGGCCGACGATGCGCAGTATTTTAGCCAGTCGTGTGGCGCGGGACATGGCTCAGCTCCGCGCTTTCTGTAAGCGCTGTTGCAGCCGTTCTGCGCGGGCTTGCAGTCGGTCTACGCGCAGACCTAGCTCCTGCACGTCCCGGTAGAAATCTTCCACCTCGAGTCGCGGCGGACTGAGCCGAGCTTCCTCATGGACGAATTCTTCCAGCTGTCGGGTCAGGCCGGTGGAAGCTTGCTTGCCCCAACTAAAAGCATGGCGCAATGTCTGCGCAAGTTGGTGTCCGGCGACGTCGCCGAGGGTGGCGACCAGGGGCGCTTCCCAGTCCATGTCTAACGTTGCCAAAACCTGTTGCAGTGCAATGAGCGGGGCGCTGTCCCCCTCGAGCGCGAGACCACCATTGATCAGCGTGGCCGTTGGGTCGCGAGAGGTCGCTAGCTCGGTGAAATCGGAGGCTTCACCCTTTATGCTTGTCGTGACCGGGCCGTGATGGGTGCCGGCCAGACGAATGCCCTGGGCACTAGGGTGAAGATAAATATCCAGGGTTGGAGCGGTACAATGCAGTGCGAACACACAGTCCTCGAGTCGCGCCAACCCCGACTTGCTTTGTGGAGACAGGTCCAGGGTGCGGTTGAGTCCCGCTTCCAGCGCGGCCAGTGCGGCAGTGTGCAACGTGGGATCTATGGTCGTTGTCATTTTAGGCTTTAATGCCTCGGTGCAGCGCTACTACACCGCCGGTCATATTGTGGTATTCACATTGGCAGAAACCAGCGTCTTCCATCATATTCTTAAGCGTACCTTGGTCGGGGTGTTTGCGGATGGATTCTGCGAGGTACTGGTAGCTTTCGCTGTCATTGGTCACTAATCGCCCCATCACCGGCAACACGCGAAAAGAATAGGTATCGTAGGCTTTGCTGAGCAGAGGGTTCTGCGGTTTGGAAAACTCCAACACCAGCAAACGGCCCCCGGGCTTGAGAACACGCAGCATGGAGCGCAGGGCTAGGTTGATATCGGTGACATTGCGCAGGCCGAAGGCGATGGTTACGCAGTCGAAGCTGTTATCCGGGAAAGGCAGGAACTGGGCGTCGGCCTGCACGAATTCGATATTGCCCTGGCGGCCCTGGTCCAGCAGCTTGTCCCGACCTACCTGCAACATGGAGTCGTTGATGTCGGCCAGTACCACACGCCCCTCGGGGCCTACAAGCTCTGCGAAACGGGCCGCCAGGTCACCGGTGCCACCGGCGATGTCCAGTACTGCGTTGTTCTTGCGCACTCCGCTCAGTTCGATGGTAAAGCGCTTCCAAATGCGGTGTATGCCGCCTGACATGAGGTCGTTCATCAGGTCATAGCGGGCTGCCACCGAATGGAATACATCGGCGACCATGCCGGCCTTGGCATCCTTCTCGACTTCCTTGTAGCCGAAGTGTGTGGTTTCTTTGTCGCTCATGGCGCTTTCTGCCTTGGGTTTACGAGTTACGACGTATTATAACCCGATGTGGGCGTCTGGTCAGTTCGACAGGCTTACCCCGAAAAGAATGGAATGCCTAGGCGCCCAGATTTAGAACTTGTACATCTGGGTCGCGACCCGCCCCGGCCTTTTTAAGGCGCGCAAGGTAATCTTGCCATTTAGCGTCCTGGTCCTGACACAACTCATAGAGATAGCGCCAAGAATACAAGCCAGAGTCATGGTCGTCGTCAAATACTAGCTGCAGTGCGTAGTTCCCAACCGGCTTTATTGCCGTAATAGCGACCTTGATCTTTCCTGTCTGTAGTACTTCTTGGCCCGAGCCGTGACCCAGGACTTCGGCGGATGGAGAGTAGACGCGCAGAAATTCGCAGCTCAGGGAGTAACGTTCACCCCCGGCATATTCCAGCTCCAGCTGCCTGGAGCGGCTGTGCAGTTGAACACCGATGGGTTTATGCTGCTCAGACACAGGTGCAGTCACAGGATAAATCGGGATAAATCATCATCACTGCTGAGCTCCTGTAATTGCTTGTCAACATAAGTGGCGTCGACTTTGAGGGATGTATCCTGCAAGCCCGTATCGGCGGCGCCGAAAGAGGTCTCTTCTAATAGTCGCTCCATAACGGTGTGTAGCCGCCTGGCTCCAATATTTTCGGTTCTCTCGTTGACCTGCCATGCGGTTTCTGCAATGCGACGCACGCCGTCCTGTGTGAACGTGACGTCCAAGCTCTCGGTTGCCAATAATGCCTGATACTGTTCGGTTAGTGAGGCGTTTGGCTCCGTTAGGATGCGCTCGAAGTCGTCGGGAGTGAGTGCTGACAGTTCAACGCGGATGGGCAGGCGTCCCTGCAGTTCTGGTATCAGGTCCGAGGGCCTGGCCATGTGAAATGCGCCGGAGGCGATAAACAGGATGTGGTCGGTCTTGACCATGCCATGCTTGGTGCTGACTGTGGAACCTTCAATCAGGGGTAGCAGGTCGCGCTGCACACCCTCACGAGACACATCGGCCCCAGCGCCTTCGGAGCGCTTGGCCACTTTATCTAGCTCATCAATAAAGACGATGCCGTTTTGTTCAGCTTCTGCCAGAGCCTTTTGCTTGAGCTCATCTTCATTCACCAGTTTCGCCGCTTCTTCGTCGCTCAGAGCCTCTAAGGCCGCCTTGACCGACATTTTGCGTGTTTTGCTTTGTTGCTGGGACATATTAGAGAACATACTTTGCAGTTGGCTGGTCATTTCCTCCATGCCCGGCGGGGCCATGATTTCCATACTGGGGAGACTGGTGCTTAGCTCGACCTCGACCTCTTTGTCGGCGAGATCTCCTTCACGCAACTTCTTGCGCAGCAGCTGCCGTGTGCTTGAGGAGGAATCGAAAGCGGCATCGCGGGCCGGAGGTAACAGGATGTCGAGAATACGCTCCTCAGCGGCTTCTTCGGCTCGGAAGCGCACACGTGTCATCTCCTGCTCCCGGTACATTTTGATCGCCACATCCACCAGATCGCGCACAATAGATTCAACGTCACGACCCACATAGCCCACTTCTGTAAATTTGGTCGCTTCAACTTTTACGAACGGAGCATTGGCCAGTTTGGCTAGTCGCCGCGCGATTTCTGTTTTGCCGACGCCAGTGGGACCTATCATGAGGATATTTTTGGGGCTGATCTCAGTACGCAGTTCTTCGGGCAACTGCATTCGTCGCCAGCGATTACGCAGAGCGATGGCCACTGCACGTTTCGCCGCTTCCTGGCCGACGATGTGTTTGTCGAGTTCGTGAACAATTTCGCGAGGTGTCATATTGGACATGTTAGGGCCTAAAAATCCAGTTGTTCTATGGTTCGGTTGTGGTTGGTGTAGATGCAGATGTCAGCGGCGATGCCCAAGCCCTTTTCAACAATGGTACGGGCATCCAGCTCAGTGTTGTCTAACAAGGCGCGCGCCGCAGACTGCGCGAAGGGTCCGCCCGAGCCGATAGCGATCAGATTGTCTTCTGGCTCGATCACATCGCCGTTTCCGGTGATAATGAGAGAGGTATCTTTGTCGGCAACCGCTAACAAGGCCTCAAGGCGTCTTAGGGCGCGTTCGGTGCGCCAGGCCTTGGCCAATTCAACGGCGGCGCGCACTAGATGGCCCTGGTGCTTTTCCAGTTGTGCTTCAAACAGTTCGAACAGCGTGAAAGCGTCGGCAGTACCGCCGGCAAATCCAGCTAACACCTTATCCTGATAAAGGCGCCGGACCTTGCGGGCATTGCCTTTCATCACAGTGTTGCCCATGGACACCTGGCCGTCACCGCCAATCACCACGCTGTTGCCACGGCGGACGGAAAGTATGGTCGTACCTCGGAACTGTTCCACGTCTTATCTCCTGCGGGCTGACTCATGGGATATTAGTGGTCCCCGTCGAGCTGATATGGGGTGATCTGCCTAAAATTCAAGGGCCCCGGTGACGTCAGGTGCCACCGCGCTTCAGTAGCAGAGTTTCTATATTCTGATTCGTGGTAAGACTCCGCGCTCTCACCATAAGCTCGCGGGATTCAAAGGGCCCGAGGTAGACCCGGAACCAGATGCCGTTGCCGTTGCTTATCTCTTCAATGATAGGCTCCAGTCCCAGCAGCAGCAATTGAGCTCGGCGCCGTTCTGCGTCGTCATGCTGCCTAAAAGACCCCGCCTGCAATAGATAGGGCTCGGGCAATTCAGTTGCGGTAGGGGGTTTGCGCACATCCGCTGCGGGCTCCACTGTGTCCTGCACCTCCTGTACCTCATCAATCCCTTCTTGGGTAAGGTTGGTGTAAAAGTCGAAGCGCGGCCTTTGAATGACTACCTCTGGCTGCTCCGGTGTTCCGGTCTCTGTCGCTGAGACTGCCGGATCGGGCAGTGTCCCGAGGTAGCCAATAAAACTCAGGAACACGCCTGTTAAAACCCCCGCAACATAAAGCCGTAGCCCTTTGCCGCGAGACTGGCCTTCGCCAGAACGTCGTTGCGCCTGAGTTTTTCGGGCGGGGGCTTTTCGAGTACTTTTGCCCTGCTTTCGTTTAGCAAAATCTTGGCCCATTGTTTACATAGCCTCTGGGGCGGAAACGCCCAACAAGCCAAGGCCATTGGCGATAACCTGTCCTGTAGCTTGGCTGAGCGCGACCCGTGCATCGCGTAGGTCGCGATCCTCAACCAGCATTTTACAGCCGTTATACCAAGCGTGAAACTCCCCGGCTAATTCGCGCAGGTACGTGGCCACTGTGTGGGGTTCATTATTAAGCGCAGCGGCCGCCAGGACCTCGGGATAACGGTCGAGTCGGCGCAACAGGTTCTTTTCATGCTCCTCCTGAAGTTGATCCAAGTGTTGCAAGGCTTTCTCGACCTGCCATTCCCAGCCCCGTTCGACGAGCTTGCGCATCACGCTGCAAGTGCGAGCGTGGGCGTATTGAATGTAATACACCGGATTGTCATTGCTCTGCGACAGCGCAAGGTCGATATCAAAGGTCAATTGTGAGTTAGGTGCGCGGGCCACCAGGAAATAGCGCGTTGCATCTCGTCCAACTTCTTCAATAAGGTCGCGCAGGGTGACGTAGCTGCCTGCGCGCTTGGACAGTTTAACTTCCTCGCCTTCACGCATAACGGTGACCATCTGGTGCAGAACATAATCCGGCCAGTCCTGTGGGATGCCCTGATCCAGAGCTTGCAGCCCTGCGCGAACCCGGGTCACCGTGCTGTGGTGGTCTGCACCCTGCTCGTTGATGACGCGCTCAAAGCCGCGCTGCCACTTGTTGAGGTGATAGGCCACATCCGGAAGGAAATAGGTATACCCTCCATCGCGCTTGCGCATAACGCGATCCTTGTCATCGCCGAAGTCGGTGGAGCGCAGCCATAGTGCGTCATCGCGCTCATAGCAATGGCCGGTTTCGATGAGTCGTTCCACTGTACGCTCGACCGCGCCGCTATCGTAAAGCGAGGATTCCAGAAAATACACGTCAAAATGCACCGCGAATGCCTTCAGGTCCAGATCCTGTTCACGCCTGAGGTAAGCGACGGCAAACGTTTGAATGTCATCCACGTTATCGGCGTCGGCTGAGCCGATAACGTGGTGATCTTGGACGTCAATGCTGGCACCGAGCAGGAAGGCCTGGGCCACCTCTGCTATGTACTCACCGCGGTAACCATCTTGCGGCCATTGAGGATCATCCGGCGCCACTCCCTTGCAGCGTGCCTGCACGGAGAGGGCCAGATTATGAATTTGTACACCGGCATCGTTGTAATAGAATTCGCTGGATACATCCCACCCCGTCGCTGCCAGTAGGCGGCAAATACTGTCTCCTACGGCGGCGCCCCGGCCATGGCCCACGTGCAGAGGTCCGGTTGGGTTGGCGGAGACAAACTCGACCTGAACCTTGCGCCCGCCGCCCTCATTGCAGGTGCCGAATGACGTCCCCTGTTCAAGAATGGTACGAATCACAGCTTGGTTGCTGTCATCTGACAGGAAGAAATTAATAAATCCCGGGCCGGCAATTTCAGTGCGACTCACCAGCGAGTTCGGTGGCAGGGCATTGCTGATAAGCGTTGCTAGCTCGCGCGGTTTGCGCTGTGCTGACTTGGCGAGCGAGAGGGCAATGTTGCTTGCCAAATCGCCGTGGCTGTTATCGCGCGTGTGGTCAATCTGTACCTCAGGAGCGAGATCATCCGGCAACAGGCCTTGGGCAACCAGTGCGTCTAGGGCCTGGTGAATCAGCCGTGTCAGTTCTTCCTTCATTGTGAGGGGGTAACCTGGTTTGCTTCAAAAGTTGCCGGTCGCGAGTCAATAGACAGGCTCAACAGACATATTATCATCATAAGCGACAGCTATGGCTAGAGAAGTCGTATTTAGAAAACGTTCTGGGGGTCGATATCTATCGACCACTTTAATCCGTGCCGCGCAGGTAAAGCCTCGGCGTTCGCGACTAACACACTGGCTGCAGTCTGGGCGGCCCCGCGGGTGGGCGCGGTAAGCAGCAATTGACAGCGATATTTGCCAGCGCGGCGCTGCATGGGTGAAGGCAGGGGCCCAATTAGCCTGGCGCCACTGGAGAGGAAAGGCGTGCTGCGTTCGCGCAGCGTTTGGAGGAACTGCTCGCCGTATTCGGCATCTGGGCAATCGGTCCGCAACACCACCAGTTGCCCTGCGGGGGGCATGCCTGATTCCTGTCGCTGTTTGAGTAGTACCCTGGCCTGTTCGGCATAGCTGGTGGTCAACATCGCGAGCAGCGCTGGGTGGTCGGGGTAGTGCGTTTGCAGTAGAACGCTGCCCGGGATATCCGCGCGGCCAGCGCGGCCAGCCACTTGGGTGAGGAGTTGCGCCATGCGTTCCTCGCCGCGAAAATCGGTACTGAACAGCAAAGCATCGGCATCAATCACCGCAACCAGGCTCACGCCCGGAAAGTGATGACCTTTGGTAAGCATCTGTGTGCCAAGTAAAATGCAGGGCTCCCCTTTATTAATGTCTTCTGCCAGGGCCTGCATGGAATCCTTGCTTTGCATGGAGTCGCTGTCAACGCGATAGATGGGCCATTGTTTGAAGCGCGTGCGCAGAAAATCTTCTGTTTGCTCTGTGCCAAGACCTGCGGCCATCAATCGCTCGCTGTTGCATTGTGGGCATTGCCTGGGCAGCATGCTCGAGTCGCCGCAGTGATGACAGCGCAGACGCCCGCGGCGGCGGTGAATGGTCAGTCGAGCGTCGCAGGCGCGACATTCAGCGATCCAGCCACAATCGTGGCATTGTAGGGTGGGCGCATAACCGCGGCGGTTGAGGAATAACAGGGTTTGCTGTCCGAGTTGCAGCTTCTCTTGTATGGCTTCGAGTAGTCCTTTGGACAGCCCAGCGTGGAGTTCTTGTCGGCGCACATCCTGGACTTTTATATCCGGCATTCCCCCGCTGCTGACGCGTTGTGTGAGTTGCTGGTGCTGATAGCGGCCAGCCACAACATTTTGAATGCTCTCCAGTGATGGCGTCGCGCTACCCAGCAAAATCGGGATTGAATGTATCTGAGCTCGTTTTACTGCGACATCCCGAGCAGAGTAGCGAAATCCGTCTTGCTGTTTATAAGAGCCATCGTGTTCCTCGTCCACGATAATCAGCCCCGGTGATGCAAGTGGCGTAAAAACTGCCGACCGGGTGCCAACAATGATATGTGCATTACCGGTGCGGGCCGCTTCCCATGCCTGGTAACGGTTGGCATCGCTCAGCCCAGAGTGCAACACTGCAATGTTGGCCTCAAAGCGCTGTTGAAAGCGCGCGAGGGTTTGCGGTGTCAGCCCAATTTCCGGAACCAGAATGAGTGCCTGTCGCCCCTGTTGCAGGCAGTTTTCGATCAATCGCAGGTAGATTTCGGTTTTGCCGCTGCCGGTGACACCTTCCAAGAGGTGGCAGCTGAATCCTTGCTTTGTACCGGTTACTGCATTCAGGGCTGCGTACTGTTCAGAGTTGAGGGTTAACCCTTCATTGACTCTAATAGGTTGTAAGCGCTCACTCACTATGTGAGACTCGACCAGCTTTTTGTCTTGTAAGCTGCGCAGAACAGTGGCACTTATGCTGTTATCCCTGAATTCGGTGTTCTCTATAACAGGCTTTTGCATGAGCAGACTGATCGCGTGTGCCTGACGCGGCGATCGCGGCAGAGCAGCCTCCGGCAGTCCTTTGCCTAGGGTGGTGAGTTGCCAGACCAGTATGCCGTGCGGTTGTTGGGGTTTGCCCTCCCTCAGGCGCTTGGGAAACAGCGTGCCGAACACCTCGCCGTGTGGGTGGTGGTAGTAGTCAGCGGCCCAGCGGCATAAGTGCAGCAATTGTGGATCGATCAGCGGTGCCTCATCGAGAATTTCAACTGCGTGCTTGAGAGAGCTCAAGGGAATATCGCTGTCTTCAACCACCGCCAGCAAGTAGCCGGTTACCTCGCGGCGCCCAAACGGAACGCGCAGCCGAATTCCCGGTTGCAGGCCAACCAATTCGGCATTGCTGACCCCAATAGGCGCCAAATAGTCAAAATGGCGGCGCAGGGGTGATGGAATGGCCAGTCGAAGTACGGACATTTCGCCTCTTGTTGACTCGAAAAATTAAACCAAGACTCCATTGTAGCAAAATGGGGCGGGCTATTGCTTCTAACACTGCGTCTGGTAAGATGCCCGCCTCTTTTTTGAGTCACTCACGTCTGTGACGGTTCAATTCTCCCATCAAAGTGCGGTGCCCGACAGTGGTTGGGTGGCGGCACTCATTACTAGGAGTTACATGTTATGAAAGCGGATATCCATCCTAAGTATGAAGCTATTACTGCCACGTGCAGTTGTGGCGCCACAGTACAGACACGTTCAACACGGTGCGAAGACTTCCATGTTGATGTCTGTTCTTTGTGTCACCCCTTTTATACGGGCAAGCAAAAGACCTTAGACACCGGTGGTCGTGTTGACCGTTTTAACAAGCGTTTCGGTGGTCGTGGTACTAAGCGGTAGAAAAGTATTTGTTATAAGCTTTTTGTGGCATCGATTAAAGCGTCCTAGCTTCTAAGTAATAGTAGTATTTATTGCCGCATGCTGGGTTCGCGATACATCAAGGGGCTATTTGTCACATTGTTACTGATGTACCTTTTCTATAGTCACGTTGATTTTTTTCGCAATTGTTTTGGTGAGCGCAGGTAGACCGATGTCCGAAGACTTGAAACGTGATGCACTGTCTTACCACGCTGAGCCTACGCCCGGAAAAATCAGTATTGAACTGACTATGCCGGCAGAGACGCTGCGCGACTTGTCTTTGGCATACAGCCCTGGCGTAGCGGCGCCCTGCCGTGAAATTGCCCATGATCCGGATCTTGCCTACCGCTACACGAGCAAGGGTAATTTAGTGGCAGTCATTAGTAATGGCACTGCGGTATTAGGGTTAGGCAATCTTGGCAGCCTAGCGAGTAAACCTGTAATGGAAGGTAAGGCACTTCTTTTTAAGCGTTTTGCCGGCATTAACTCCATAGACATAGAAGTGGACACAGAGGATACGCAAGAGTTCATCTCCACTGTGTCGAACATAGCCGGCACCTTTGGTGGCATTAATCTTGAAGACATCAAGGCCCCAGAGTGTTTTGAAATTGAATCGGCGCTGATTGAGCGATGTAATATCCCAGTATTCCATGATGACCAGCACGGGACCGCGATTGTAACCGCCGCGGGGTTGATCAATGCGCTTGAAATCCAAGGCAAGTGCATGGAAGAGGCG
>CAJXTK010000009.1 GCA_913061115.1 uncultured Haliea sp.
CCTCTCTATTCGTCGGCAGCGTCAGATGTGTATAAGAGACAGACATTGAGCTGCAGAATTCCACGCCGAAACCAGACAAAGCGGAAGATCCGGAAGAGCCGCCGCCGGACATGGAGATGGAGCAACTCGACGTGAACATGGACGTTGATATCGAGAATGTCGCACCGCGGGCCAATATCAACATCTCGATCGGTACCGGCACCATGGCCCAGGGTGATGGCGAATATTTGCCTATTGTGAAAGTGGCGCCTATTTATCCCAGAAGGGCACAGACTCGCGGTATTAGCGGTTATTGTATTGTTGAGTACACCGTCACCACTTCTGGCGCTATTCGCGATCCACGGGCAGTAGACTGTCAGCCCAGTGGCGTCTTTGACAAGGCTTCTGTTAAGGCCTCTTTGAAGTTCAAGTATAAGCCTCGTGTGGTCGATGGCGAGCCTATTGAAGTGGCAGGCGTGCGAAACAAGTTCACTTATGAGTTGGAATAGTAAACGGTTAATGCGTTATGACGTTGTTTAAAGCCACTACCTGGACACGCGCTGCGCTTTTTGCGGTCCCTCTATTTGCCGCTCAAGTCGCCGTGACGCAGCTGCAAATTGATGTCGGCCTATCGCCGCTTTCCAGTGCGTTCGCGGCGGAAAAGAAAGAGAAGTCGCAGGAGGCGACACGTCGCACCCCGGCCCTGCGCAACAGCGTTTATGAGAAGCTTTCTGAGGCGCAAGTTGCCGCGGAGGCCAAAGACCTTGCCACCGCTAAGCAAATCCTTGATGAGATGATCGCAACGGACGGCAAGAAGTCGTTGAACAGTTATGAGCTGGCGAACGTCTATAACCTGTACGCCTTTATCCAGTATTCCCGGGAAGATTATGCCGGGGCGTTGCGATCTTATGAGCAGGTGGTGGCTCAGCCGGACATCCCGCTGGCGATGGAAATCAACACACGATTTACCATTGCCCAGCTGTACTTTGTGCAGGAGCAGTGGCAAAAAGGCATCAATGCACTCATTAAATGGTTTGAAATGACCGATACACCCAACGCCAATGCCTATGTGTTGTTGGCTCAGGGCTACTATCAGGTCAAAGACTATGACAAGTCCCTGGTTAATGTGCAAAAAGCAATTCGCATGAGTGAGGAGGCTGGGAAGATACCCAGAGAGCAGTGGTACAACTTGGCCCGCTATCTGTATTTTGAAAAGAATGACACCAATAATACGGTCGTTGTGTTGGAGCAGTTACTCAAGCATTACCCCAAGAAAGAGTACTGGGTTCAGATTTCCCATATGTATGGCGAGCAGAAGAAGGATTCTCAGCAGCTGGCCGCGATGGAAACGGCGTATGTGCAAAATATGCTGGATAAGGGTAATGAACAGATAACAATGGCCTACCTTTACTTGAACGCCGATGTGCCCTACAAAGCGGCCAAGGTAATGGACAAGGGGCTTAAAAATGAATCTATCGAAGGCACATCGAAAAACTGGGAGCTAACCGGCAATGCCTGGCGTCAAGCGCAAGAACTCGACAAGGCCATCCCTGCTATGGAGAAAGCCGCAGCCAGGTCGTCTAAGGGAGAGCTTTATGTCCGCCTCGGCAATGTCTATCTGGATAATGATCAATTCAAACAATCAATAACGGCTATTAATAAGGGTTTGTCCCGCGGCGGTGTGAAGCGGCCAGATACTGCGCGTCTGGTGCTGGGCATGGCGTATTTCAACAATGAGCAATATGAAAAGGCGCGCGAAGCGTTTATAGCGGCAGGCCGCGATGAGCGCTCAGTTGCCTATGCTGATCAGTGGATCGGCTACATGGACTCTGAACTGGCGCGGCAAAAATCGCTGCAAGATGAGGATGAAGCGATGCAAGAGGAAGAGGCAGCACTGCAGGCAGAGCTAATGCAGGAAGAGCCTGAGTCGCAAGAAGGTGCAGTGCCAGAGGAAGGATAAAAACCCCCTAGGCTTTAGGCGAGGCCAATGCGTGGATAAATAAAAAAGGGGCCCTAGGGCCCCTTTTTTTATCCGCAACCTTTCGGCTTTAGATAGGGACTACATTTTCTGCCTGAGGGCCTTTCTGACCATCTGTGACGTCGAACTCAACCTTTTGGCCATCGGCCAAGGTTTTAAAACCATCGCCTTGAATAGCGCTGAAATGAACGAACACATCGGGGCCATCTTCACGCTCGATAAAGCCGAATCCTTTGGTTTCGTTAAACCACTTTACTGTACCATTTGTCTTAGACATCATATTTACCTGTATAGCGAGCGGCACCATGTCCAGGTGCCTTTTCATTTATTTTTATTTATGATTTACGTACCGATGACCATGCTGGAACTTCGACCGTGAGCATAAACCCCGCTGAATTTGATCAGCAAAAATAAGTGTAGCACCATAATCGACGATTAACAGAGCCGTTTTACAACTATTTTCAGCCAATAACACCCCGTAATGGCCTAATTTCCACGCACTGTGGCCTTAAACCAAGGGCTATAAGGGTGCGTGTGCGGCACCGAGCAGTCCCGTAAGGGCACTGCTAATGGAGTAAAGCGGCACATCTGCTAGATGATCACGCATCTTCCCTTTGTTCTGAAAACGCTGCACAAAGGTGCTGTTTTGCAAAAACGGGATCATATCAGGCAGAAACCCACCCGCGAGGTAAAGGCCGCCATAGGCACCGTTGGCGAGCACGTAGTCACCGCCTATTGAGCCCAGTAGAGCACAAAAAGTGTTGAGCGTGAGTGTACATAACTCACACTGTCCGGTGAGCGCGCGGGCAGATATCGCTTCAGGGGCCAGTAATGGGAGGTTCTTGCCTTGAATGTCGGCGAGTGATTGGTAGAGGCGCTGCAGGCCTGGGCCCGATAAGAGCAACTCAGCGTAAATTTCCCCGTACTGTCTTAGCAGGTAGCGAAACAGCTCTAGTTCGACGTCGGTGGCGGCAGCCAACCCCATGTATCCGGGCTCGCTTGCGCCCGCAATGGGGGCTCCCTCGGTGAGGGTCAGTGTCGCTCCGCCCAGCCCGGTGCCGGGGCCGATCGTCGCCAGTTTGCCGCCCGCGCCTGGTGTCCCACAATGCAGGGTCGTCAGGTCATGGACAGATAGGTGGGGTAATGCATGGGCGTTAGCTTCAAAATCATTGATACAGCGCAGCGCGGAGAACTCAAAGCGCTCGGCCATCTCGCGGCAGGAGAATGACCAGTCCATATTGAGCATGGTGACCCGATCGCCAAAGGGCGGCGCCGCTACGGCCAAGCAACAAGCCGTTGGCCGCGGCTCACGCAAGGCGTCTAACCATGCGACGATAATGTCCTCGGGTTGGCCGTAGTCTCGATTGACATAGTGGCTCAGCGCGCGTAATTCGTTTGCCAATGGGTCGAATAGAGCGAGGCGAGTGTTGGTGCCGCCCATATCCGCGACGAGCCGATTGGCGTTGGAGTTTGTCAATGCCATAGGCTTAATACACGGGTAGGATCTGCATGATACTGGTGGAACCCGCGGTTCCTATGACGGCCCCTTTCGTGAGGATAATGGAGTCGCCTTTTTGCAAATAGCCACCATCCAGTAAAAACTCAATAGCGCGGCCATCCACAGTATCCTGTTCGAAAGCGGCAGCATCGAAAAACAGCGGCACGACACCGCGACACAGAGAGAGCTTCTGCAGTGTTTCGCTGCGTTGACTGAGCGCGAAAATGGGCAAGCCCGAGCTTAGACGTGACATGAGCAGTGGGGTGGCGCCAGATTCGGTAAGGCAGGCAATGCCACGCACGTTACTGTAGCGGTTGGCGGCGTATATCGCTGACAGGGCGATGGCGCTCTGAGCACTGGAAAATTCGGCGTCATGGCGAGATTTGGATCTTCTGGCGACCGGATGACGCTCGGCACCCAGCGCAGCATCTGCCATCGCCTCGACAACTTCGACCGGATAATCACCAACAGCAGTCTCTGCCGATAACATGACCGCGTCCGTGCCGTCGAGTACGGCGTTGGCAACGTCAAATACCTCGGCACGTGTCGGCATAGAACTGCTGATCATCGATTCCATCATCTGGGTAGCGGTGATGACGACCCGATCCATGGTGCGTGCGAGGGAGATGAGTTCCTTTTGTATGCCGATCAACTGAGCATCACCAACTTCGACACCCAGATCTCCGCGGGCCACCATCACCCCGTCTGAGGCTATCACGATACTGTTGAGCAGGCCGGCGTCGGCAACCACCTCTGCGCGTTCTATCTTGGCAATGATGGCGGGTTTTAGGTGATGCTGTAGCAATCGTTCTCTGGTTTGGAAGATGTCTTCAGCCGCGGAAACAAACGACACGGCGACGAAATCCGGGCTGATTGCGCTCAGGCTGTCGATGTCTGTGAGGTCCTTTGCGGTCAGGGCTGGCGCTGCCAGTCCCCCCCCGAGACGGTTGATTCCCTTGCGTGAACCGAGTTTGCCACCGATAAGAACACTACATTCGACCGCTCTAGCCTCGACGTTGTCTACTCGCAAGCGGATGCGCCCGTCATCCAGCAGTAGAATGTCGCCCCGCACGACACTGGAACACAGCGGCTCATACTCCAGCCCCACACCGCGAATATCGCCCTCACTGGCACCCAGGTCGAGGTCGAGATGAAAGCGGTCGCCGGCGGCAAGCTCAATAAAGTCGTTGCGGAAGCTTCGGATACGAATTTTTGGACCCTGTAAATCCGCCATGATACCGACGTATTGGCCGGCGATACTGGCCTGCTTGCGAATTCGGCTCGCCACAAGAGTATGTTGCTCTGTGGTGCCGTGGCTAAAATTGAGGCGAAATACATTGACGCCAGCTCTGATGAGCTTGGCGATGGTGTCGTCCGAATCACTGGCGGGTCCGACGGTGGCGACGATCTTAGTTCGTCTGATGACCTTTGGGTTCACGTTGGTTTCCGTTGTTGGCGCTTCAACCCAAATACCTCGCGGCTGAAAAGCAGGCTCTGTATTGTGCGGTAAAAAGACAGCCACGATAATGCCCTGTTAGACGTCGGCACGCTAGTACCTGACGCATTCTGGCAGCGGTTTCTGAGCGCGCATCGTTAGGCTTCGGCGTTTGCATAGAGCGCAACCCGGCCATGGCGAACCTCTAGAGCATACCGCTCTGCCTTGCGCAGCCCCCGTACCACAAGGGCGTATGAATTATCGACCATGCGTTCAATCTCGCCCCTGGGAATACTGCTATCGAATACCACTGTATTCCAGTGTCGTTTGTTCATGTGGTAGCCGGGCTTTACTGCCGGAAAAATGTCACGCAGGATCAATGCCTCATGCGGGTCGCATTTTAGGTTCATACTGACAACCCCATCCTTTTCCGCCAGGGTGGCAAACATCTTTGACTGTATTTTCATAACGGCCACAGGGAGGCCAAAAGGAAAGTCTTCTTGCGCTTCCGGTTTGCTGAGGAGATAACGCCTGACATCATGAAAAGTCATTAAATGATCCTACCTGTCCGCAGAAAATCGACCACAATATCGGGGAAATCAGTGAACAGGCCATCGACACCTGCTTGGTCGATGAGGATATCCAGCAACTCCGTGAAACTATGAATGCCTTTAGGCAGCTCATCGCGGCGTAATGTGTAGGGGTGCACCAGAAGCCCGCGTGCATGCGCCAGTTCCACCAATTCGCTGAGGTTGACGTCGCCCGTTGCCGTTTTACCGAGGTAAATGTGGGGTACAAAGGGGCCGATCCCCTGAGCATAACTGGCCACGTAAGATAGCCCCTTCGGCGTCCGGAGGTAGTCATAGTCCACCTCGCTATCTTCGCCCCAGCTATTCTCGCCAATAAGCTGGATCATCGGCAGGGGTGCCTTTAGGTCGTGGCGTAATTGGCGCAGCGTTTGGTCATCGAAGCACTGTAGAAAAACCTGTTCAGGGCGATTCCAATACTCCGTCTCATCCAGTACTTGAAGGATAGCGGCCGACAGGTCCAGCCCTTCGCGCCGGTGCCAGTTGGGTGACTTGAGTTCGATATACAGGCCGGTGCTTTGCCCGCGGCTGCGGTCAAGCCCGGCGATCATAGCAATTTCCTCAGCGAGGGTGGGAACCTGAAACAAAACAGGCTGCGCCGGGAACCGTTCGGTAAATACGGCCAGCCCGTTGCGCTCGATATCGAGGTGGGTCCGCTCGTGTACCCGCAACTGCCTGATCTCTTGCAGGTCAAAATCGATGGCATAAAAGCGCCCATCGGTTCGGGCGCGACCGGGAAAGCATTGCGCTACGTTCGTGGTGCTGTCGAGGTAGACGTCATGCAGCACGATGGCGGTCCCATCCCTGCTTAGCACCACATCCTGCTCGATAAAGCCGGCTCCCATAGCATGCGCCATGGCTTTTGCCGCCAGTGTGTGCTCAGGGAGGTATCCGCTGGCTCCGCGATGCGCGATAACAATTGGGCTGGGTGTCTTCATAGCGGATCTACAATACGACGGCGAGTGCAGAATATCTACGCGTAACAAAAAGGACGAAATAGATTATCTGCACCTTTGCTGGTAACCGCGGCAACAAGATGTTCTCAGGGAAGGGACGCTATCCAGGTATTGTCTTCAAACCATTTTTGTCGCAGCTGGGTCAGCACGCCCGTTTTTTCATAGGCGCGCAGGTAGTTATCAACCAGATTGAAAAACTGCGCGTCATCTTTACTGACCGCAATACCAATAGGCTCGACGGTCAATGGCTTGCTCAAGGTGGTTAGGCCTGCGTCGGGATAGCGCAGCGTGGCTAAGACGCACTGTGTCATATCTGCGACCATGGCATCTGCTTGGCCGGCGATCAACATTGCCACACCCTTGTCGTAGCTCGGCACTTCGATGAGAGTCGCCTCCGGTGCATTGGATTTTACGAAAGAGTCCTGTGTTGAGTTGCTCAGAGCGAGTAGTTTGAGGCCTTTGCGGTTGAATTCCTCAACTGAGGATGCCTTGCCTAGAGCAGTGCTCCCGGTCAGTATAGATACGCCGGACATCATGTAAGGGCCGACAAAAGAGACCTGTTCAGTGCGTTCCGGTGTTATCGACAGGTTTGACAGTATCATATCAATTTTGTCTTTCTCCAGTGCCTCCATCAGCTCGCCAAAAGGCATTACTTCGATTTCTAGCGTTACCTTCATCGCCATCGCTAGAGCCTTGGCAAGATCTACGTCGAAACCCATCATGCCGGCATCGCGACTGATCATCGTCATGGGCGGCTGATTGCCTGACATGCCAACCCTCAGCACCTTAAAGTCGATTACGCGCTGCAGCGTGTCACCCGCCGTAGCATAGGTAGGGATTGCCAGCCCGAGCGCCACAAGGCCTGACAGGATGAGTCTTGCTAGTATTTTAGACATTAAAGATTTCCCTCGTAGCTTCAAATAGGTGGCGGCAAGTTGGGTGGCCGCTGGTGGACTAGCTCAATTGCCGGCCAGAAAATAAACCCCCTGCACAAGTGTAATTCTGATCAACACATTAAGCCAAAATCTTTTATGATAGATCATATAGATAAGGTGTTCAGAGGACAGGCAATGGCCGTAACGTTTGATAGGATCGTCATTGCTGTGCCGGAACTGGGTGCGGCAGCCGAGCAGTATCAGCAGCTATTTGCGACACCACCTTTCATGGGTGAATCACTACAAGGACAACCGACAGCCAGGTGGGGCTTGCCTAATACGGTGATAGAAATGGTGCAAGGCACTGTGGGTCAGCCTTGTGTTCAGGGTATGGTGTTGAGATTGCCCGAGGCCGGCCCCCTAGACCAAGCGATGCCCAACGCTATGGAACTCGATGTTCGTATTTGTGGGGGTCATTCAACGGCCAATTTTCGTCAGCTGCGTGCCGAGGCACAATACGCGGGATTATCGGTTGATCATGTGGTTTTGCGCACCACCGATGCCCAGGCCTGCATTAAATTATTTTCGGATGAGCTGGGCGTTCGCTTGGCTCTGGATAAAACGGTGCCTGAATGGGGCGGTCGTATGCTGTTTTTCCGCACAGGTAAACTGACACTGGAAGTGATCGAATCTGATAAGGGCGGCGCCAGCGACAGCGCCTTTTGGGGCCTAGCCTATCAATGCGCTAATCTCGCGACTGTCGTCCGCGATCTTGGCGCGCGTGGCGTATCCGTCTCAAGTCTCCGGGAAGGAAGAAAACCCGGAACCCTTGTGGCGACGCTTAAGAGCCATGGCCTTGGGATACCCACACTGCTGATCCAGCCTGCTACATAAGACAGTTCTTGGCGTAATTTTCGACTTCGTCTACAGTCCATTCGCCCTTGGCTTTCGCCGATAAATCCGCGCACCAATTTTCAGAGCCCACGGCAGAGCCATCGAACAAGCAGTTTTGGGCATAAGTGGCCGCGTCTGACCCCGACCATTCACTCTTCGCTTGCTCCTTTTTGCTGGAGCACCATTTCGCGGTGCCGGGTTCGACACTGCACGCACTCAGCAAAAAAATACTGCCGATAAGAAGAGTTCGTAGCATAAAATGACTCCCTGTTTTGGTGTTCATGGTTGGGCAACGTATTCGCAATCCGGCTGAGGATAGTCCGTTCGAGCGAGCCATGAAAGAATTTTGGCTAGCCTTCTCATGGTCCGCTTGAACGCTGTAAGAAATAAAGCTATTTTTTTAGCTGCATTTTGATCGTACTTTCCGTGGCCTTGCCATACGGTGGGAGCATGCCGCCCAGTTTGGCGATATTGATGCTGGCCTGGCGGTAGATGGACTTGGCGTGACTGAACGTCTGGAAGCCTTTGAGTCCATGATAGGCCCCCATCCCGCTGGGGCCGACACCACCAAACGGCAGGTCCTCCTGTGCGACCTGCATAACGACATCATTGATGCAGACACCTCCGGAGGTGGTACGACTGATCAAGGCAGTTTCTTCTTGCTTGTCATCACCGAAGTAATACGCAGCGAGTGGGCGAGGCTTGCTATTGATGTAGCTGATAGTTTCTTCGAAATTGTTATAGGTGCGAATAGGGAGCAGCGGGCCGAACAATTCCTCCTCCATCATTTTTAGGTCATCCGCAGGTTCGGGGATCAGTGTGGGTGGTATTTTCAGCGTGCCCTGCTGGGTACTAAAATCCTCTTTGGCGGGATTGATGGGAATAATTTTTTGGCCACGTTCGCTTGCCTCGGCGAGATAGCCATTGAGACGCTCAAAATGACGCTCGTTGATAACAGAGGTGTATTGCGGGTTGTCCAGGATTTTGGGATACATCTGGGCGACCGCTTTTTGCGCGGCGGCGATAACCTCATGCAACTTCTCTTCGGGAACCAAAAGGTAGTCTGGCGCGAGGCAAATCTGTCCTGCATTGAGTGTCTTGCCGGTCATGATACGCCCTAGGCTTTTCTCAATATCAGCGCTGCGTGAAATCACCACAGGCGATTTCCCGCCTAACTCCAATGTCACGGGTACCAAATTACGCGCTGCAGCAGTAAGGATATGACGGGCGATCGAAGTGGCGCCGGTAAAGATCATGTGGTCAAAAGGCAGGTTGGAAAATGCTTGGCCGACTTCCGGGCCGCCATCGAATATGGCGATCTCCGCGGGGTCGTAGGCCTCGGCGATCATTTCTGCCATCAGTGCGGAAGTGGCAGGGGTAAACTCCGATGGCTTGATCATGGCTCGGTTACCTGCCGCAAGGACGCCGGCAAGAGGCGCGAACACCATATTGACCGGGAAATTCCATGGCGCAATAATGCCGACTACGCCCAAGGGCTGGTATTCGATGCGAGAGCGGCCGCCGACCAGGTTAAAGGGAAACATGGTGGGACGTTTTTCCGGTTTCATCCAAGAGCGTAGATGCTTGATGGCGTGCTTCATGGGCGCTATCCCTGCCCCGACGTCAGTCAGTAGGGTCACCTCGCGGGGGCGACAGGTGAAATCGGTATTCAGAGCATCTGTTATTTTTTCGTTGTACTTGATTAAAACATCGACGCCGCGCTGCAGCCGGTCAATGCGTGTTTCGGCCGAGACAATACCTTCCTTGAGGTAGGCATCGCGCTGCATTTGAAGGGTGCTATTCATTTTCTGTTCAGAGTCACCTAGGGTGGGTAATTGCTGCTCTGCATTCATGGTGTGTTTCTCGCTATGTGATTGCGGTGCACTTGGGGGTGCGATACTTACGCGCAAGTATAGACCTCTGATGTACGAAAATTAACCAGAAAAGTCACTTATTTGGCACTTACAGGGACTGAAGCTTGCTCGGGCTTGGCATTCTGGTGATGAAATGGTAAAAATTGCCGATGAGCACTGATACCTCGCACCAAGATACCCGCACTCCGTCGCCACCTTATGGCTATTCTCGGCTGTGCACGCATTCACGAGAGCAGCAGCTTCATATTGTGGCTGAGTTTCACTCGCACAAGATTAGGCCCAGTCGAATTGCCTACCGTGTAGGTATTGATATTGCGTTTATTGAGGAGCTGATTGCCGGCGAGATAGAGCCAGAGCGTTTTCCTCAACTGGTCAAGTACTATCGCACAGGTCGATACAGGCAGCGCCTGCGCGAATCGAGCCGCAGTAAGGGTGTTGCGCGTTATGAGCTACAACAACAAATCGAGCGAGAGTTTGTGCAGGAAACAGATATTTAGCCGCCGGAGATCTAGCAAGGAGTCAATGTAATGAACACCGTAGAGTTGTGGCATGAGATATCGCGCGGTCGTGAGATGGATCGTCTGGAAGAGGTGCTGGCAGAGAATTGTGTATTTATGTCACCTGTTGTGCACACACCCCAAAAGGGACGGGAGCTAACTCGAGCGTATCTAACCGCCGCTTTCGGCGTGTTCAATGACAGTTTTCGCTATGTAAAAGAAGTGGTGACACCACAACATGCGGTACTGGAGTTTGTCTGTGATCTGGATGGCATTGTTATTAACGGGGTTGATATCATGACCTTTGACGACGCGGGAAAAATTGTCGAGTTTAAGGTTATGGTGCGCCCTCTCAAGGCGGTTAACCTGTTACATACGAAGATGAAGGCGATGCTGGAGCATAGTCAGGGCAATAAGACAGGTTTTTAGGTATTTGCTGTCCGAGGAAAGCGTTTACGGCTGAAGAGCCGGGCTCTTGTCCTCCTGGAGCACTACGTAGACTAGCCCGGAGCTAATGCGACACCCGCCGCATTTCCCTGTATACTCTGCGGCCGCTTGTATAGTGGGTCTTTTACCCCCTTCAAGGTACTCATCATGTCCTCTTCCGATGCGGTAACCAGTTTTTCAGAACTGGAATTGCCCGCTCCCCTGCAACAAGCCCTGGTTGATGTCGGATACGAAACACCGTCGCCGATTCAGGCTCGAATCATTCCACTTATGCTCGAGAGTGTTGATGTGCTGGGCCAGGCCCAGACGGGGACCGGTAAAACAGCAGCATTTGCGCTGCCTATTCTTGCTTTGCTGGACCTCACGTTAAAATTGCCACAGGTATTGGTGTTGGCGCCAACTCGAGAGTTGGCTATACAGGTCGCCGAAGCGTTTCAGAAATATGCACGGCATATGCCGGGGTTCCACGTGCTACCCATCTATGGCGGTTCTGATTACACCGGCCAGTTGCGTCAGTTGAAGCGCGGAGTGCATGTTGTTGTCGGCACTCCCGGACGGGTAATGGATCACATGCGCCGTGGCTCGCTAAACTTGTCCGCGTTGAAAACTCTGGTGCTCGATGAAGCTGACGAAATGCTACGCATGGGTTTTATCGACGATGTGCAGTGGATCTTAGAGCAGACGCCGCAGGAGCGGCAGATTGCTCTGTTCTCCGCCACGATGCCTGATGCCATCCGTCGTATTGCAAAACGTCATCTGCGTGATCCGCGAGAAGTCGCGATCAAGGTCAAGGCCGTTACCACGAATTTAATTCGCCAGCGGGTCTGGATGATGGCGGGCATGCATAAGCTCGATGCGCTGACCCGCATTCTGGAGGTGGAAGATTTTGACGGGATGCTGATCTTTGTGCGCACCCGAATACTGACTGCTGAGCTGGCAGACAAGCTGTCAGCGCGTGGTTACTCCGTGGCAGCTTTGAATGGGGATATCCCGCAAAAGCAACGTGAGCAGACCGTAGAGAATCTTAAGAACGGCAAACTCGATATTGTTGTCGCTACTGATGTGGCAGCGCGCGGGCTGGATGTGCAGCGCATCAGTCACGTCATCAATTACGATATTCCTTCGGATGTAGAATCTTATATCCATCGTATCGGGCGGACAGGTCGAGCTGGCCGCAAGGGCGATGCTATTTTATTTGCAGCTAGTCGTGAGCGCCGGTTGCTGGGTGCAATAGAGAAAGCCACCGGCAACACCTTAGATAAAATGGAACTCCCGACAGTCGAGGAAGTGACGGACAAGCGGGTAGGAAAGTTCAAGCAGCGCATCACGGAAACACTGGATACAGAAGATCTCGAGATATTCAGGAAACTCGTGCAGGATTACCAGCACGAATATGGCGTGCCGGTGGTGGAGATCGCGGCAGCACTGGGCATGCTGGCGCAGGGCAAAAAGCCATTACAGGATAAGGTCAAAGCAGCGCCGAAGCATGAAAAAAAGAGTGCTGCTAGCGAGCCCGGGCGCAGCGCCAGTGGCAAGTCTAGGCGGGATAAAGGCAAGGACAATGACCGAAAGCCCGCTGACACCACGCGGGCGAAAGAGGCGATAGCGAAACCTGAACGCAAGACTCAGGCCGAAAAAGACAGATTAGACAGTGGCATGGAGCGATTCCGTATTGAAGTGGGCAATACGCATGGCGTAAAACCCGGCAATATCGTTGGCGCAATTGCCAACGAGGCGGAGATCGACAGTGAGCATATTGGTCGCATCGAAATTTTTGCTGATTACAGCACTGTAGATCTGCCTGAAGGTATGCCAAAAGAACTCATGAAGCATTTGAAAACAGTGTGGATCAGCGGTCAGCGGTTGCAAATATCTAGACTCAACTCGCCTGAAAAATCATCGCCTGGCGCTGCAGGGAAACGAAAACCCGCAAGTGGCAAAAGTCGAGCGTCGCGTCCGCAAGTACGATTGGAAGGCGAAGAAAAACCTGACAGTGGTTCTCGGACACCATCTCGTGATCGACGACCGGCGAAATAAATTTTTGTCCTGAGACTCCTGGAGTCGACATAACGCAAGAGAGTGGAGGTAGCTTCATGTCCAAGCCTATTATTGTGGGCATCAGCGGTGCATCCGGAATTGTATACGGCTTGCGAGCCCTGCAGTTGTTACGCGATTGTTCGATACAGACCCATTTGGTGATTAGTAAGTCTGCAAAACTCACCCTGCATTATGAGTTGGATCTGTCTCTTGCGGAGCTTGAAGCTCTGGCCAGCGAGGTGCACCCTGTCAACCAGATCGGTGCATCCATCGCCAGTGGGTCATTTCCCACTGCCGGAATGCTGATTGCTCCGTGCTCGGTGCGCACTATGTCTGAAATCGCTACCGGTGTTACCTCAAGCCTTCTTACTCGTGCTGCGGATGTTGTATTGAAGGAGCGTCGTAGGCTTGTATTGATGGTCCGTGAGACACCACTGCACACAGGGCATCTGCGCACCATGACCCAATTGTCGGAGATGGGTGCGGTCATAGCACCCCCGGTCCCGGCGCTCTACACGCGGCCGCAGACTCTGGATGAGGTGGTCACCCAGACTGTCGGTCGTGCGCTTGACCTTTTTGACCTCGACATTGATCAGGTAAAGCGTTGGCAAGGCTAAAATTCATGGTTGACTGACAATAAAGGCAGAGGAAGTAATGACATGGCGACACAACTTTTTGATTTGACCGGCAAGGTTGCCCTAGTGAGCGGCGCCAGCCGCGGCATTGGCGAGGAAATCGCTAAGCTGCTGGCTGAGCAGGGTGCCCATGTGATTGTTTCAAGTCGCAAGATCGACGACTGTACTGCAGTGGCTGACGAGATTTGCAAGGCGGGTGGGAGCGCGGAGGCCTTTGCCTGCAATGTGGGCACGATGAATCAGATTGCGGAGCTCTTCGCGCACATACGCAAGACACACGGCAAACTGCACATCTGTGTGAACAATGCCGCCACCAATCCGTATTTCGGACACGTGCTGGACACCGACCTCGGCGCCTACAACAAAACGGTTGAAGTGAATATTCGCGGCTACTTTTTTATGTCGATAGAAGCCGGCAAGCTGATGCGGGAGCACGGTGGCGGCGCCATTGTTAATACCGCGTCGATCAGTGCACTGCAGCCCGGACCTATGCAGGGAATCTATTCCATCACCAAGGCGGCGGTAGTCAACATGACAAAAGTCTTTGCCAAAGAGTGTGCTCCCTTTGGTATTCGCTGTAATGCGCTGTTGCCAGGTCTTACCAAGACCAAGTTTGCAGGCGCGTTATTTAGCAATGAGGATATTTATCAAATGGCGGTGCAGGCTATTCCCATGGCGCGCCACGCGGAGCCCAGTGAAATGGCTGGCACGGTACTTTACCTAGTGTCTGATGCCAGTAGCTATACCACCGGTGAATGCATTACTGTGGATGGCGGTATCACAATCTAGTAGCGGTTATTGTAATGAACTCTAGCGTTGCCTGAGCGCTAAAATTGCTCATTTGGCAGCCTGATAAACACATCAGTATAAGAGACTATCGTTATGACTCAGCCTGATATCCCCAATCAATTGCTGGCAGATTGTCACCACCTTGGTTGGCTTCGCACATCAGCCGTTCTGCTTAACTGCAACGCCGCCGTTCCCTGGTTTATCTTGGTTCCACAGACATCGATGCATGACATCCTAGATCTGCCCGAGGACCAGCGTGAGGCCATATTGGCAGAATGTGCAGCGGTCTCTCGGTTCATTAAGCAGCAACTGGGATTTGACAAAGTGAACTTTGCCGGACTGGGCAACGTGGTTTCGACCATGCACCTGCATATTATTGGGCGACACTCAAAAGACCCCTGCTGGCCGCAACCGGTGTGGGGCAACCTCCCTCAAGGCGATCCCTACGCACTCGAACAGTTACGCGAATGGCAGCTCGGCCTGGTAAAAACAGTGGGTCTTACGGCAGCGATACTCTAGTTATATAGGCTTTGGAGATACACGCACAGATGCTTAAAAAGCCGTGATCACCCAGCTGTTACCGCACCAGCACTTAAAGGAGTCCGGTTTTGATAGGCGCGTGATCAGTTGGACGCCCTCAGGACGCGAAGTGTCGGGAGTGGACAATGTGTCCCTCGAAGAGGTGCGGGTTAAGACCGCGGGGGACATCGTGAACGAGCGAGTGCTCGCCCATGTCGCATTGTGTTAACCGAAAGGTTTACCCCGTTGCCGGTGTGGGATGAATCAGGGGGAAGATGCCTGCGGTAATGATTTCAGGGCGCGCTTCAGGTATTGCGTAAGGTTGTCGTTGATACGCGATGTGTCAACGTTGTTGGCGTCCTCTATTATCTTGGTCAGGGTGACATGCCAGACGCCTTGATTACTTGTCTTGTCGTTGAACTGGAGAATAATATTGTTCGTTTCTTTTATGCCGCCTAAGGCGATAGCGTTGTCCACGCTGGCCTGATCGATCTGGCGGTTGGGTGTGACGCGTGGATAAGGTGAAATATTGCTTGCTAAGTCGCTGGTCGCCCCTTGGACCATGCCATTCATAAGAATATAGCCCACAGTAAACTGGGCCCGCTCTGGGTTCAGTACATAGCCTTTGCTTTGAAGGTCTGCATTAACGTCGCGTCGCATCACTGGATCAATGGCGTACGCTGGGTCAGAGGACCTAACGTCACTTGGTAGGGGATCTGTGCGCCATTGGTAGTAGAGATAATTGCCGGCGATGAAACGATCAGTATCGGCCGGTTGTATCTCGACCCCACTGCACCCTAGAACGGTGAGTGACAATATTCCGTAGGCAAGGATATTAGTAATCCGCATGGTATTCCTTTAGATGAAGCCGCAGTTGGGTATAAAAAGGTTTCCCCGGCGTGGCCGAGTGTTGAGTAGCTTACCCATGGTAGCAGGCCGCATGAGTGTCGGCCATAGAGCTGACACTTTGTGATTTTGGCAGGTGATTCGTTCATAGTAGTTTGTTAAGGTTTAGATATAACTTAAAGTTATGTCTAGAGGCTGCAATGATTTCTCGCAGGTTAATCCGCACCGACCTTAATCTATTGGTTGTACTACAGGTTCTTCTCGAAGAGCATAATGTTACGCGAGCGGCAGAGCGCTTGTCCGTGTCCCAGCCGGCGATGAGCAGGACGTTACAGAGATTGCGCGATACGTTTGAAGACGAGCTGTTCACCCGCACTGCGCACGGCCTCGTGCCAACACCGCGCGCGGAGGAATTGCGTCGGGAGCTCCCTGATCTGCTGGAAAACATAGAACATGTGTTAGGTGACGCGGACTTTAGCCCAGATACCTATGCGGGCTCGTTCAGGTTGTTGATGCCACCCATTTTGTGCGAGTCCCTATTGCCGAGTCTGATGGCGGAACTGTCAGTCATTGCGCCGCTCGTTCAGATTATGATGTCAGAGGTGCCACCCAATTTTGAAGAACTATTGAGAAAGGGCGAGGCAGACTTTGCCGCTTTCGTCTCCCTTGAGACGGAGCGGGACATTCATGCAGAGCCCATTGCTGCCATCGCACCGCGCTGTTACATGCGTGTTGGCCATCCATTGGAGGATAAGCAAATGGACTTACATGATTTTCTCGCTTATCCGCATCTGCGCCTTTATCTTCCTGGTCTGGCACGGGGGAACTCCAGTATGGTGGATGATGTGCTTGGCGAGTATGGCGTGCTTCGCACCATCGTTTTGGAAACGACACAGTTTTCTTCAGCCGTTGGCGTACTCACCCGCACGGACTCGTTACTCGTGGCCAATGCGGGTTTTCAAGAGAGCGGTCTCTACCATGAGCGTATTTTGGGTCAAGAGCTGCCAGCAGAGCTGCAGAGCATGATTCATAACACGCACAGCCCCAACAGAGGCAAGATGTCGCTCATGCGCCACACACGCACTTCCCGTAGCGCACCCCACCAGTGGATGCGAGCACTGCTGATGAAGCTGTTGACCAGTTCGCCGGCCGCGGAGGAGCCTACCACCCCAGTTTGAGAGTATACTGGCCGCCTGTGCTTATTATGCGGCGGTCTGCGCTAGCCAAGAAATAGCCATATAGCTAATAATAAGAACACTTTAGTCTCTTTAGAGCGCGCTTTGGGCATTTGTAGCCTAGCGCTCAGATTTTGACCACTTGGTGATGTGTGGGCAGCCATCGACTGCACCCGCGCCAGTAACTAACAGCGGAGCTCAGGGCAATGGAAGACAATGAGGAATTGATAACAGCCAAAGAGGAGGTGGCCGTTATGATGGCGCGCGCACGCGCGGCTCAGGAGCAGATCGCCGACTATACCCAGGAGCAGGTGAACGAACTGATAACAGCGATGGTCTGGTCGGTTGGCCGTGAAGACCGCTCAGAAGAAATTGCCCGTTTGGCGATTGATGAAACGCAGCTCGGCAACTACGAGGGTAAGTACCTCAAGATCCATCGCAAAACCCGCGCCACCTTGATGGACATCATCGGTGATAAATCTGTGGGTGTGATCGAGGAGATTCCGGAGCGCAACATTGTGAAGATCGCGAAGCCAGTAGGCGTCATCGGGGCATTGTCACCGTCCACTAACCCAGAAGCGACGCCCGTTATTAAGGCCATCTCTGCGGTCAAGGGTCGCAATGCCATCATCGTGGCACCGCATCCCCGCGCTAAGCTGACGAATAAGAAGATTTGCGACTATATGCGCGAGGCTATCGTGGCTATGGGTGGGCCGGCAGACCTGGTGCAGAGTATCGATGTTCCCTCGCTGGACAAGACTAATGAGCTGATGCGGCAGTGCGACCGCATTCTGGCGACTGGCGGTGCGGCAATGGTGAGTGCAGCGTATTCTTCCGGCACCCCAGCTCTGGGTGTGGGCGTCGGTAACGCCGTCATCACGGTCGATGATTCTGCCGACCTCGATGAAGCTGCGGACAAAATTCGCATTTCGAAAACGCTGGATCTTGCAGCGTCGTGCTCTTCGGATAATGCTGTACTCGTGTTTGAGTCGGTCTATGATGAGTTTTTAGCGAAGCTCAATCACGCGGGAGGTCATGTCATTGAGGGCGAAGACAAGGAGAAGTTGCAGCGCGCTTTGTGGCATGACGGCCACCTAAATCCTGGCATCGTGGCTCAGCATGCTGTCAGCATCGCCGCTCAGGCTGGCATCGACCTGCCTGAAGGCAAGCAGTTTCTGATCGTACCGGAAACCGGCACTGGCCCGGACTACCCATTCTCTGGTGAGAAGCTAACTGTCACCATGGCCCTTTACAAGGTTACCAATATTGATGAGGCCATCGAGCTAACCAATAGCATCCAAGCCTACCAGGGTCAGGGTCACAGCTGTGGTATCTACTCCTACAATGAACACAATATCATGAAGCTGGCGATGGCCACCCGCACATCGCGGGTGATGGTCAACCAACCGCAGGCCGCGTCAAACAGCGGTAACGTCTGGAACGGCATGCGCCAGACCTTCTCTCTAGGTTGTGGTTCATGGGGTGGTAATGGCATCAATCACAATATTACCTGGCGCGACCTGATTAATGAGACCTGGGTTTCCAAACCGTTAGCAGTCAACAAGGTCATCCCCTCGGATGACGAGCTTTTTAGTTCTGTGATGGGAAGATTTTAAAGCGGCAACGCTGGTCCAAGGAGACAAGTATGGATTTTTCCCTGACAGAAGACCAACACGCATTTGTTGCCAGCGCACGCGCATTTTCAGCGGGCGCACTGGCACCCCATGCGGCTGCCTGGGACGCACAGTCGATTTTCCCTAAAGACGCACTGCGCCAGGCAGGAGAGCTGGGGTTTATGGGAATGTATGCCCCGGAGGCTGCCGGTGGTCTGGGTATGAGTCGTCTCGATGCCAGTATGGTTGTCGAGGAGCTGGCCAGGGGTTGCACTGCGACTGCGGCGTTTCTCACTATTCACAACATGGCGACCAGTATGGTGGGCAAGTACTGTACTGATGGGGTGATCGAGCACTGGTGTCCGGACCTGGTTATGGGAACCAAGCTTGCATCTTATTGCCTGACCGAACCGGGCGCAGGTTCGGACGCAGCCTCATTGGTGACTCGTGCGGTGCGAGAGGGCGATGATTACATCGTTAATGGCACCAAAATTTTTATCTCAGGGGCCGGGGATACGGAGGTTCTTGTGGTTATGTTGCGTACCGGGGACAGTGGCCC
Source organism: uncultured Haliea sp. (assembly GCA_913061115.1). Lineage (GTDB taxonomy): Bacteria > Pseudomonadota > Gammaproteobacteria > Pseudomonadales > Halieaceae > Marimicrobium. Next base: position 19,194 of record CAJXTK010000009.1, read on the forward strand.
AAAGGGCATTTCAGCGCTGCTGATCCCTGCCGATGCTGCCGGCATTTCCTATGGCAAGAAGGAAGACAAGATGGGTTGGAATGCCCAGCCTACGCGTTCGATCACCTTTGACCAAGTGCGGGTGCCTGTCGCCAATCGGCTGGGAGCTGAAGGTCAGGGCTTTGCGATTGCGATGGAAGGCTTAGATGGTGGCCGCATTAATATTGCCACCTGTAGTGTTGGCACGGCTCAGCAAGCGTTAGAAGAGGCCACGGCTTACGTTCGTGAACGCAAACAATTTGATACCGCGATTGCAGACTTTCAGTCGACACAATTTAAATTGGCTGACATGCTCACCGAGCTCGTGGCCGCGCGACAGATGGTGCGCCTCGCAGCCTATAAACTGGATACCAAGGACTCTCAGGCCTCGACCTATTGTGCGATGGCGAAGCGCTTTGCTACTGACGTAGGCTTCAATGTCTGTAACGATGCCCTACAATTGTTTGGCGGCTACGGCTATATAAAGGAATACCCGATGGAGCGCCATGTTCGCGATACTCGTGTGCATCAGATTCTGGAGGGTACGAATGAAATCATGCGGGTGATTGTTTCCCGCAGACTGTTAATGGATGGAGCACTGGAGGTTATTAAGTGAGTTTAAGTACATCAGAGAAATTGAAAGTAGAACTGCGGGGGCACACGGCTCTGGTTACGATAGACAACCCTGGCGCAAATACCTGGGACACAGAAAGCCTGCCGGCGCTTAAAAGTTTAGTGGAAAAGTTGAACGACGAAAAAAAAGTGTATGCACTGGTATTGACCGGTGCTGGGGAAAAGTTCTTTTCCGCCGGAGCAGACCTTAAGCTGTTTGCCGATGGCGACCCGATAACTGCCAGCAATATGGCGCAGTTTTTCGGAGAAGCGTTTGAGGCCCTGGCAGACTTTCGGGGCGTATCCATTGCTGCGATCAATGGGTTTGCCATGGGTGGGGGCCTGGAAGCTGCGATGGCTTGTGACATTCGTATTGCTGAGGAACAGGCGCAAATGGCGTTGCCGGAGGCGAAGGTCGGCTTGTTGCCCTGTGCGGGAGGAACTCAACGCCTGTCATGGTTGGTGGGCGAGGGTTGGGCAAAGCGTATGATTCTCTGTGGCGAGCGTATCAATGCTTCTACAGCAGAGCGTATTGGTCTGGTAGAAGAAGTGGTCGGCAAGGGCGAAGCCCTCGAAAGAGCACTTGCGTTAGCGGAACAGGTTGGCGATCAAAGCCCGACATCAATCGCCTTTTGCAAGCGTTTGGTGCACAGCGGTCGTAATACTGTGCTCGCTGCTGGCTTGCAGGGTGAGCGCGACATGTTTATAGAATTATTTTCTACACAGGACCAGAGCGAAGGTGTGAATGCCTTTCTGGAAAAGCGCAAGCCCGTTTGGAAGAACTGCTAAGGAACGCCCTTATGTCTGAGCCATCGGTCATGTTCCAGGAGCTGCCTGCGGCTTCCGGAAAATTGGGTCTGGTAACGCTGAATGTTGCCGCCACGCTGAATTCTCTCACATTGGAAATGGTCGACCTGTTGCAAGAAAAGCTGGATGCTTGGCTGCATGATGATGCTATCGCCGCTGTTTTTATTGAGGGTGCTGGAGAGAAAGCCTTTTGCGCCGGAGGCGATATACAGGCGCTGCACCAGTCCGCGGTAGCCACGCCCGGCGGTCCCTGTGACTACGCCGAAAATTTTTTCGCGCGCGAATACCGCTTGAATTACACGCTTTATACTTATCGTAAGCCAATCATTTGCTGGGGCCACGGTATTGTGATGGGTGGTGGTCTGGGTGTTATGGCGGGATGTTCACACCGAGTAGTGACAGAAAAAACGCGCATTGCTATGCCGGAAGTCACGATTGCCCTGTTTCCTGATGTAGGAGGCACCTGGTTTTTGAATCACATGCCAGCAAGCTCCGGGACGTTTCTCGCCTTGACCGGTGCATCGATCAATGCTGCAGATGCGATCTATACAGGCATTGCTGACCGATTTATTTCCAGCGAGCGTAAACCCGAAGTGCTAGAACAGCTACTGTGTCAGGACTGGGGGGCTGAGCCCCCGACTAACCACGCGCTGGCTCGTCATGTGCTGCGCTCGTTTGCAGAGCAAAGTCTTGATCAGTGCCCGGTCGGTCAGGTTGAGTCTCACCTGAGTGCGATTAATACGTTGTGTGATGGAGATGACATCCACGAGATCATCGACAATATCGCGTCTCTACAGACGAGCGACCCTTGGTTGTCCAAAGCCAGTGAAAGTCTTTCTCGCGGATCTCCACTAGCCGCACTGTGGATTTTTCGGCAGTTGCTGGAGTTGCGCCATGCCTCACTGAAAGAAGTTTTTCAGTCCGAAATACAGCTGGTGACCAATATTGTGCGACACCCGGAGTTCGCAGAGGGGGTTCGCGCGCTGTTGATCGACAAAGACCGCAGTCCTTCATGGCAGTATCAATCCTCGCGCGATGTGCCGGCAGGCGTGTTGGCAGCTTTTTTTGACGCGCCCTGGGATATTAACCCTTTGGCTGATTTGTAACGTGTAATTGTTAGAGGGATAACTGAATGGCAGATGTAGGCTTTATTGGTCTTGGCAACATGGGCGGTCCTATGGCCATCAATTTGGTCAAGGCCGGGCATACGGTTGTTGTCTTCGACCTTTCTCAGGTGGCCTGCGACCAGTTGCGGAAAAAGGGGGCCTCAGTCGCCGGTTCGGCCGCGGAAGCTGTGGCTGGAGTGGACTATGTGATGTCGATGTTGCCAGCGGGTAAGCACGTTGCCGAACTCTATCTCGGAGACGGCGGTTTATTGTCGAAACTGGATGGTTCTGTCACGATTCTCGATTGCAGCACTATTGACGCTGCGACCGCGCGGCGGGTCGGTGAGGCGGCGGTCGAATCAGGCATAGGCTTTATGGACGCGCCGGTTTCAGGCGGAGTGGCCGCGGCCACTGCAGGGACCTTGGCGTTCATGTGCGGTGGTGATGCTGACACTTTTGAGAAAGCGCGAGTGATTCTGAAAGATTTGGGTAAAAATATTTTTCACGCTGGGCCTGCAGGAGCCGGACAAGTTGCCAAAGGCTGCAATAATATGCTCCTGGCTATTCATATGATTGGGACCTGCGAGGCCCTGGAAATGGGAGCGCGCAATGGCCTCGATCCAAAGGTGTTGTCTGAGATTATGCTGGCCAGTTCGGGCCGCAACTGGTCATTGGAAGTCTACAATCCTTATCCTGGCGTCATGGACACTGCCCCGGCCAGCAACGGTTACCAACCAGGGTTCATGGTTGATTTGATGGTCAAGGATCTGGGTTTAGCGATGGAAATTGCACAGCAATGTGACATCGATAATGCCATGGGGCAATTGGCCGCAGCGCTTTATGGCCAGCATCAACAGGCTGGTAACGGGAAGCGCGACTTTTCCAGTATTTTGCAGAAGTTGCAGAATGAAATCAGCGCTTAAATGAAAGCACAACCTGTCGCCGTGATACACGCAGAGACTCTAGCAGTAGGGGCTGACGCTAATAGCATTTAGCTCGGCATCCGGCCGGTGGAGCTAACAGGTGTTTGGCTGCGCTGCCTGCGCGATTTCTCGCGGTGTGAGTGTGACAGTGCAGGTACCGCATTCAGACTGGCCTATTTCGACATGGATCAGACATGCTCGAACGCGTAATCTGGAGTCTCAAAAACTACCGCAAGGATTCTATATGTCATTTGTTCTCGTGGAAAAACCGCGCCCCTACATCACGCTTATTACTTTGAATCGACCTGAACGTATGAATGCCATGGCGTTTGATGTAATGGTGCCTTTTAAGGAAGCACTAGAAGAGGTCAGTTTCGACAACGATACTCGGGTCGTGATCGTGACGGGCGCAGGTGCCGGTTTCTGTGCCGGTGCAGACCTTCAAGACCCCGGCTGGTTAGCGATTTTTGATGGTTTGACTATTCCTGGTATCGCGCGGCGGGCCATGCGGATTCTAGATGATGTGGTCAAGGCAATTCACAATATGCACCAGCCTGTCATCGGCGCCATTAACGGCCCAGCCATTGGTGGCGGATTCTGCCTAGCCATGGCAACCGACATTCGTGTCGCAGCGGATAGTGCGTACTTTCGCCCAGCGGGCATTAACAATGGACTGACGTCCGCCGAGTTGGGTTTGAGCTATTTATTGCCGCGGGCGATAGGCACCAGTCGTGCTTTCGACATTATGTTGACGGGCAGGGACGTGAATGCCGAAGAGGCGCAGCGGATCGGCATGGTGTCGAAGGTTGTCTCGCAGGAACAATTACTGGAGGAATGTTATGCCATTGCGGAGCGCATCAATGGTTTTAGTCAGCTGGGCGTGGAGCTGAGCAAACAGATGCTTTGGGCTGGTATGGATGCGGGCAGCTTGCATTCGCATATGAATCACGAAGGGCATGCGCAACTGTTTGTGCGCATGACCACCAAAAACTTTGAAGAGTCGATTAAGGCGCGCAAGGAAGGAAGGGCGCCAGATTTCAAGGACTAATCGTAATGTAGAGGCGGAGAGTGAAATTTCGAAGCTGCCCAAATGTTAACTATCGACGGTTTTGACAAACACCCCTTGCAGTAGTTGTGAGTCTTTGCTTTGCCATATCCACAGGACTGCCGGAGCAAGTGTTGGAACGATCAGTACACTGAACTGGTAAGCAATTGCGATCACCTCCGCGTAGGGAACGAAGGACTCCGGTTGGTTGAAAAAGGGCGCGCCGACGTTAATCATGAGTTCTTTAAGGCACAGACATACTAGGCCGAATACAAACAGTACGTAGAGGATTAGTGCGCCCCACAGATAGTCAGCCAGATAGGTTTTTTTTTCTGTGGCGAAATGCAGGGCCGTATAAAAGGGTAAAGAATAGGAAAGAATTCGTGTGTTTATCTCGAACCCCAAGCGGTATTCGGCCTGACTTAACGGAATAAGCTGCCCGGCATTCTCGCCAAATTCTGTCATTAAAATGGCCTCCGAGCCGCTGGCATACAACGCGTTCACCACATCGGGAAACCAGTTAGTAAGAAGCATGCCGACAATGCCGATAGCAGGGAGTGCTATTGGCGCACTAGCGATCGTCCAGAGCGCAAAAAATGGAATCAGAAGAGTGAATACGAACAGCAAAAACTGCCGCATGTGATGTTGTTCAGCCAACCGCAGTCTCCAGAGGCTGTGTCTGTTTCGACAGGTAGCGCAGGTAAAAGATAAAGACCACCAGAACGTCCAGCATGATCAGGGCCGGCCACAGATAAAGGTGTATCCAGGAAAAATATTCTAGATTCCAGTTGCCCAGATAAAACAGGCTGATGATACGCACGATATTCAGCACCTGTATGGCGAGAAACCCCAGGCCAATGGCGATGAGGCGGGCACGCCAGCTCCCAGGGAAAGCGCATATCGCAGCAATTAATACAATGGTGGCTTCTACGCCGTTGCAACCGGCTTCGATGGAAACAGCGAAGCCACTGTCTTTGAATTGGAGGACTTTGCCATAGGCGATGACAGAATTATCGAAAGGAAGAATCAGTACAGCGCTGAGATGGGCCAACAGGGATGTGAACGGAGTGATTACGTGTTCCTGCACTGGATTGAGCATTTCGAGTGTGAACAGGGCTATCAGTATCAGTAAAAAGGTCATTACAAATCGCAGCATGAACCGACTCTTAGGTTACAAAAAATAAAATATTAGCACGTTGCGGATTGGTTCGACTATTGGCCATCGCGTATCATATTTAACCTTTTTCGCCAGAGATCAGGCGAAGATCTACTCTTGTCAGTCTATCGAAGTCATATGCGCTTAGTGTAAAGAAAAGCGGGTATTCACTGCTATAAATAAAGTGCTCATTAGCCACAGTGATCAGTTCTAGCGTTACGTGCCCTGTTGGGCTCTGTATTGCCATCACCAGATCTGCTTCTACCGCTGACAGCTCATTCTGTAGGTCCTCGCCTGCTATACCGTCGATCTGTAGGGATTTAAGGGCGCTAATAAGCCGCTCCAGCTCCATCTCGTTGGGCTCCCGTCCGGTGCCGGACAGCCAGCGTCCGCTCTCAAAGGTCAGGTTGTAGAAGTCTGTATCGATACGCAGGGGAGCGCGTACCTGCAGCAATCTGGGTTCTAGCCATGCGCCACTCGTTGCGGGCGTTTCAAAGGCGCTTAACGTGATGCTGTAAATAGCATCCTGACGATCATTGCGGGCGTGCACTTTGCGATAGCGTGGTGATGTTCCAAGGTAGAGGGTGTCCAATGCTTGGCCTGCGGAAAGTAGCGTCAAGCGCCGTTGATAATAGTAGTCTGCAACCTGAAAGCGCTGGCGCGCAGCTGGCGACTGCGCGATGGGCCACGCCTCTTGCTCTGCGCTGATGCGTTGTAATAAAGAGCGGACCTTGACAGCGTCAGCCGGCAAGCCTCCCAGCTCGGGCAGTAGCCATTGCTCAGAGGACCTTATCAAGACAACCTCATTATCGAAGTCGTCGCCTATGCGAATCTCATCTATCTCATCGCTTGAGAAGGAGGTGAGTGTCGGGTTCGTCGGTCTATTGACTGCACGTTGGTCAGACCAGAACAGGATAGCTGTGATGCCGCACTGGATAAGTAGGGCTGACAGCAATACGCCCACTGATCGCTTCACAGAGACAGACCTCGCGCATAATGTCGACGCTGCAAAATAATTTTCACCCAACTTATGAGTGCGAGAGCCAGCAGCCACAATAGCGCGAGCCCATAATTGAAATACTCTATAATGAGCTGGCCGCGGCGTTCCATCGGGGGCAGCGTGCGGTTGAAGTGTCCCCGGGAACGAATTTCCAGCAACTGCTCATCCTGAAGTGCCCAGTCCAGAGTATTCATGAATAACTCTAGTGGTCCGAGATATTGTGTGCCGCTTGCGGCAACAATACTGTTGAGTATTTGATCATCCATAAAGTCATTGGAGGCATATAGCACAATACGGGCGGATTCTGGAGACCGCTTGAGTAGTCCTCGGGCGCTGGCAACAGGCAGGGGGTGCTCATGCCCAGCGCTTTTTGGAACGTGATGAGGGGAATCACCGTCGGCGAAAAAGGACTCGAAACGACCCTCCACCACTACACCTAGATTCCGCGATACAGTGACCGGTAGTGAATCGGCTGCGCTGTTGTCTGGTGACGGCGGAGAAAGATTTCTGAGGCCGTTTGCGTCCACGTTGGGCGTGATATCCATGCTGTTGCTCAGCCAGGATCGGTTAGAGCTGCTCAGCAATATGGTGGTTCGCTTGTCACTGCTGGGCGCCACGGAAATCGGTGAGGCCCAGGCCATCGTTACCTGCGGTAAGTTCTCGGTCACCGCGTGCTTGGTTGCTAGTCCCGGTGTTCGCAGGTCGACAAAATAGGGGTAGTCTAGTATTTGTATGTCACGAAATTCGTGGTCGCCGGACTGTCGTGTAACGGGGGCATGAAAGCTGGCATTTTGTTCATCGAGGACTAGAGTCTTTTGAATGTTTATCCCATTGTGCTGCAGCCATCGCTGTAGGCCACTGTCCCAGTCCTGCAGACGCAGTTGGCCGCCGCTGAATTCGGCGGTAAAGGGTGAGGTCACCAGAATGACAGTCCCCCCCCGCATCAGAAACTGATCAATAGCAAAGATCGATTGGTCGTCCAGCTTATGCGGTGCAACTACCGCCAGAATATCCGCCTCCGGTGATACACCGCCATCCGACAGGTCTTCTAGCCTGATGCTGTAGTCCTTGGTGATCATTCCCTCTAGGGTTGAGAAGGTTGGTCCGCCCATTTGAAACTGGGCCATCTGCGGATCAACGTGAGGGACCGACAGCGCGACAATTTTAGTAAAGCCAGGGGCAAAGCGCTTCAAACCGGCATCCAATAGCAATCGAAATGCTGTGGGGTTGAAGTTCTCTGTGGGTAGCTGGACCACTTGACGTGAATCCGCAAGCGTCAGATAAAAAAAGAATTGCTCGGTATCCCCTGGCGACGTAACCATGGGCTTGAAACCCCACTCTTCAGAAATGCTAGAAGCGACAGCGGCATTGCGCGCTTCAGGTTCGATAAAGCGCACGCTGAACTTGCCCTGCGAGTTGCGGGCCGCGAGTTCCAGCTGAGGTATGATGGCTTTCTTGTAGGCCCGCAACGCTTCAGGTAACAATGGGTCGGCAGAAACATAGCCAATAAATTCAACGGGATTTTCGATGCCGTCGAACAGGTTTCCACCCATGCGATAGTCAAACAGTACTTTCTTGATGGCATGTGTAATGTCGTATTCCGGATTTCGCAGCAGGACTTCCGCCGGGGCATTGGGCGCCGTTCGCACCTCAATCAGGTCGGCGAAACCCAGAGACTGATGCTCACTGCCATAGCGCACCAGCACGTTGAAATAGGCATTGACTAGAGAAGATTGGTGTCGGTCACCGACCTGGAAGGGGCGTGCGGAGATACCGTATCGATCATTTGCCTCCTGCTCCATTTCCGGGAAATCGGCTGGATCAATAAACTCAACCCGGACTCTACCTTGACCTGCCAGTCCATACTCCTGCAACAGGTCGCGTAACTGCGGCACCAGCGGTGCTAATAATGGATGGGTTTTGCTGCTGAAATAGCCACGAATGAGAAGGGGCTCCTGCAACTCATCCAGAAAATCATTTGTTGACTGCGAGATTGAAAATAGCCTGCCTTCGGTCATGTCCATGCGCAGGTTTGGCAGCTGTCCCAACCAAACATTTGCCACTACCAAATTACCCAATAGCAACGCGGTAATCGCGCGCCAGTAACGGTGACGGTTGCTGGAGGTGTTGTTCGCCCAACGCTCGCTTTCCAGCACATACACATTCATCACCAGAAAGCCTGCGCTTAGGCTGATGTAGTAAAACAAATCACGTACATCGATGACCCCACGAGTGATGCTTTCAAAGCGTGCGCCGCTGCCCAGTAGGCGCAGGATTTCACCTGTCCTGTCGTCAAAAAATCCGGTGAGGGTAGCGCTGCCAAGCAGATAGAGAATTGCACACAGCGCCACTGTGCCGATCATGCTAACGATAGAGTTGTTGGTGCGCGCTGATACAAATAGGCCGATCGCGAGATAGGTAGCACCCAATAGAGTCGCTGCGATATAACCACCAATGACAGGCCCCCAATCTAGATTGGCAAGCAGGGCAACGGTAATTGGAAGCGGTAGCGTGCTGATCAATGCCAGCAGTAACAGGGTGAAGCAGGCGAGAAATTTCCCAATGACGAAGTGCCACAGGCTGATCGGCTGCGTCAGTACATGTTCCAGCGTGCCGCTGCGTCGCTCTTCGCTCCACATACGCATGGTCAAAGCGGCGCAAAGAAAAATCAGAAGAATTGGCATCCACTCGAACAGTGGTCGAATATCAGCAATGTTGCGGGCAAAGAAGGACTCTACCCAGAAAAAAAGAAATAGTGTGACGGCGGCAAAGGACGCTAGGAATAACCATGCAACGGGAGATGAGAAGAAGAGTCCGATCTCCTTTTGGGCAACCCGGCGAGCGACCGAGTTAGTTGCCATTGTCGTACACCTCACGAAATACCTGATCGAGATCGTGTGCTGAGACCTGTAATTGGTAGAGTTCGGCCCCAGCTTGTATGACGCAATGAGCCACACTATTGGCGGCGGTGTCGATGTTGGCGTTTGGGTTCAGGTGAATATCGAAATGCATAAGTCCGTCTGCGGCAACGAAACTCTGCAGCGATGCAACGTCGGCTAGTTGCTCCAAATAGGCCGCCAGGGAAGGTGCGCCTGCGCTGGCGCGTAACAGTAATGTTTTGCTGTTGTGCAAATCAGTGAGATTCTGGTCTAGGGCTAACCGTCCATTACGCAACATGAGTACCCGGCTACACACAGCATCTACCTCCTGCATGATGTGTGTGGAGAGAATGATGGTGGTGCGCCGCGCCAAGCGCTTTATCAGTTGTCGCATGTGTTCCGTTTGGTTGGGATCAAGGCCGTTGGTTGGCTCATCCAGAATCAATAAATTAGGCTCACCTAAAATCGCTTGGGCGACACCGACTCGCTGCCTGTAACCTCGAGACAGGATGCTGATTGGATCGAGCGCTTGCTGCGTCAAGTCGGTGGCAGACAGGACCTCTCGCACAGCTCCCAGTCGCTTTACTGCGGGTATACCCTTGAGTGTTGCCACGTAGTCCAGATAGTCAGCGACCATCATTTCGGGGTATATGGGTAGATTTTCTGGCAAATAGCCGAGGTGTTTTTGAGCCGAACGTGCATCATTGGACAGGCTTATGCCGTCAATAATAATACTGCCGCGGGTGGGTTCCAGATAGCCACTCAGCATCTTCATGATGGTGGTTTTTCCGGCGCCGTTATGCCCCAGCAGCCCCACTATTTCATGGTTGCCTATAGTGAAGGAAACGTCGTCTACGGCTGCATTTTTGCCGTAGAGGCGGGTTAGAGATTGGACTTCAATCATACAGCCGATTGTCGTTGTGTGTTCTTTCAAGGAATCTGGGCATGTTACTGTGCCCTGATACCACCGTGCTAGAAGTTGAATAGTAGCTTAATAATAAAAACAATAAGCACACAGTTTAGTACCCTTCGGATCATGCGCTCGCCCCCGCTAATGGTGAAACGGGCGCCTAAATAGCCACCTATTGAGTTTCCAACTGCAAGCGCGATGCCGATCATCCACACTAACTGAATTTGACTGGCAAATATCAGTAGAGCGACAATTGTGTAGAGGGCAACGATAAAGACCTTGTGCATGTTCGTTCTCACCAGATCTAGGCCCATCACCCGATTCAGAACAGGCATGATAAGGAAGCCGACACCGAGCTGGATAAATCCGCCCCAGAAGCCCACTCCCACCATCAGTAAGTGGCCATGCAGCAGTTGCCTGCGCGTGGGCTGATGGTTTTCAGGCTGTTCTGCTGCGCGTTTGTCGAAGTACATCACCAGCATAACGGCCACCATAATCAGTGCGAGTGCGCGATTGAACCAGACGCCCTGCAGCTGGACCCCAAGTAATGCGCCTGCCACAGCCCCCGGCAGGGCACATACCGCGAGGGTCAGGCTGAGTCGGAAATCTCCAAAACCGCGGCGGGCAAAGGTCGCGATGGCGGTAATATTCTGTGCCAGGATAGCGATACGGTTGGTACCGTTGGCCACTGGGCCAGGCAATCCCATGAAAACCATCACCGGTACAGTGAGGAGCGAGCCTCCGCCCGCCATCACATTGAGAAACCCTGCAGCGATTCCCACCGCAACGAGAAGACCTGCCTGCCACAGATCGAATTCCATGATTAACTTTCCGTCCAAGGCTCGCGCATAGTGACGAGCTCCTCTGCTGTGGTCGGATGAATGCCAATCGTTGTGTCAAAGAGTGTTTTGGTGGCTCCAGCACGCATTGCGATAGCGATGCCCTGTAGGATTTCTCCCGCATCAGGACCCATCATATGGACGCCGACAACCCGATCAGTCTTGGCATCAACAATGATTTTCATGAAGGCTTTTTCGTCGCTGCCACTGAGGGTGTGTTTCATGGGGCGAAAGCTGGATTTGAACAGACGGATATCCCCAAATCTGGCGCGAGCCTCCTCCTCGGTGAAGCCTACCGTGCCGATGGTAGGCTGACAGAACACGGCAGTCGGTATGAAATCATAATCCACTTGCTGGTCCAGGCCACCGAAATTACGTCGTGCGAACGCCATACCCTGAGCGAGAGCCACTGGCGTGAGTTCGATGCCTCCGGTCACGTCTCCGAGGGCAAATATACTTGGCTCACTGGTGCAAAACTCTTCGTCGATCTCTATGGCACCTTGTTGACTAAGGCGTATATTTACATTCTCCAGACCGAGATCTGTGAGATTAGCCTTGCGCCCGGTGGCATAGAGCACGGCATCGGCCTCGAGTTCGGAGTCATCGGTTAATCGGACTCTTAGGCTGGTACCCTCGGAGGTGATCGACTGGACATTGACTTCAAAGCGCAAGTCTACGCCGCTTTTGGCAATCTCTTGAGCGGCGTGAGCGCGAATATCTGCATCGAAGCCGCGTAAAAACAAAGGACCTCGATAGAGCTGTGTTGTCTTCGCACCGAGACCATTGAAAATACCCGCAAACTCCACCGCAATGTAGCCACCACCAACGATTACGAGGTGTTGTGGGAATACGTCTAGATCAAATATTTCATTTGAGCTGACGACGTATTCGCTGCCGGGAAAGTCCGGAATATGCGGCCAGCCGCCAGTCGCGATGAGCATTTTTTCCGCCGTGTAGCGCTGTTCTCCAACAGACACCGTATGGGGGCCTACGATAACAGCACGGCCGTCGATCACCTGCGCATTCGCACCCTTCAGTAAGTTTCGATAGATTACATTGAGGCGTGAGATTTCCTCTTTTTTGTTGTCTCGCAGCGTAGACCAGTCAAAGCGCGGTTGAGTGCTGTCCCAGCCGAAGCCTTGGGCATCGCCGAAACCCTTGCCATACTGAGCGGCATACACATAGAGCTTCTTCGGCACGCAGCCCACATTGACGCATGTGCCGCCCATATAGCGATCCTCTACGATGGCTACCCGCGCCCCAAATCCTGCTGCCATGCGTGCAGCTCTCACACCACCGGAACCCGCGCCGATTACCAGTAGGTCATAATCAAAATTGCTCACGATCTTTTCCTTAGCGATAAAGCACAAGTTTAGCAGCCCACGCTTGTCCCGCGCTATCATTCTCAGTTGTCGACATCTTAGGTCACTACTCTATGAAAGGGCTAAATCACCCTAAGTAGCTCTACCGACGCTACTGTTTCGATGTGCGGCCTAGAAATTTAAGGTTCTTCAATTTACTATAAACACCTTATCGCTCGAAGATTATCGGGCGAAAGTCGGAAAAGAGAAGATGATTTCTTATGATTTTGTTACATAAGGCACTCAAAAACGGTTTCCTAGTGTGGACTATGGCCCTGCTGTTTCCGGTGTTCGTGCATGCGGAGACAAGCCCTCCACTCTATGACGAGGTCGTGCTCAAGGATGGCTCGCGACTGATCGGTACCGTGATCTCGGTCAGGGATCGGCTGGTAACCTTCAAGACTAGCTTCGCAGGCACACTCAATCTCTCAATGGATCACATTGTGTCGGTAAACAACCGAAACCCTGCAGTGATGCTTTTGGCGGATCAAACAGTTATAAATTCAACGTCTATGATCATTAATCAGGAAAATCTCGTACTGCCCGATGCCGCACAGACTTACCCAATCGAGGATTTGGCAGTGGTGAACCCGGAACCGTGGGAGCTTGGTAATGGTTACCGCTGGACCGGATCGATAAGCTTTGCTTGGGCTCTCCAGCGTGGAAACACCGATAGCGACGAACTGAACTTTAAGCTTGATCCGGTGTGGCGCAGTAAGCGGGATCGGTACACCTTAAATTGGTCTGGGGAGCAAGACGAGACCAACGGTGTGGAGAGTGCTGACAATTGGCTGCTTATCGGAAAATATGACTACTTCCTGGCGGATCCAAACTTTGTGGGCCTTGTCGTAAACGCAAAAAAAGACAAATTTCAGGACCTCGAGATTCGGTACCTTTTAGGCCCTTATTTTGGTAGCCAGTTTTATGACAAACCCGTTTTCTCCCTGAGTGGCGAGATTGGGTTTTCCTATGTGACCGAGGAGTACATCGCCGCCGAAGAGAAACATTATGGCGCGAGCAACTGGAGCCTGAAGGCAGCGAGCAATTATCTGGGCGGCAAGTCGGCGCTGTATTTCGACCAGACGGGCATCTGGAGTTTGAAGGATACCTCCGATGTTATTCTTAACACGACTTTTGGACTGTCTTTTCCGCTGATGTGGGATCTTGAGGCATCCGCTGAGATGTTGTTTGAATACGACTCTGGTGCGGTAGAAGGTGTAGATGATCTGGATCAAACGTATAATATTCGCCTTGGTTACACTTGGTGATCACTTAGTGGTTCCGGCCGCAGTTATCGTTGAGTTTTTCGATCAGTAATCTCTCAAGGCAACCCCGTTTTTCTAAACACTCCGTGAGGCCCTATAATCGAGAAAATGCGCTTCAGCAATCCAAGGGACATACCTGCCGAGAAACGGGATAAATTAGAGGCGAGTTACGTCATCAAGTCGTCGACGATGGTTCGGTCGCCGCGTTGACCTCAGAAGCGATATTTCACCGCAACCTGTAGTTGGGTGGCATCGCCGCTATCACCCCCAACATTTTCACGTCTGCCCCACAAATATTCTGCCCCCAAGTCTATGCGCGGTATAGGTGACCATATCAGGTTCGAGCTAAATCGCAGGGTTCTCTTATAGGCGTCATCAACAAGAAAGTCAGGGCTTATGACTTCAACTATGCCAAATGTAAAATTGGAGCGTAATTCCCCCACTCCCCACCAGTGCTGGAGAGAAGTGTACCCTGCTGCAATATCAAAAAGCCCTAGCTGGCCAGTGCTGGGGTCGAAGATGCCGTCATAGTTGCCGATGCTGGATAGGTCGTTCACATAGCGGCCTATACCGTTACCTGCACTGAGCTGAAATAGCAGATTGTCGCGAGGGTCAAAGATGGGAATGATAAAGCGCCCGCTCAACGAGGCCCCTCCGCCGAATTTTTCTTTGACCTGTCTATCAGTGCTTTTCCCGCGAATTTGCCTGAGCAGTATTGCGAATTTCACATGCAGTCGTTGCCTGGGCTGGAAGCGGGCGGCCAACACTATGTCGGGAAATTGACTGATGCCGGAGCCATTCTGAAGTTCTGGATTGGGGTCTTCCAGTGCGAACTGGAGTTCATACGCACTACCAATTCTCGGCATAAAGCGAACCTGGCTCTGGCGCACATTTATACGCCCGTTTAAACCCTCAAAATCAATTTCCTCGGGGGATGCATCGGGGTCCATAAAGGTCGTCCAAGTCTTCCCTGCGAGCATGCGTCTCCACTGTCCAAAAGCGTGCCGTAGACGAAAAGCATCGTCGTCCCCCGCGAAGTCTCCTTCGATAAACGCGCGCATAAGACCGTAGTCGGTTGGTTCTCTGAGGTCGACATTGAGCCGAGATTGGTTCGCTGTAATGCTACTCTGGGCCTCATCCCCACTCGTTGCCTGAATTCCGACGGGGATCGAGCCAACGATAAATCGGTCCCTACTTTGCAAAGCATCAAAATTGTAAATGGCATCGGTTTTGACGAAACCCCCAATAGCTAACGCGGCATTGGTGCCTGGCAGCGGCCAAGCCCCGACAAAATCTCTGAGTGAGTCTCTGCTTGGGTCGTCAAATTGAGCCTGCGCCACCTCGACAGCTTCATTCTCTTGTATTCTTGTCGTGGTTTGTGTTGTCTCTGCCCCCATTTCCGAAAGTGCGATATTCCCAGTAGACCCCTTTGACCCGGACACTAGCGTCTCCGTTATTTCCTTGTCCTTGCTGACCTCAGGAGGCGTGCGTAGTTTATCCAGTTCTGCACTTAAGGTTGCGATTTGACGTGACTGACTCTCGAGTAATTGCCGCTGCTCTGCTAGCTCCTTCTGTTGCTGCTGCAATAGCGAGATAACCGTTTTCATGTCTATTCTTTGATCTGCGGTAGCGTTTTGCGTCGGATCAATTGACGGCCGCATTTCCTGTGAGCTTGCATTGCGACCATTCAGAGTTGTTAGCGTAAGGAATAAGACTACAGAGAGTGCAATTTTCATATTTGGAGTCGCTTTGCCTTATCCTGACACATCAAAACGCTTGAATTCCTGTCACCTCGTAAAAACAGACAGAGAAAAATTTAGCGTACATGGGGGCGGAGATACTCCCCATCCCACCCGAGACACTAAACCAGTTATAGCCATAGTCAACCGGTTATCCTAAGCTAGGCCTTAAGGGGACTAAAAGTAGGCACTTGCCTAATGTCGTTGTGGCCCCTAATAGGTTAAGTTACGCATTGGAACAATGTTAAAGTTGGCGCTAACGGCGTAACCCTTCTTTTTTTAGGGTATTGCCCGCTCACGGGAAGTAGAAAATTGTGTGGCTTAAACTTTGGTGGTTTTAGATAAAGAACGCATTATCAGCACTTTAGGAGACAGTATGAAGCCTTGTAGTTTTGCCGTTACGCTCATGATGGTAGTCACATTAGTCGCGGTTTCTTCCGCATCTGCAGACGACGCCACCGAATTGGCCAAGAAACTCGCTAATCCGATTTCAAGCCTGATCAGCTTGCCGATCCAAGCTAATTATGATGAAAATTTTGGCTCGGATGAAGAAGGCGAGAGGTGGCTTATCAATGTTCAACCCGTTATTCCCATCTCACTGAATGAAGACTGGAATATTATTTCTCGGACCATTGTGCCGATTATAGACCAAAAAAATATGCAATTGCCGGAATTGAACAAATCCGGCCTTGGGGATATTACCCAGAGCATTTTCTTTTCGCCCAAGGCGCCAACGTCATCCGGCTGGATCTGGGGGGTAGGCCCAGTTTTGTACCTGGACACTGCGACGAATGATGTGTTGGGCGCCCAAAAGTGGGGTGCCGGGCCTACCGCTGTTGCCTTAAAGCAGGCAGGTCCTTGGACCTATGGTGCGCTCGTCAATCAGGTCAATTCTTTTGCCGGTGACGGCAGCCGTGAGGATATTAGTGCTGCGTTTGTGCAGCCGTTTGTGTCCTATGTCACCAGCACGAAAACCACCATCAGCTTGAATGCGGAGTCGTCCTATAACTGGAAAGGCAACGACTGGTCAGTCCCCATCAACTTGTTTGTGGCCCAGATGTTGAAGGCCGGCGACCAAATTTTTCAGGTTGGGGTTGGCGCGCGCTATTGGGCAGAAGCCCCGGACGCGGCTCCAGAGGGATGGGGCCTGCGTCTGCAGTTGACGTTACTTTTTCCGAAAGGCTCTTAGAGTGTAGAAAAGTCAAATTTTAAAGGAGATATCACAGTGATAAAGCACATAACGGTGTCATTTTTAGCGGTTTCCATCGGGTGTACTCTTGCTTATGCAAAGGATGTAACCCCGGGGTTTAACAACCTCATACCCGAATCTATTCTTACGCCTGATAGTGTTGAGACTTCCATCGGCAAACTCAGCTTCTTTGATGGAATGCCCGATGCCGAAACCGTTACCAAAGTGTACGATAACCTCGATACCATACGAGCCACAGAGGTGTTTCTGGACATGGTGCCGGCGGCTTCGATGGAGGGGATGCGCTTAGGGCTCGCGAGCCTCGGCGCTAGTGCGTCGAATCAGGTGATGATGTTCGACCAATTACTTGACTCGAATCCACTTTTTCTCACGGGCAACACCGACACCGTTTACTCAGCTGTCATGTTTGACCTTGAGCGTGATGGTCCCACTGTTGTGGAAATCCCAGCAGGAAGCGGTCCCAGCACGGTGAATGATGCATACTTTCGCTTTGTGACAGACATGGGTGCGCCGGGACCGGACCGCGGGAAGGGAGGCAAGTACTTGATTGTGCCGGAGGCCTATGAGGGAGAAGTCCCCGAGGGATACTTTGAGGCTCGGTCGCCCTCCAATATCAACCTAATGGTGCTGCGAGGTTTTCTGGTTGACGGGAAAACAGATGCAGCGGTCCGATCAGTTAAGGAAGGCCTGAAAGTTTACCCGCTCAATCAGAAAGATAACCCTCCCACTATGGAGTTCATCAGTGGCTCAACGGTTCCGTTCAATACCGTTCACTCCAACGATTTTAGTTTCTTTGAGGAAATCAATGATGTGATCCAGAGAGAGCCAGTCGACTTTCTGGATCCTGAGCTACGTGGTCAGTTGTCGAGTATAGGTATCCAGAAGGGTCAGGCCTTCGACCCCGACGAGCGCATGACAAAAATTTTGACCGATGGAGTTGCGATAGGTAATGCGACTGCCCGCGCACTTTTGCTTAGGCCAAGAGATGAATCCGCTTATTACTATGAAGGCAGTCAGTGGTTTACTGCTTTTCTAGGCGGAGATTACCAGTGGCTAATTGACAATGGGGACGGTGGACGTAACCTCGATGCACGCACAGCATTCTTTTATGGTTACACGTTAAACACGCCCGCGATGGTGTTGAAAATGGTCGGCGCCGGGTCGCAATATGCCGTCGCGGCAACGGATGAAAAGGGTGAATATCTGGATGGTAGCAAAACCTATCGTTTGAATATTCCAGGCAATGTTCCGGCAAAAGATTTTTGGTCGGTCGTGCTTTATGATCCTCAGACAAGGAGCGAGCTTCAAACAGAGCAACCCTTCCCAAGCAAGAACAACAAACGAGACCAGCTTGAAGTCTCTAGCGATGGATCAGTCGACCTTTATTTTGGCCCGACGGCGCCAAAAGGCAAGGAAGGAAATTGGGTGCAAACAGTTCCTGGCAAGGGTTGGTGGGGGATCTTTCGACTTTATGGACCGCTGGAACCCTGGTTTGACAAGACCTGGCGTCCTGGTAACTTTGAGCTTCTAGATGGCGACGACAACCTGTAGGCAATCTGCCGGATTGCGACAGTTATTAGCAATGATAAAATCCCGCCAACTGCGGGGTTTTTAGTGCCCACAAGCGGATGTGCACACTCCAAGCGCCTATCCAGCACCCCATTGCAAACGTGCCGCCAGCTTTACACGGACAGCTTTAACTACGCATAACCTCGCGTTACAATCGTTCTGTCGGGTCCTGTGTCGCAAGGGTTTGCTTTGCAGAAGAGAATGATTCTCAAAGGAATAGGTGCAATGGAAAAAATGCTACAAAAAACCGCTATCACGCTTGTATTTTTGGGCGCTAATCACGCACTTGCCGGCGGATTGTGGCTGAATGAGTACGGTGACTTCGCCGGGGGCCGTGCGTCGGCCGGCGCCGCTGCAGGCACGGACGAGGCGGCAACGATTATTCACAACCCAGCCAGTTCAACGCGCATTGAAGGCAGCCAATTGTTTGGCTCAGTGGGCGCTCTTATTCCTAAAATAGAGTTCGATGTGAAGGATTCCGTTCCGTTTATTGGGGATGGGGATGGCGGGCAGGCGGGACTGGTTGCGCCTGCCGCTAGCATGGCCTATGTTTTCGATAATGGCTGGGACAAGTGGGGCACCGGTATCTCTGTTGAGGGGCTAGCCGGTGCCGGCTTAGACTACGATGATGACTGGGTGGGACGTTATAAGGCCACCGAGGTCAACCTGTTGGTCATGGCACTGGGAGTTACTCTGGCCTATCAGGTCACGGATAGATTATCGGTTGGCGTCAAGCCACAAATTTATTATTCCACGTTGACACAAAAACTGAGTCTGCCTACCTCACCCTTTACTGGCAAAAGCGATATTAGGGCCAAGCTGGATGGGGACGATAGTGGTTTCGGAGGTATGGTGGGCGCCACCTATGCGTTTAATGCTGGCACGCGAGTAGGTATAAGCTGGCAAAGCAGTTTTGATATTGAGTTTGACGGCGAACTCGAACTTGATGGCAGCGTCGGTGACGGCATAGAGTTTGATACCGATACAGGGCTGACGATGGCACAGAATATTCGGGTGGCCTTACACCATGATGTGAATGATCGGCTAGGCTTGGATTTTACAGTTGGCTGGGATAACTGGGAGGAGCTGGACAATATCTTTATCTCTATTAAAGGCGCTGGCGGAGCTCCCCTGCCCATCGACTGGAAGGACACCTACCATTACGCCGCAGGTTTCCAGTATCAATTGAACGACGCTTGGGACGTCACTGCTGGCATGGCTTATGATACTAACGTGGTTGATGCGAGCGCCAGAGTTCCCGAATTACCCGTTGACGAGCAGATCCGCTACAACGCTGGCGCGCGTTATCATCTGAGTGATACGCTAATTCTTGGTGGCTATGTTAATTACACTGACCTGGGTAAGGCCAAAATCGATGCAGAGTTCTGGAGCGGCGAGTACAGCACTAATGAGATGATTCAGTTGTCGTTTTTTGCAAACTGGATGCTGTGACGGCCGTTCGATGTCAGTCAGGCGGTGAAAAGCAGGTTTTTCTATGTTCTTTTATTGTTGTGATAGAGGATACGTGAACCGGCCGGCTGCTTTGATCGCTGTCAATGTGAGCATCGGCTCGGCACCCAACGTATTTTTTAGCAAGGACACCACCACCACGAACTAACTCTGCGTAACCATATCTTATGGCCTGATAGTTGAGGAGCTCGACGTAGGCTAAGAGGTGCGGCAGAGCGGGAATGGCAAGTCCAAAAAGCCGGAGTCACCTGTTTCAGCGCCGTGCAGGAAAGCCTGTTCACTTAATTTGACCAATGGAGACGGGGCTAATGGTATGATGCTGCGTGCGGTCTATAATCAATATGTGCAGGGAGTAAAGATGAAAAAGATATTGTTTGCTTTAATAACGTCTATGGTGGGCACTTCCGTATTGGCCCTAGATCCTATGCCCCGGGAAGTGGGTTTCTCCGGTTCTTTAGCCGTGGGGGCTGCTGCGGGGAGGGTAGAGTCAAATTTTTTAGCTAGAGTACTCGGCATCGACC
>CAJXTK010000010.1 GCA_913061115.1 uncultured Haliea sp.
GGTTTGTTGCAAGTTGCCTGGGGTATTTTCCTTTTGCTGGTCATTCCTCTGCAGGCATTTATCTTTATGGTTTTGACAATTGTGTATCTCAGCATGGCCCATGAGGACCACTGATTCATTTTTTAATGTATGTTTTGCTTAATGTAACGATAGGAGAAAAAAATGCCTGAATTAATCTACGTATCTGCCGCCATTATGATGGGTCTGGGTGGTCTTGGAGCCGCTATTGGCGTTGGTCTGCTGGGCGGAAAGCTCATAGAGGGTTCTGCTCGTCAGCCTGAATTGGCACCCAAACTGCAGGTTACCTTCTTTCTGGGAGCAGGCTTGGTCGATGCGATTCCAATTATTGGTGTCGGTATCGCAATGTACCTGATCTTCGTTGTCGCAGCTTAAATCAACCAGCGACGGGAATGGGGCCGCCCTGATCGCGGCCCTCAATAACCTGTGAGGAGCAAGGCGTGAATATTAATCTTACGCTTATTGGGCAGATGATCGCATTTGTCTGCTTTGTCATGTTCTGCATGAAGTATGTGTGGCCGCCTATATTGGCGGCAATGGCAGAGCGCGAGAAGAAGATGGCTGACGGGTTGGCGGCTGCAGATCGCGCTGGCCACGATCTAGAGCTAGCAAAACAAAAGGCCGTAGAGCGTCTTATTGAGGCTAAGCATGAAGCGGCGGCTATCGTCGACGCTGCCAACAAGCGCGGTATTCAGATCGTAGACGAAGCCAAAAGTACTGCCGTTGTTGAGGCTGGTCGTGTTAAGACCGCTGCCCAAGCAGAAATTGATCAAGAGACTAATCGTGCGCGGGAGCACTTGCGTGGTCAGGTAGCCGCGTTGTCTCTCGCAGGCGCTGAAAAGATTTTGGGTGCGGCTATTGATCAGAAGGCACATGCCGGTCTGGTTGATAAGCTGGCTGCAGAGTTGTAACCCGGGGGAGCTATGGCGGAGTTAAGCACAATCGCACGTCCCTATGCTAAGGCCGCTTTCGAGTACGCTCGGGATAAGGGTCAGTTGTCACAGTGGGATAAGGAGTTGGCTGCCGTAGCGGCAGTGAGTCTGGACGACACGATGGACGGAGTGCTTCACAATCCTGCCCTGACAGCGGAGCAGCAGGCACAGACGTTAAATGGCGTGTGCGGCGAATCATTGGGAGCGGAAACGCAAAGCTTTGTCTCAATTCTCGCCTCTAACAAGCGCCTTGCCTTGTTGCCCGAGATCCATTCCTTGTTTGCTCAGTACAAGGCAAATCAGGAAAAGTCGGTTGACGTCGAGGTGATATCTGCCTTTGATCTTGCTGACGCGGCACGGGACAAATTGGCCACAGTATTAGGCAAAAAACTTGAACGCGAAGT
Organism: uncultured Haliea sp.; assembly: GCA_913061115.1. GTDB lineage: Bacteria > Pseudomonadota > Gammaproteobacteria > Pseudomonadales > Halieaceae > Marimicrobium. The sequence goes on from CAJXTK010000010.1 coordinate 1,355, forward strand.
GAAGGTGCGCACGTCAACAGACAGCAATCTTTTGGGTGGCGTTTTAATCAGAGCCGGTGATCTAGTGATCGATGGCTCCGTGCGTGGCGGGCTAAACAAGCTTGCCGAAGCAATGAATTCCTAGACTTTAAGACATAGGATTGAGGAATAGAGCATGCAGCAACTGAATCCATCTGAGATTAGCGAGATTATCAAGCAGCGCATCGACCAGCTCGATGTTACTGCGGAAGCTCGCAATGAAGGCACGATAGTATCGGTTACAGACGGTATTATTCGTATCCATGGTCTTGCCGAAGTGATGTACGGCGAGATGATTGAATTTGAAGGCGGCATCTACGGGATGGCGCTAAACCTTGAGCGCGACTCAGTGGGCGCCGTGATTCTCGGCGACTACAAGAGTATTGCAGAAGGGCAGTCTTGTCGCTGCACGGGCCGTATTCTAGAGGTGCCCGTAGGGCCCGAGCTGCAGGGGCGCGTTGTAGATGCGCTGGGGTCTCCTATTGATGGCAAAGGCCCTATCAATGCGGCGATGACCGATGCCCTTGAAAAAGTGGCGCCCGGCGTTATTGCTCGGCAGTCCGTTGATCAACCGGTGCAGATCGGCCTGAAAGCGATTGATGCCATGGTACCTATCGGCCGCGGTCAGCGTGAACTGATTATTGGCGATCGCCAAATCGGAAAGACGGCCATCGCGGTTGATGCCATTATCAATCAGAAAGGTTCAGGGATTAAGTGTATTTATGTCGCCATTGGGCAAAAAGCATCCTCTGTTGCAGCGGTGGTGCGCAAGCTCGAAGAGCATGGTGCGATGGATCATACGATTATTGTTGCCGCAACCGCATCTGATCCGGCGGCAATGCAATACTTGGCGCCGTTTGCGGGCTGCACCATGGGAGAGTATTACCGAGACCGCGGTGAAGACGCTCTGATTATTTACGATGATCTGACTAAGCAGGCTTGGGCCTACCGCCAGATATCATTGCTGCTGCGTCGGCCGCCTGGTCGGGAAGCTTACCCCGGGGACGTTTTTTATCTTCATTCGCGTTTGTTGGAGCGAGCAGCTCGAGTCAATGCAAAGTACGTAGAAGATTTTACCAAAGGTGCAGTCAAGGGAAAGACCGGTTCGCTTACCGCGTTGCCGGTGATTGAGACTCAGGCGGGAGACGTCTCAGCATTCGTTCCAACCAACGTGATTTCTATTACTGATGGCCAGATTTTTCTGGAAGCCGATATGTTTAATGCGGGGATTCGTCCTGCGATGAACGCGGGTATTTCTGTATCGCGTGTTGGTGGTGCGGCGCAAACCAAAATCATTAAAAAGTTATCCGGCGGTATTCGTACGGCCTTGGCGCAGTATCGCGAACTTGCCGCTTTTTCTCAGTTCGCTTCAGATTTAGATGACGCTACTAGGGCGCAGCTGGATCATGGTGAGCGCGTCACTGAGCTGATGAAGCAAAAACAGTATTCGCCGCAAAGTATTTCCGAGATGGGGTTAGTACTATTTGCAGCGGACAAAGGCTACCTTGAAGATATTGAAGTCGAGAAAATCGGCGATTTTGAAGATGCGCTGCTGTCTTATATGCATGCTGAACACGGAGACTTGATGAGCAGTGTAGCGGCATCAGGAAACTATAACGACGAAATCGACGCTAGCTTCAAGGCTGCGATTGAGACGTTTAAAAACACGCAGACCTGGTAAGGCCGAGGACGCGTAAATGGCAGCCGGAAAAGAAATACGGACTAAGATCTCGAGCATTCAGAGCACGCAGAAGATCACTAGTGCAATGGAAATGGTTGCGGCAAGCAAAATGCGCAGAGCGCAGGAGCGCATGCAGCTAGGCAAGCCGTACTCTCGACGCATGCGTGCCGTTGTTGGCCATATTGCCAATGCAGCGCCAGAGTATAAGCATATGTATATGGAAACGCGTGAGGTTAAGCGCGTGGGTTACATTATCGTATCCACCGATCGAGGCCTGTGCGGCGGCCTTAACATGAACCTGTTTAAAACCACGGTCAGGTCAATGAAGGAGTGGAACGACCAGGGCGTCGATGTAGACCTTAGTTTGATCGGTGCTAAGGCAGCGGCTTTTTTTGGTAGCCTAGGTGGCAATATAACCGCTGCGGTGCGTGATTTGGGTGAAGAGCCATCGCTTTCCAGCCTGATTGGCGGGGTAAAGGCGATGCTAAACGCCTATGAAGAGGGCAAGATTGATCGGCTCTATCTGGTGGGCAACCAGTTTGTGAATACTATGACGCAGCAGCCTGAGGTCGAGCAGCTCTTGCCGCTAGAGGCAGAGCAGAGCAATGAGATGAAACACCACTGGGACTATATTTACGAACCTGACGCAAAAGACTTACTGGAAGATCTGTTAACGCGTTATATCGAGTCCCAGGTCTATCAGGCAGTGGTCGAAAACGGCGCCTGTGAACAGGCCGCACGGATGCTGGCAATGAAGAACGCGACCGAAAATGCAGGAGATTTGATTGATGACCTGCAGCTTATTTACAACAAAGCGCGACAGGCGGCGATTACTCAGGAGCTGTCCGAAATTGTGAGTGGGGCTGCTGCGATCAGCTAACGCTTGTCCAGCAGAACCAGTATGACTAAAGATGGGGCTTTGGGCGATGGTCCGAGCCAGCCAGAACTGAACTTTGATCTAGAGGATCCGAACATGAGCAGCGGACGAATCGTACAAATTATTGGCGCCGTACTCGACGTTGAGTTCCCGCGTGACAGTGTGCCGCGGGTATACGATGCACTAAAAGTAACAGAAAAAGGTCTGACGTTAGAGGTGCAGCAGCAGCTAGGCGACGGCGTTGTTCGAACAATTGCGATGGGGTCGTCAGAGGGCATTAGCAGGGGCTTGGCGGTGGAAAATACAGGCGAACCCATCTGTGTCCCTGTGGGCATCGAGACGCTGGGCCGCATCATGGACGTTCTGGGAAACCCGATCGACGAATGTGGCCCAATCGGAGCGAAAGAGACCGCCTCTATTCATCGAAAAGCGCCCAGCTATGAAGACTTGGCCGCGTCAAATGAATTGTTGGAAACAGGTATCAAGGTAATTGATCTCGTATGTCCCTTTGCCAAGGGCGGCAAGGTCGGCCTGTTCGGCGGTGCCGGTGTGGGTAAAACCGTTAACATGATGGAGCTTATTAACAACATCGCCACTGAGCACTCCGGCTTGTCGGTGTTTGCAGGTGTTGGAGAACGCACAAGAGAAGGTAACGATTTCTACTTTGAGATGCAGGAATCCAAAGTTGTGGATGTTGAGAACTTCTCCAACTCCAAAGTTGCGATGGTGTATGGCCAGATGAATGAGCCGCCAGGAAACCGATTGCGTGTTGCGCTAACCGGCCTGACTATGGCCGAAAAATTCCGTGACGAAGGTCGCGATGTGCTGTTGTTTATCGATAATATCTATCGATACACTCTGGCGGGAACTGAAGTGTCAGCGCTGTTGGGTCGTATGCCTTCTGCCGTGGGCTATCAGCCGACATTGGCAGAAGAGATGGGTGTACTTCAAGAGCGAATTACCTCCACGAAAGTGGGTTCGATCACATCGATTCAGGCGGTCTATGTACCGGCGGATGACTTGACTGACCCATCGCCAGCTACGACCTTTGCTCACCTCGATTCTACCGTGGTACTGAGCCGAGATATTGCAGCGAAGGGCATTTATCCTGCGGTAGACCCTCTCGATTCAACCTCACGTCAGCTTGATCCCCTTATAATCGGCCATGAGCATTACGATACCGCTCGCGGGGTGCAGAACGTGTTGCAGCGCTATAAGGAACTGAAAGATATTATTGCCATTTTGGGTATGGACGAACTGTCTGAGGAAGACAAGCAGACGGTAAACCGTGCACGTAAGATTGAGCGCTTTTTATCCCAGCCTTTCCATGTGGCGGAAATCTTCACTGGCGCACCCGGTAAGTATGTGTCTCTGAAGGAAACGATTGCTGGCTTTCAGGGCATACTGTCGGGCGAATATGACCATTTGCCGGAACAGGCCTTTTACATGGTGGGCGGTATAGAAGAAGCCGTCGAGAAAGCCAAAAACCTGTAAGCAGAAAGGCTTTAGAGAGACTATGATATGTCGATGACAATTCACTGTGATATCGTCAGTGCCGAGGAGGAAATCTTTTCTGGTTTGGTAGAGATGCTTGTGGCAACAGGCAGTGAGGGTGAGTTGGGTGTGACGTATGGTCACGCGCCTCTGTTGTCTGCGCTGGTTCCTGGGCCGGTGCGTATCGTGACCCAAAACGGGGACGAGCAGGTGTACTATGTGTCTGGTGGTTTTCTAGAAGTGCAGCCCGGCGTGGTCTCTATTCTGGCAGACACGGCTATCCGTGCCGACGATGTTGACGAAGCGGCTGCAGAAGAGGCGCGCAAGGAGGCGGAGCATGCAATTGCGAACCAAACCGGCGACTTTGATTACGGGCGTGCATCCGCACAACTGGCGGAAGCGGCGGCTCAGTTGGCGACCCTACGAAAAATGAGGAACAGGTCGGGCCGCGGTTAGTCGCACTCTCCCCTTTTTAGTCCACGTTAAGCAGTCTTTTCTGGTCACGAAAGTCAAGGTACTATATAGGCATACTGCATTCGCGTGTGCCGGCGCTCTTTTTCTTGCAGTTCCTATCATCAATGACCGGCGGCAGCTGCAGCGACGTGCTTGACGTCCTCTTTTTGCGCAACCGCCGCGACAGAAGGCATAGGCGGCGGTAGTTGGCGTTATATCCCCAGCAGCGCATAATACATCTTGGAAAAACAAGAACAGATTCTTTTGCTAGGAAGGCCAATGGATATAACGGGAAAGCAATTACCATGAAACTGGAAGTCGTGATTCTCGCCGCAGGTCAGGGAAAGCGAATGAAATCCCGTCTACCAAAGGTGCTGCATGTTGTCGGCGGCATGCCTTTGCTGGAGCATGTGATACGCACAGCACAGGGCCTTAAGCCTAGGGCTATTCATGTGGTCATTGGACATGGCAGTGATCAGGTGCAGGACGCTTTAGCGCATTACGACATTAATTGGGTAGTACAGGAACGGCAAGCAGGTACCGGACATGCCGTATTGCAGGCGTTGCCTGCCATTGCTGATGACAGCATTGTATTGGTTCTTTATGGCGATGTGCCATTGACCCGGTTATCGACATTGCAAAACCTGGTGCAACAGGCTCGAACAGCACCCGCGCTGTTGACCGCCGAATTGCAGAACCCCCAAGGCTATGGCAGGATACTTCGAGATAAGATTGGCGCGCTTGTTGGCGTGGTCGAGGATAAAGATGCGACACCTGCCCAGCGCGAAATCAGGGAAATAAACACCGGCCTATTGGCCGCTCCCCAGCGCGATTTTCTTGCGTACTTGCCCCAAGTTGGCAATGACAACCAGCAGGGAGAATATTACCTTCCTGACATACTCAGCCTGGCTGTCGCTAACGGTAAAACAGTGTCTTCTTGTGCAGTGGAGTCTGAGCTGGAGATCCTCGGAGTCAATGACCGCGTTCAGCTCAATCACGTGGAGCGTGAGTACCAACATCGCCAGGCAGAGCAGCTAATGCGTGAGGGTGTAAGCATTGCCGACCCGGCACGCTTGGATATCCGTGGCAGTCTCTCCTGTGGCGGAGACGTCTCTATTGACATCAACGTTGTCTTTGAAGGCAAAGTGACTCTGGGAAATGACGTTTCAGTGGGTGCACATTGCGTGCTGTCTGACGTTAGTGTGGCGGACGGCGCAGTGATTCACCCTATGAGTCATTTGCAGCAAGCCGTCATTGGTAAAGACTGTAGTGTTGGACCCTATGCTCGGTTGCGTCCAGGAACTGTATTGAGTGAAGGTGCCCGCATTGGCAACTTTGTTGAAACCAAGAAAGCGAGCATAGGCCCGGGCAGCAAGGTCAATCACCTGAGCTATATTGGTGATTGTGATGTAGGCGCAGAAGTTAACATTGGCGCCGGTACCATTACCTGTAACTATGATGGTGTCAATAAACATAAGACGGACATTGGCAAGGGTGTGTTTGTTGGATCCAATAGTACTCTGGTTGCGCCTTTGCAGATTGAGGAACAGGGGTTTGTTGCTGCGGGCTCTACGATTACGGGGAGTGTTGGCAAGGGTGAATTGGCGGTTAGTCGAGCCCGACAGCGTAATATCGAGGGCTGGGTTCGTCCCGGCACGCGAGACACCAAGGACTGACTATGTGTGGCATTGTTGCCGCCGCTGCGCGGCGTGAAGTTTCTGAAATTTTGCTGGAAGGGTTGCGACGTCTGGAATACAGGGGATATGACTCAGCCGGTATGGCGCTGATAGATGACGAGCACGGTTTAAGGATACATAAGCGCAAAGGCAAGGTCGCAGAACTGGAAAAGGCCCAGCGAGAACAGCCTTACTATGGAACTACGGGCATTGCTCATACTCGATGGGCGACCCATGGTGAACCTTCTGGTGTAAACGCGCATCCCCATATATCCGGTGGGCATGTTGCGTTGGTGCATAACGGCATCATAGAAAACCATGCAACATTGCGCGCGGAGCTCGTCGAAGAGGGTTACGAAATCACATCGGCCACTGACACCGAGGTTATCGCTCATCTTCTGCACCGCAGTCTTGCGACCGGTGGGACATTGCTGCAAGCCATGCAACAAGCGGTGGCTAAACTCGAAGGAGCTTATGCCCTAGCGGCGATAGATACCCAAACCCCTGACACAGTTGTGGGCGCGCGAAAAGGCAGTCCGCTGGTGGTAGGTGTGGGCATAGGCGAAAACTTTCTGGCGTCTGACACAATGGCGCTGCGCCAGGTAACAGATCGTTTTATTTATCTGGAAGAAGCTGACTTGGTCTGCATCACTCCGGCCAGCGTGCAGGTATACAGCGCTGATGGCAGAGAGGTTAAGCGGCCAATAACGCGCCTTAAAGAGGGGCTAGAAGCGGCCGATATGGGCGACTTTGATCACTATATGATTAAGGAAATATTTGAACAGCCGGAGGCGCTTGAAGCAACATTCGCCGGTGCGATTAATGCTGAAAAGGTTGAGGAGCGCTTTGGCCCTGCCGCGCCGGCTTTGTTCGAACAGGTAAAAAAGATACAGATAGTGGCCTGTGGTACGAGTTTTCATGCCGGTATGGTGGCCCGTTATTGGCTGGAGGAAATTGCAGGGGTGAGTTGTGCTGTGGAAGTCGCGTCGGAGTTTCGTTACCGAAAGCGCGTGCAGCATGAGGGAACGTTGTTGGTGGTCATTTCTCAGTCAGGTGAAACCGCCGATACGTTGGCGGCTCTGCGCAACGCCACAGCGGGCGAATTCATAGGCAGTCTGGTTGTGTCTAACGTGGATAACAGTTCTCTGGTCCGAGAATGTGATCTGGTATTTTTGACGCGAGCCGGTATCGAAATCGGGGTCGCTTCAACGAAGGCGTTTACGACACAGTTGGTCGCCCTGCTAATGTTGACCTTGGTGTTGGGTAGGCGTCGCGAGCTGTCGGATAGCCGGCAGCAGGACATTATTACAGCCCTGCAGTATCTACCACAGTGTGTGCGGCAAACACTTGAGCTCAATGAGGCTATACGGCAACTGTCAGAAACGTTTATATCCAAACGGCACGCCCTTTTTCTCGGTCGCGGCATTCAGTATCCGATTGCCATGGAGGGTGCTCTCAAACTAAAGGAAATTTCCTACATTCACGCCGAGGCCTATCCTGCGGGGGAATTGAAGCATGGCCCTCTGGCTCTGGTAGACTACGATATGCCTGTGGTCGCCGTAGCGCCTAATGATGAACTTTTAGGGAAACTGAAATCCAATCTGGAAGAAGTGCGCTCGCGCGGCGGTGAGTTGTTTGTGTTTGCTGATAAGGAAGCGGGGTTTGCTAATGAGCCCCGTGTGCAAATCTTGCCTATGCCTCATTGCCCTGAGGTCATCAGGCCAATAGTGTATGCGGTGGCTCTACAGTTGTTGTCGTACCACGTTGCTTTGCAAAAAGGTACTGATGTCGATAAACCGCGTAATCTGGCGAAGTCGGTTACCGTGGAATAATGTACAACGACAAATGAAAGCACGGGAGAGTGGTTTTCTATCAGTGCGCGAGGGTCTTTTGCCGTATTGTTAGGGGTAACCGCCCGGCGCGAACAACGCGCGGGCGGCAAAAGGGACTAATCGCTATCACCGGGGTTCGCTTTTTTGTACTCACGCAAAGCGACATTAAATTCATTTGCGACTTCTTCTTCGGCTGATACGGAGGCGTTGTAGTCATCATTGAGTTGTGCAAGGGTTGCCTTTAGATCAGGGCCAGGAGAATCACCTGCGGCATCCACTTCCGCGGCGGTAACGAGCGGATCTAAGCATGAGCGGTAGTCCGTGTTTGCCGCCTGAAAAGCCTTTACGGCTTTTTGCCCTGCCAGCATCTGTTCCATAGTCGCAGTAGCGCCATCAGGCAGTGTGGGTGACGGTGGCGCAGTGCAGTCGTCAGCAACGCTTGCAGTACTCCCTAGGACCAGGCCAATTAGCGCCAGTTTGATATAATTCATCACAAATACCTCATCTATGTAGTGTTTTTAGAGTGCTCACTGTATCCAGCAGAGAAAACAGTAACAGGACAAGGAGCTTCTGCCAAGTCAGGTCGAGACATTGTCAGCCGCTTACTCGTGGCCAACCCACAACTTATCTAGGCCTAACGTGGCCTCCAACTTACGCGCTACTTGCGCGGCCGCGCTTTTATTGGCTAGCCCGATCACCCTAACGCGGTAATATGTCTTACCTTCTCTGGTGCTTGCGGACACAATAACGTTGCCCGCGTCAGGGCGCACTTTGTCCACCCATTTTTCTGCCGCGGCGCGCGTACTGTAGGAACTAACATTGACGAACCAAGCACCTGAAGATATCGTCATGGAGGGCTTGACCCCCGCAGGCTGAGGGGTGGCCAATACCGGTGTAGAGGATTCAGGCGCTACTGGACCAGCGTTGTTCGGTGCAGGGCGCTTTGTTTCCGCTGAGACCGACGTATCGATGACTTTATTGCCAGTTGGGAGCAAGGCTTGGCTGGCCTCCAGTTGGACCTCAAGTTCAGCCACAGCAGTAGTCAGTCTGCGGTTTTCGCGCATAAGCGCTTCTGCATTTATGGTCAGCCCGTCATACGATTGTTGTAGCGTCTGCAGGGCTTTTAGGCTGGCGCCTGTATCTTCAAGGCTTGAAACTGTCGTCAGAGTTTCTCGCAACTGCCGAAGCTCTTCCTCGGTCTCAGCGCGCTCCTGCATTACGCCGTAACCACCCGCAGCTAATAGCATCAGGGCAACAGTCGCAACGGCAATTAAACCTAACGGCCAGGATTGGGTTCTATCTTCACGCCCATCATTATAGCGCTCTTCATTCTCGAGCCAATCGTCGGGTTCTCTTGCAGAAATTTCGTCTGCTTCGTATTTTTCTTCACCCTCTTCCTCGAAGGAGAAGGCGTCTTGTTCCTCATCATCCGAACTGGCGTTGTCAAACCCCTCATCCTCGTCCTCGCTATCGGTACTGTAGCTCGAGCTGTAGTCAATATCCCTATCTGGCTCTTCGTATTCATACTCGTCGTTGGCGTTGAACCCCTCAAAGCCGGGCTCCTGACGTAGCTGTTTATTTTTGGATTCGACATCAGGGGACGTTTCACTGTGACCATCTGAGCTTTCGTAGTTGTCTCTGGACATGGCGTAACAGCACCCGTGTATCGTGATAACCCATTTTGATCATAAAGCACCGGCAAGGCAACATTATTGCGAAGGAACTGTTCTTGAACGGTGATAAAGAATAAGGGTACGTTCCTCGGTTCGAATGTAGTTAGAATAGGCGTATGGACGTATCTGATATTCTCTCCCCTCTTAACGAGGCTCAACGGGATGCCGTCGCCGCAGAAAACCAGAATATGCTTGTTCTGGCCGGCGCCGGCAGCGGCAAAACGCGGGTGCTTGTGCATCGCATCGCATGGCTAATTAGAGCGGAGAACTTTTCACCGTGGTCGATTCTGGCCGTGACCTTTACCAACAAAGCGGCTCGGGAAATGCGCAGTCGGATAGAGGAGATGCTGCAGATACCCTCTCACGGCATGTGGGTTGGCACCTTTCATGGCCTCGCTCATCGATTGTTGAAGGCACATTGGCAGGACGCCGGCCTGCCGCAAAATTTTCAGATACTGGATAGTGACGATCAGCTCCGCCTAGTTAAGCGAGTGTGCAGGGACTTGAGCTTGGATGAGTCTCGCTGGCCCCCCAAACAAGCCATGTGGTATATCAACACACAAAAAGATGAGGGGTTGCGCAGCGCGCATATCGATGCGCCGCCTGGGGATTTATTTGTCCAGACCATGTTGCAGGTATATCGCGCTTACGAGATTGCTTGCGACCGCGCTGGTTTGGTGGACTTTGCTGAATTGCTGCTGCGCGCGCATGAATTGTGGCTTAAAAAGCCCCAAGTATTAAAGCACTATCAAGGCCGTTTTCGACAGATTCTAGTGGATGAGTTTCAGGACACCAATACGGTTCAGTATGCATGGCTGCGGGTGTTAGCCGGCGCACACATTCCCGTGGTCGCCGTGGGAGATGATGATCAGTCTATTTACGGTTGGCGCGGGGCAAAGATTGAGAACATTCAACGGTTTACCGAAGACTTTAGCGATACCCAGACCATTCGTCTGGAGCAGAACTACCGTTCGACCCAGACAATTTTACAGGCCGCTAATGGTGTGATTGCGCAAAATTCTGGTCGGCTAGGCAAGGAGCTCTGGACCGATGGAGAGATTGGCGAAGCGATAAGCCTTTACGCAGGGTATAACGAGCATGACGAAGCTCGCTATATCGTAGAGCAGGCAGAGCAGTGGCTACTTGATGGAAACAATCGCTCTTCGGTCGCCATTTTGTATCGCTCGAACGCCCAATCACGCGTGCTGGAGGAGGCTTTGATTCGCAATGCCATACCGTACCGTATTTATGGTGGGCAGCGTTTCTATGAGCGACTGGAAATCCGTAACGCCCTAGCTTATCTGCGCTTGCTGCTAAATCGTGGCGACGATGCGGCAGTGGAAAGAGTCATTAACACGCCGCCACGGGGTATCGGTAGCAAGACACTTGATGCTGTGCGCGGGTGTGCTCGTGATAGGGGTATACCGTTGTGGGGTGCCATTACCGCTGTGCTGGAGGAAAAACATTTGCCTGCTAGGGCTTTGAGCGCCCTCGAAGGGTTCATTATTTTGATTAACGAGTTGGACTCCGGGACGGGCGACCTTCTTCTAGAAGGGCTGGTGGATCATACAATACAGACATCCGGGCTGTTTCAGTATCACAAGAATGAGAAAGGCGAGAAGGGTCAGGCGCGAGTCGAAAACTTGGAGGAACTGGTCAGCGCCGCCAAGCAATTTGTTGCAGAAGACGATGACCGCTCACCGCAGCAGCAATTTCTTGACCGTGCAGCTCTGGATGCAGGGGATGCTCAGGCGGAGGAACACGAGGACAGCGTCCAACTGATGACCCTTCACTCCGCCAAAGGTTTGGAATTCCCTCTGGTTTTTCTTGCAGGCATGGAGGAAAATTTGTTTCCCCACCGAATGTCTATTGAGGAGCCGGGGCGCCTGGAAGAGGAGCGACGGCTGTGCTACGTGGGAATCACCCGAGCGATGAAAAAGCTCATTATCACCTATGCCGAATGCCGTCGCCTACACGGTAGCGAAACGTTTAATACGCCCTCGCGATTTGTTCGGGAAATTCCCGCGCAGTTACTACAAGAGGTGCGAGTGCACGGCACGATCACACAGCCTGTGAGCAGCCTAAGTCAGGCCCAGGTACCTGATACCGAGCTGTCACTAGGACAGCGAGTCTATCACCAGGTTTTTGGAGAGGGTGTCGTGCTAAACTTTGAAGGGCGTGGCGGCAGTGCTCGGGTGGAAGTCAATTTTGATACTGATGGCAGCAAGTGGCTGGTGTTGCAATACGCTAACCTCCAGTTAATGTAATGCGGCAGGCGCGGGGATAACATCGAGAATGGGAAACACCTCTAAAGAAAAGCAGGCTCTGCCACTGGTTATTTTGTTGCTTGTAGCCGCGCTCGTGGCGACACTCGGCTTTTGGGCTGCAGACCGGCGGGACACTAAGCCGGCCTACAGCAATAATACGTCTACCGGCGGCACCGGAGGCGAGCATTTTCAGTGGAAGATGATTACAACTTGGCCTAAGAATTTCCCCGGCCTGGGCTTTGCCGCAGAAAATTTTGCACGCTCTGTCGAGGAAATGAGTAACGGTCGGCTGACGGTCCACGTGTATGGCGCCGGAGAAATAGTGCCTGCACTGGGCGTGTTTGAGGCCGTTTCTGAAGGTATCGTGGATGCAGGTCATGGGGCGGCTTATTACTGGAAGGGCAAAGTCCCCGCATCGGTCTTCTTTACTGCCGTGCCCTTTGGCCTGACCGCGCAGGAGACTAACGGCTGGCTGCATTACGGAGGTGGCCTCGAGTTGTGGCAGGAGGCATACGCGCCTTATAACTTGGTGCCGATGGCGGGCGGCAGCACCGGTGTGCAAATGGCGGGCTGGTTCAACAAGGAAATTAATTCAATTGCGGACTTGAAAGGCTTGAAGATGCGTATCCCCGGTCTCGCCGGAGAAGTTTTTGCGGCAGCGGGCGGTACTGCCGTAACGATTCCCGGGGGTGAACTTTACACGTCTATGCAGACCGGAGTCATCGATGCAGTGGAGTGGGTAGGCCCCTATAACGACAAGTCGCTGGGATTTCATCAGGTGGCAAAATATTATTACTATCCCGGTTGGCATGAGCCCGGGTCTATCCTCGAATTTGTCGTTAACAAGGATTCTCTAGAGGCGCTGCCGAAGGACCTGCAAGCCATTGTCAGATTCGCGTCGCGAGCCGCTAACCAAGACATGTTAGATGAGTACACTGCGCGCAACAACGCCGCCCTACAAAGCCTGGTCGATGAACACGGGGTGCAACTGCGCCGTCTTCCGGACGATGTACTGCTCGCCCTCTGGCACGGGACTCAAGTGGTGATGCAGGAGCTCGTTGAATCTGACCCAATGGCAGCGAAGGTCTATGCCTCCTACAGTGATTTTTATAAGGGAGTGCGCAACTACCACCACATTTCAGAGCAAGCTTATCTTAACGCTCGTGACAAGGTATTTGGCGACGAGGGTTTTTAGTGTCGCATGGAGCGGGTTATTGGTGAGCGTAATATGCCCGCAGTCCTGCATTAGGTTTCCCTCAGGATGACTATTGTTGAATGGTGCGCGTGCGACCATTTATATCAATGGCAACAAAGACAAACTCTCCTTCAGTGACCTTAATCGGCTCTCGGTCGTGCTGCGAGTTGATCCAGACTTCTACTATAATTCGAATAGAGCTACGCCCCACTTCAAGCACATCACAATAACAGGACACCACGGCACCGACATGGACAGGCGTTAGAAACGCCATACCGTTGATCGCGACGGTGGCTACCCTGCCACTAGCGACCTCGCTGGCCGTAATCATTCCTGCAATATCCATTTGTGACAATAACCAGCCGCCAAAAATGTCCCCGTTGGCATTGGTGTCTTTGGGCATGGCGACCGTTTGTAGGGCAAGGTCGCCGTGGGGTGCAGGTGCGGTATCGATATCACTCATGTCAATTACCTTTTTCGAATTGGACCGCTCGGCCTATTGGGTTACCGCAGGTAGCCAGGTTGCTATTCCTGGCCAGAACCAGAGCGCGATTAGCAGCGCTAATTGCATGAGTATAAAGGGAACTACACCTTTGTAGATAGCGCTTGTGGTCACTGATTCAGGCGCAACCCCTCGCAGATAGAAAAGCGCAAAACCGAAGGGCGGTGTGAGAAATGAGGTTTGTAGGTTTAACGCTATCATGATGCCCAGCCAGACGGGATCTAGTCCCATCGCTAGAAGAATCGGGCCGACAATGGGTACTACTACGAAGGTAATCTCGATAAAGTCGAGAATAAAGCCCAGTAGGAAAATCACCACCATCACCACCAAAGTCGCTGCCATCACGCCCCCAGGGAGGCCATGGAAAAACGTTTGTATCAGCTCTTCCCCACCAAAACCTCTGAAAACAAGTGAGAACACTGCAGCCCCTATCAGTATCATAAATACCATGCAGGTAATCTCGAGTGTCTGCCGCATGGCATCTTTGAGTCGTACGAAGCCCATTTGTCCTTTGGCGATAGCCAGTAACAGTGCGCCAATCGCGCCGATACCGGCCGCTTCGGTCGGCGTTGCGGCACCGACGAGAATCGAGCCGAGGACGAGTATAATTAGTCCTAATGGCGGAATCAGCCCGCGCAGCACCACGCCGGCGGAGACGGGCTCAAGTGTGCTTGGCGGCGCCGTCTCTGGCTTTAGTCGGGCCTGGACCAGCAAATACAAAATGTACATCGCGACGAGTATCAGCCCCGGAAAGAGTGCGCCCATGAACAGGTCTCCCACGGATACTGTCTTGGGGTTGAGGGTGCCCATGCTCAGCTGAGCCTGTTGGTAGGCGTTGGAGAGAATGTCTCCTAGCAGCACCAGGGCAATGGAGGGCGGAATAATTTGTCCTAGCGTGCCAGTTGCACAGATCGTCCCAGCTGCGAGAGAAGGACTGTAGCCGCTGCGCAACATGCTCGGGAGAGACAGAAGGCCCATCGTCACCACAGTGGCGCCGACAATACCGGTGCTCGCTGCGAGAAACATGCCGACCACGACGACAGAAATACCGAGTCCCCCGCGCACACTACCGAACAATCGTGCCATGCTGTCGAGCAGCTCTTCAGCCACTCGTGACTTTTCCAAGATAGTGCCCATAAGGATGAACAGTGGGACTGCGATGAGGGTGGAGTTGCTGACGGTACCGAAAATACGGGCAGGGAGGGCAGACAGGAAGCCTGCATCGAAAACACCAGTGAGCACTCCCCCTGTAGCAAAGGCTAGTGCCGTTCCGGCGAGCGTAAATGCCACTGGGTATCCCAGCATCAGAAGCAGACAAACCGCCAGAAATAGGTAGAGAGAGAGGTACTCCACTATTCCTCTGCGCTCTCTGTCAGGATAAGAGCGTTACGGAATACTTCCGCGAAGGCCTGCAGCGCAAGGGTTATCGCCATCAACGGGATGAGGCTTTTAAGGAGGAACACGGCCGGAATCCCGCCGGGCTCTGCGGAGGTCTCGCGCATGGCCCAAGACGTACTAACGTAATCTATACTGCTGATGAGTATGAAGCCACACAGCGGGAGCAGGAATATAATACCGCCGAGGCTGTCAATCCAGGCACGCGTCCGCGCATTGAAGTTTCGATAAAAAATATCGACTCGAACATGAGCGCCAACCTTCAGTGCATAGGCGGCACCTAGCAGGAATAGGCTGCCATGCATGTAAATTACGGCTTCTTGCGCGGGAATCGAGCCTATACCAAAGCCATAACGCAGAACCACGATAAACCCGGTGAGTAAAGCCATGCCAAGGGTAAGCCAGGCGAGCAGACGGCCGCTATATTCGGTAAAAGCGTCGATGCTATGCACACACATGTGCATAACTGATCCAGCCGTCATGCTGCGTCTTGACGCCGCAGCGCGGTCGGCTCTTTCTTAAACACGCTGTTCCAGACCGCGACCACACCCCATGCGCTCAAAAGGATGATGTAGGGGTCGACAGGCACCCAGTATCGAATTTTATCCGAGGACACCGCATAACTGAGAGCGAATGACATCACCAGCAGGACAAAAAGCGAAAGTTCTCGTCGCTTTTCCCGTCCTCGCCACATGGAAGCCATGCCAACAACGGCAAAAAGGTATAGAAGCCCTACGCTAAAAATACTTATAGCCATTAGAAGATCAGACCCGAAGGGGATATAGCGGACAAAGCGCTCGCTCTTTTTTCTACACCCGTAACCTACGCTATTTCCACATGTATATCAACAGCTTGAGTGGCACTTCTGAGCCTGTTCGTGCGCTTAGAGCTCGCGCGAGGCTCGTTAGCTGAAGTATTGGATGGCAAAAACAATTGCTCCGATGGCCGTCACAGAGAATGATTCTTTTTGATTCTGGTGTCACGGAGTATCATAGTCCTGATCTCTGTTTGGAAACGACGCCACTAACAGCCCTTTAATTTGGAATTAATCGAATGTTGACTGTCCTATCTCCGGCCAAAACGCTGGACTTTGATGCACCCGCAAGCACTCTTAACACCACTCTGCCTGAGTTTTTGGCGCGATCTGCTGGGCTTGTAGAAGATGCCCGCGCGCTCAGCCAAGAAGATATCCAGGCCTTGATGGGTGTCAGTGAGAACATTGCACAGTTAAATCATAGGCGCTTCATGGATTGGGGGGAGCCCTTTGAATTGGATAATGCTAAGCAGGCAATACTGGCGTTCAAGGGTGATGTCTATACGGGCCTGGAGGCCTCGACCCTGACAGAGGCACAGCTCAGTTTTGCCCAGAGCCACCTGCGTATTCTCTCTGGCCTTTACGGTCTGTTGCGTCCGCTCGACTTAATGCAGCCCTATCGGCTTGAAATGGGCCTTAAGTTTGTTAATCGCGGGGGCAAAAACCTCTATCAATTCTGGGGCGATTCCATCACAAAGTCGCTTAATAACCAGCTAAAAAACTCGCGCAGCAAGGTGCTGGTCAATCTTGCATCCAACGAATATTTCAGGTCAGTACAGCCAAAGGCGTTGGATGCCGATGTTGTCACGCCTGTCTTCAGAGACCTCAAGGGCGACCAATACAAGGTGATCAGCTTTTTTGCTAAGAAAGCACGTGGACAAATGGCCCGGTTTATTATCGATAACGCATTGGATGAGCCCGAGGCTATAAAAGAGTTTAAAACCGACGGTTATCGCTACAACAAAGCCAAATCGAGCGCGCATGAATGGGTGTTTACTCGCGAGAATCGTCCAATCTAATCGTTGTCCGAATAGTTAGTAGCGGGGATACATTATTTGAAGGGCAACATTTTTGTTGCTGCTTGTCGGTAAAGGTCGTTTTGTTCCTCCTCACGGCGAGTGAAGCCGCCTACTGCTGCGGACAGATCGGAATCTGCAATCCAGTGATTTGACCATGTGGTTATGGGGCGAAAGCCGCGTTGAATTTTATGTTCTCCCTGTGCTCCTGGGTCAAACCGCGCTAGATTGTTGGCGATACAGTACTCAATACCTTGGTAATAGCAGGCCTCAAAGTGTAAGCAGTCATATTCTTCTTCGCAGCCCCAGTAGCGCCCGTAAAGCGTATCGTTGGAACAGAAATAAAGGGCTCCGGCCACAGCGCGCGTATCAAGATAGGCCAGCACCATAACCACTTGGTCTCCCATGCCGGCCGCGGTAGTGATAAAAAAATCACGACTCAGGTAGCCGCCATGACCACTGCGTTTGGCATAGGTCAGCTGGTAAAAGCGATAGAATTGTTCCCATTCTTGCTCGCCAATGTTTGCCCCCGTCAGTGTTTTCAGCACGAGCCCCTGTTCTGCGACACGTCGGCGCTCTTTTTTTAGCGCTTTGCGTTTGCGGCTATTGAAGGTCGCGAGAAAATCCTCGAAACAGCCATAGTTATCGTTGAACCAGTGAAACTGGGTGCCGGCGCGGCGATGCAGGCCGGCGTCGAGCAGTGTTTCGCTCATGGCCTCATCGGGAAACAATAGATGCCAAGATGAAATGTGCCGTTGTGCGGCCAGAGCTTTTACCGCGTGAAGCACGGCGCTCAAGCACTGGTCGGCATCAACGTCAGGAGAGACGCATAGGCGCGGCCCTGTGGCGGGAGTGAAAGGTATTGCGGTGAGTAATTTCGGATAATAGACGAGACCGCTCTGCCGCCAGGCATCGGCCCAGGACCAGTCGAACACATACTCGCCGTAAGAATGGGCTTTGAGGTAGAGCGGCATAATTGCCACCACTTCGCTGTCACGGCGGAGGATTAGATGGCACGGCTGCCATCCGGTTTCTGCTGTTGTGCATCCGGTTGTTTCCAGTCCAAGCAGAAAATCGTGGCGCAGAAACGGATAATCAGTATCGGCGATAGCGTTCCACTGCGCAGCAGAAATTTGGTTGAGGCTGTTGAGAAACTCGGTGGTGAATGCATGTGGGTGCGGAGACAGGGCCATTGGCGACTCAGGCGCCGTCTGTCAGATAGTTGAGCGCCACGCCGACAAAGATCGTCATGCCCACCCAGTTGTTATGCAGGAAGGCCCTGAAACATTCATCCGCCTTGCGTTCGCGGATCAGGTATTGGTGATAGCCAAACAGCGCGGCAGATACGACCAGCGATGCGTTGTAGTAGAGGCCCAGTCCGAATGCCTGGCCCGCGAGGTAAAGACATATCAGGCTGGACACCTGCAGCACCGCAATCATGAGGCGGTCGTACTGGCCAAATAATATGGCTGTAGACTTTATGCCTATTTTGAGGTCATCCTCTCGGTCTACCATGGCGTAGGCTGTATCGTAGGCCATGGTCCAGAGCAGGTTTCCCAGATAGACCAGCCATAGCGCGGGAGGCAGGGCACCACTTTGGGCAGCGAAGGCCATCGGAATACTCCAGGAAAATGCGGCGCCCAATACCAGTTGCGGTAATTGCATGTAGCGTTTCATAAACGGGTAGCTGGAGGCCAGTACCACCGCACCAACGGAGAGTATGACAGTCAATCGGTTGGTAAGCAGCACCAGTATGAACGCGAGCAGCATCAGCGCCACAAATAGGGCTATCGCTTCGCGAACAGTGATTTCCCCGGTCACCAGTGGTCGAGTATTGGTGCGCGCTACCGCACCGTCTAGATTCCGGTCAGCGAGGTCATTGATGATGCAACCGGCGGAGCGGGCAAGAAAGGTGCCGATCAGAAAAATAGCCAATAGTGCGTAGTCAGGCACACCTTGCGCCGCGAGCCAAAGAGCCCAAAGGGCGGGCCACAGCAGGAGTAGGGTGCCGATCGGCTTATCAAAGCGAATCAGTTGCAGCAGTGCATGCGTTTTGGGTGAGGTTGCCATTGAAACCTATTGCGGCATAGTAAACGGCGTAGCTTACTGGGTTAGCGACATAAATGCAGTGCTGACCTTGCCGCGCTGTGTGCGATGCATCGAAGGTGCAGCTCTCCAAGGGGTGAAAGTCTTCAGAAAAACCTCGCTTACCATCAGCTTTTTCCCGTTGATCTCGAAACGACAGCGACGCCCCCAGGCGAGCCCGGATTGGCGGAGGTCTTCTGGCAGGTAGTGACTGTTTCCCGGCATGTGCGAAAGTTCAAAGGGATAGCGGTGCATGCCGGGATGCTTAAATAAAAAGGCCCCTAGCGATTTATTCTGTAACCGTCGCAGGTGCGCCAGGCTGCCATTCAGGCTTGTAATGGGAAAGATGCTACGGGCAAATACTACAGCGTTGTCATCCAATAATAGAGCGACCTCGCGCACCAGCGCGACCTGTCTGGGAGGTAGGCCTAATAACCGGCGCTCGGAAAGTAGCGGTACCTCCCACCCCTGATACAATCGCGTGACACTGAATTCACCCTGTCCAGACGCTACCAGCCGTGCCGTTAGAGAGCCGTTGTCTGTTAACCACCCGCGCAAACTTGGCGGCAGGGTCTCACGGTCATAGAGCCCCTCGGGCCGCCAATGGGGCTCAGCGGGTATGCGTTTGCGCCACTGCGGGCGGGGCACCAGTGCGGGATTGGACGGTTGCAAACGTATGATATCCTTAATTCGAGTGGCGAGAATGCTTTATCGGGAGTGTGCTTGCAAGAGAGTTGCTGATCCAAATTTCCAGAAGTTTGACGAGAAAAAATCCTTGCACAATTATTGCACAGCCCTATAGTGTTCGGTTTCCAAATTTGTCCATTCTTCCGTTGCTGCAAGGTCTTGTATTTTTTGTTCGGCAAATGAAGTCATCCGCAAGCATTATAAAGAGTGAGAAGTAGCATGAGCCAATGGGAATGTATTGTCTGTGGTCTGATTTATGACGAGAAGGAAGGCTGGCCGGACGATGGTATCGCGCCAGGCACCAAGTGGGAGGATGTTCCGGAAGATTGGTTGTGCCCTGACTGTGGCGTTGGCAAGGAAGATTTTGAATTACTAAAAGAGGCACTGGTTGACGATGTGCCCCACCATGAGGAACCTACGGTGGATAAAGTCCATGCGCCGGTGGTTATTCTCGGGACAGGCCTGGCAGGATACGGCTTGGCCAAGGAGTTTCGCAAGCATGATAGCGAAACGCCGCTTATCATTATTACGTCGGACGACGGCCGCTCCTATTCCAAGCCGATGCTGTCCACGGGTTATACCAAAGACCACTCGGCTGATGATCTGGCCCAGTTGGATGCGGGTAGCATGGCACGCCAACTCAAAGCCAGCGTTTGGACTATGACCAAGGTGAACGAACTTGATACCGAGCATCAGTTGATCAAGGTGGGTGATGCCGAGACTGTAATTCATTACCGAACATTGGTTCTGGCCGTGGGGGCCGAGGTGATCCGTCCCCCGATTGAGGGCGATGGGCTGGAGCTCGTCTATTCCGTCAATGACCTGCTGGACTACGCGGATTTTCGCGTCGCCGTTGCCAAGAATGGTGTAAAGAAGGTGTGCATCATCGGAGGTGGACTGATCGGCTGCGAATACACCAATGATTTGATTAATGGTGGGTTTGAGGTGGAAGCTGTGGATCCTCTTGGTTACTGTCTGCCAACGTTGTTGCCCGAACCTGCGGGTAAGGCAGTGCAGACAGCGTTGGAACAGAAAGGCGCGAAGTTCCATTTCGGTCCTTTGGTAACTGCCGTGAACAAGGCTGAGAAGGGCGTGGTTGTGAGCCTTAATAATGGCGAGACCATTGCCGCCGACATCGTCATTTCGGCAGTTGGTGTGCGGCCTCGAACCGATTTAGCCAAGGCCAGCGGTATTGTCGTCAATCGGGGTATTGTTACCAACCGCCTTTTAGAGACCAGCGCTAGCCACGTCTATGCGATGGGAGATTGCGCAGAGGTTGACGGGCACGTGTTGGTTTATGTCGCGCCTTTGATGGCGGCAGCTAAAGCGTTGGGCAAAACCCTAGCGGGTCAGCCCACTGAGGTCAGCTACGGGGCCATGCCGGTGACGATTAAAACGCCAGCCTGTCCGGTGGTGGTCGCGCCTGTTGCACGGGGGGCAGAGGGCGATTGGACTATTGTGGCCGACGGCCACAACGTCAACGCGCAGTTCCGTGACAGTGGTGGCAAGTTGTTGGGTTTTGCGCTGACCGGCGAGGCCATTAAAGAGAAAATACTCCTGCAGAAAGAATTGCCGCCGATTATGGCCTGACGTGGGGCTCTATGCGCACCGGTATTGTTGGTGACCGATAACGCTGAGTGTCATGTGAGACGTTGGCTGCACGACTTTGTTGTCGGCTTGAACCTATGCCCTTTTGCGCGCCCTCTGCTGGGTGCGCCCAATCTGCGTATAGCCGTTTGTGAGGAAAGCCAGATGGCGGGTTTGCGCAGGGTACTCCTGCAGGAGCTGGATTTACTGCAGAGCAGCACGGAGCAGGATGTCGCGACGACCCTTGTGGTGTTTCCGCGAGCGCTGCAGCCTTTTGAAGACTACCTACAGTTCGTTGATGAAGCCCAGGACCTGTTGGTTGAATCGGGCCTTGATGGCATCGTGCAGTTGGCCAGTTTTCATCCGCAATATCGCTTTGCGGGAGAGGCCCCAGAGGCTGCCAGTCACTTCAGCAATCGGGCACCTTACCCGCTCATTCATCTTCTCAGAGAAAGTATGGTAAGCCGCGCATTGGAAGACTTTGCCGATCCCGAGCAGATCCCAAACAGGAATATTGAAGCCTTGAGTGCTATCGGCGTGGATGAACTGGAGCGGCGCTGGCAGGCGTTATTTCTGCGTTAGCGCCATTGGTTATAACGGACAGCTGAAGCCTATTCAAACTTTGGCAAATTGCTGGCCGGAGCCGGTCCACCGATGAATCAGTGGGTCAGTCCGTTCTGGATAGGATTTACGGATAGTGTTGGCAATAACCTGCACCTCGTCTAATAGGTGACTGTGTGCCGGTAGCGAAGCGATCCTGAACTCCAGCAGACCGGTTTGCCGGGTGCCAAGTACTTCACCTGGGCCGCGCAGTTCCAGATCTTTCTCGGCAATAAAGAATCCATCCGAACTTTCCCGCATAACAGACAGGCGCTGTTTGCCGTTGGCAGATAGCGGGGTCTGATACAACAGTACACAGTGGCTGGCTTGTAAGCCTCTGCCCACCCGCCCGCGCAGTTGATGCAATTGCGCCAAGCCAAGCCGCTCGGGGTTTTCAATGATCATCAGGCTAGCATTGGGCACGTCTACGCCGACCTCAATGACGGTTGTGGCTACCAGCAACGCCAGTTCTCCGCTTTTGAACGCGGCCATTATCGCGGCCTTTTCCAGCGGTTTGAGCCGGCCGTGAATTAGCCCGATTGCCAGATGAGGTAGTCCCGCACGTAATTCTGCAGCGGTCGCCTCCGCCGCTTGTGCCTGCAGTACATCGCTTTCCTCAATGAGGGTACAGACCCAGTAGGCTTGGCGGCCCTCGCTACAGGCGGCCGCGACTCGCGCTACAACGTCCTCTCGTCGACTGCTATCGATGAGTGCCGTGGTCACCGGAGACCTCCCCGGCGGCAATTCGTCGATTATGGAACAGTCCAGATCGGCATAGGCGACCATGGACAGAGTTCGGGGAATAGGGGTCGCCGTCATAACCAACTGGTGGGCGCGGCCCTGTTGCGGCGATGCTTTTTTGGTTAAAGCGAGACGTTGATGAACCCCGAAGCGGTGTTGCTCGTCGACGACAACTAGGCCTAAACATGCGAAGGCCACATTATCTTGAAATAATGCATGAGTGCCGATGACCAAGCTTGCGTCCCCGGAGGCGATGCGACCTAAAGCGGTTAACCGTTTGTTGCCCTTGGTGCGGCCGCTTAACCATTCCATGGTGATGTGGAAGGGTTCGAACCACTGACAGAAATTACGCCAGTGCTGCTCTGCTAATATCTCTGTAGGAGCCATGATCGCGACCTGGCAGCCACTGCTAATGGCCTGCAGCGCGGCACCAGCGGCCACCAGGGTTTTCCCTGACCCCACATCGCCCTGCACTAGCCGCATCATTGGAACAGGCTTGGCCAGATCAATAGCGATTTCTTGCAGGACATGGAGTTGAGCGTTCGTGGGTGTGAACGGCAGGCTTGCGAGGAATGCTCCGAGTGCCTCCTTGTTCAGTGGCAGTGCTGGCGCGCCCTCTTCTTGCTGTCGTTCGCGCAGTCGGTGAAGCGATAGGTTGTGCGCCACCAATTCTTCCAGCGCCAGTCGCAACTGGGCCGGATGTTTGCCTTCTCGCAGTAATTCTTGGGCGGCGTCAGGGGGAGGGGTGTGCAGATATTGCAGGGCCTTCGTTAATTCATAGGGGTATTTGCCGCTGGGAGGCAATAACTCATCGACTTGTTCTCTGTGCAGGCGGTCGAGGGCTTGTTTGCAGAGTTTGCGCCACTGGTTTTGGCCGATACCGGCCGTCGTCGGGTAGATCGGTGTTAGGGCCTCCTCTACAGCGACCTCGTCGTCTTGTAGTACGCGATATTCCGGGTGGTACATTTCCAGGCCACTGCCTCCGCGACGCACCTGGCCGAAACAGCGCAGTCGACTGCCGGTTTGTAGGTTGTTTTTCTGCGCGGCGCTAAAATGGAAAAAGCGCAGGGTCAACGTTCCGCTGCCGTCCTGAATTCGGGCTACGAGGCTGCGGCGACGCCCAAAGACTACATCTGCCGCTCGTACCTCTCCTTCTATCACTACATCGGCGCCCTCCCTGGCAGCCGCGATGGGGGTGATCCGAGTGCGGTCTTGGTAGCGCAATGGGAGGTGGAATAGGAGGTCCTCCACGTGCCGAACGCCGTAATCGGCCAGCATGATCGCAAGCTTGGGGCCTACTCCACGCAGCTCCTGCACTGAGATATTGGCGATGCCGTCTATCACCGTATTACTGAGGCCGCAGGGCATCGATGAGAATATCGATAGCCTCTGGTCGCGGATAACTCACACGCCAGGCTAAGGCGATGCTGCGGCAGGGTGCTGGACTTTCGAATGGCCGCACGGCCAGTGCATTGTTCCCATAAGTGGCCTCATTGGCCGCTGACTCCGGCAAGACAGTAATTCCCAGGCCGCTTGCCACCATGTGCTTAAGGGTTTCCAGAGAGCCGCCTTCTACCACCGTATGGCCCTTCGCGTATTTTTCTCGTATGGCGCGCTGCAGCCCGGGGCAGGCTTCCAACACCTGATCGCGGAAACAATGGCCCTCGCCCATTAAAAGCACCTGGTGTTCCGCCAAGCTGCTGGCGTTGATGTGTGAGTTTTCAGTCAGTGGGTGGTCTTGTGGGAGTAACACGACGAACGATTCATCGAAGAGTGTCCGTGTGACTGTGTCAGTTTCGGTAAATGGCAGCGCTACAAAAATAGCATCGAGCTCCCCACTGCTTAGCTTGACGCGCAGACTGGCGGTATAGCTCTCCTCGATGAACAGCGGCATGTTGGGGGCCAATTGCTGTAGATGACTGACCAAGCGTGGAAACAGATAGGGACCCACGGTATAGATCGCACCGACGGAGAGCATACTACCCATTGGATCCTTGCCTTGTTCCGCCAGCAGCCGCAGGTTTTGCGTTTCGCGCAGAACCGTGCGAGCCTGCTCGACAATAAGCTCTCCGGTGGGCGTGGTGGCCACTTTGTGACGTGCGCGTTCAAATAGGCAGACACCTAGCTCAGCCTCGAGCTTTTTGATGGCGATGCTAAGAGTGGGCTGACTGACGTTGCATTGCTCAGCCGCTTTGCGAAAATGACCTGATTCGGCCAGTGCTACAAGGTAGCGCAGTTCTGTTAATGTCATGGGATCTCGGTCTTGCTAATACAGCCCCTAGTGTAACCAGTGAGTGATTAATATATGAAGCACAGTTCTGTTCTAATTGTCGGATGTGGCGATATTGGTATTCGTACCGGTGGACTGCTTATGGCACAGGGTTGGGGCGTTGCGGGTGTGAGGCGCGATAGTTCAAAGTTGCCAGCTGAATTTTTCGCTTATGCAGCGAACTATACTCAGTCCGCAAGTTTAGATTTTATAGCGCCGTTAGAGCCGGACTTCGTGCTCGCTACATTTAACCCTGCAGACCGAACTCCAGCGGGCTATAAAGCGGGCTTTCAAACTGCTATGAGCCATTTGATCTCTGGTCTGGGCTCGCATCGACCGCGACATATCCTGATGGTAAGCAGTACGCGCGTTTTTGCCGAGGCCCTCGGCGGTTGGGTGGACGAGGGTAGCCCCCTGACGGATGATGATCCTTGTGCTCTGGAAATAATTGCCGCCGAGCAACAACTGCTGACCTCGGGGCATAACGCGTCAGTGGTGCGATTTGCCGGTATATACGGCATCCCGGGAAGCCGTCTTATGTTGAGGGTTCGCAGTGGGGAACTCTCTCACTCGGAGCCTGTGAGTTACACCAATCGCATTCACCGGGATGATTGTGCGGGCTTTCTCGCGCATCTGCTGCAGCTGGTCGATGTAGGGAAAACAATCGAGCCTCTCTACATCGGAGTAGATGATGAGCCGGCGCCCCGTTACGAAGTGGAAGCTTGGTTGGCAAGAGCAATGGGGTTAGAGGTACGACCACAGCAGAGATTGTCCGCATCAGTCGAGCAACCCGCGGGGCGCGGCGAGAGTAGCCATAAGCGCTGCCGAAATAAAGCACTACACAACAGCGGCTATCAGCTGATTTATCCCGACTATAAAAGTGGATATAACGCGTTGCTTGCTCAAAACTAAAGCGCGAGGATTGCTTCTATTTCAATCTGCGCGTTCTTGGGCAGTGCGACGACCTGCACGCAGGCGCGCGCTGGAAAGGGCTCTTCGAGGAAGCGTGCCATGACCTCATTAACCACTGCGAAGTGTGCAAGGTCAGTGAGCGAGATATTCACTTTGACTGCATTTTTCAGGCTGCCGCCGGCCGCCTCTGCTACCGCGCTCAGGTTTTGAAAGGCCTGAACCGCCTGTTCTGTTATATCTTCGGACACCAGCTCAGTCGTGCCAGGCACCAAAGGGATTTGGCCGGACAGCCATACGGTATTACCGACTTTGACTGCTTGCGAATAGGGACCAATGGCAGCAGGGGCAGCGGGTGTCGAAATGACGGCGCGGTTACTCAAGGCGGTTCTCCATTCTATAGGCGGTGCAGGTTGTTTGGGCGCTCAGTTTTTGACGCGGTTAACTTTGTGTACGTGATTGATGGTCCGGAGCCGCTTCATGATTCGGGCCAGATGCACTCTATCGTGTACCAGCATTTCTAAGGTGACATAGGTGAACTGATAGTCCTTGTCTTCAGTGGATATTTTCTCGATATTAACGTCCATACTATTGATGCGAGTGGCAATCACGGCAAACATCCCGCGACGGTTTTCGACCTCCACACGCAGCTCTGCGGAGTATTCGCCCTTCACATTGTCGTCCCAGCGCAACGCTATTTTCCGCTCGTTGTGATCGCGTATATCGGCGAGGTTTTTGCATTGCTCTCGGTGCACAACTACGCCTTTTTCGAGGCTCAGATATCCCTCAATAGGGTCTCCAGGTATGGGGTGGCAGCATCTAGCATAACTGACCATAAAGCCTTCCGTTCCACAGATGGCCATAGGTTGGACGCTGTTACGATGCTGCTGCAGCGGGTCTTCCTCCAGGCCGCTCAACAGCTGCTGCGCAGTGAACACAGGTAATCGATTACCGCGAGCGACATCCACCAGCAGGTCATCTAGGTTCTCATAGTGTTGTTGTGACAGAAAGTCTCGGAGCCTGTCCTCCGCAAGATTTGCCAAATTAGTGCCAAAATCCATGAGCCCTTTATTCAGGAGGCTGCGCCCGAGGGCCACCGAGTCATCCAGAGTCTGACTTTTCAGGAAATGATGGATATTGGAGCGAGCCTTGGCCGTGACGGCGTAGTCGAGCCAGGCTGGGTTGGGCTGAGCCCCGGGCGAGGTTAGAATTTCAATGGTCTGGCCGCTTTGCAGAGGCTCGGAGAGTGGAGACAGGCGCCGGTTTATCCGGCAGGCTACGCAGCTGCTGCCCACGTCCGTATGCACGGCGTAGGCAAAGTCCACCGGAGTGGCGCGCCGTGGCAACTCGAGTATGCGGCCCTGTGGGGTAAAGACATAGATTTCATCAGGGAAGAGGTCAATTTTGACGCTCTCGATAAACTCCAACGAGTTGCCTGCGCGTTGCTGCATCTCTAGCAAGCCCTGCACCCATTCTCGGGCGCGGGCATGACTACTCGTGCTGGACTGGCTGTCAGTTTTGTATAGCCAGTGGGCGGCGATACCCTTATTTGCCATATCTTCCATTTCCTGGGTGCGGATTTGGACCTCGATCGGCACAGCATGCATGCCCATCAGGACGGTGTGGAGGGACTGATAGCCATTGGCCTTGGGGATGGCGATATAATCCTTGAATTCGCCGGGCACCGGTTTGTAGAGGCTATGAATGCAGCCCAGAACGCGGTAACAGGTGTCAACAGAGTCCACGATGATGCGAAAGGCATAGATGTCTGTGATCTCGGAAAAGGACTTGTGCTTGGACTTCATTTTTCTGTAGATGCTGTACAGGTGTTTTTCGCGTCCAATGACACAAATTTCATGGCCCTCCTGTTCCAGTGTAACTTCAATCTGGTGGCGGACCTGTTCGACGAGCTCCTTGCGATGCCCAACCGATTTTCGCAGAGCGGCGTCTATGCGCCGGGCACGCATAGGATAGAGAGCACTAAAGCCGAGCTCTTCAAACTCGAGGCGCACGGTATTCATTCCCAAGCGCGCTGCGATAGGGGCGTAAATGTCGAGAGTTTCGCGTGCGATGCGGCGTGCTTTGGTAGATTTCAGCACCCCTAGTGTCCGCATGTTGTGTAACCTGTCGGCGAGCTTTACCAGAATTACGCGAATATCCTGAGCCATGGCCAGTGCCATTTTCTGGAAGTTCTCCGCCTGCTTTTCTTCTAGGGACTGGAACTCCATCTGTGTTAATTTACTGACGCCGTCGACCAGCTCAGCGACAGTGGGGCCAAACTGCTCACCGATGGCGGACTTCTCGATACCTGTGTCTTCAATGACATCATGCAGCATGGCTGCGATCAGGCTTTGGTGGTCCATGTGCATGTCGGCGAGGATGCCAGCGACAGCAAGGGGGTGACTTACATAAGGATCGCCACTGTGTCTCTGCTGCCCATAATGCGCTTGCTCGGCAAAAAAGTAGGCGCGATTTACGTGGTTGGTTTGCTCGGTGTTGAGGTAACTACGGAGGGTGATATTTAGGGCATCTAGGGTTTGCATGTTGTTGGCTTGAGACCCGTATCAGAGATGCCCGCGGAGCTTAAAGCGCTTCGCTGGCCTCAAACACTTCTGCCAGCTCTTCTTCGGCCGCTATTTCGCTTGCTCGGCTGAGAATTTCGTTGGTGACTAGCCCCTCAGCAATCTCGCGCAGGGCGATGACAGTGCACTTGTCCGATTCCTCCAGTACCAGGGGGTCTTTCCCACCGGTGGCCAATTGCCGGGCTCGCTTGCTCGCCACCATGACGAGTTCAAAGCGATTTGCGACGTTTTCCAGACAATCTTCAACGGTTACGCGTGCCATTATTCAATACTTCCCATTTTTGCGTGCGTTACTTCAAGCTCTTGGCTTGGAGACACAGGTTACTAAAGCTGGGGCGCCGTCAATGATGCCGATGCCTCTCTGCCCATGGCACAGCAAATCTGCGCCCAAGGAACCCTAAATTATAGCGCAGTATACCGGGGGCGCGTCCAGTATTAATCACTCCAGAGGCACTATTTCAGGAGGTTTTGTAACATGCTAGACAGAATTTTCTGCTGGCGAGCGGTGCGCAGGCGCTGACTGGCGACAATACACTGCAGTTCATCTAGGGCTTGATCGAAGTCCTTGTTGACCACCAGAAAGTCACTCTCCACATAATGTGACATTTCTGCTACGGCGGCGTTCATTCGACCCTCGATGATGCCAGGGTCGTCCTGCCCTCTGAGGCTAAGCCGCTGCTGTAGAGCCTGGCGCGACGGTGGCAGGATAAAAATAGACTGCGTTTCGGGCAGCAGCTGCTTGACCTGTCTTGCGCCCTGCCAGTCAATCTCTAAAATGACATCAAGACCGCGATCGAGCTGCTCTTCCAGCCAGACACTGGACGTCCCATAGAGGTTGCCGAAGACTTGAGCGTGTTCCAGAAACTCAGCTCGATCCAGCATGTCGACAAAGACGTTGTCTGAGACAAAGTGGTAGTTGACCCCCTCTTTTTCGGCGGGCCGCATGGGACGTGTTGTGTGTGAGACAGAGACCTGTAGGCCCTCGCAGCGCTCAATGAGGGCATTAACTAGACTTGTTTTGCCGGCCCCTGATGGAGCGGACACAGTGTAAAGTGTTCCGGTGCTTGTCATGTTCGGTTCCTGTTGCGGTAGGGCAAACGCGAGGCGCTACTCAATATTTTGTATTTGTTCGCGCATCTGCTCGATGAGCACCTTTAACTCTACCGCGCTCTGCGTTGTCGTCGCCGATTGCGACTTTGAAGACAGAGTGTTGGCTTCTCGATTCAGTTCCTGCATCAGAAAGTCTAGTCGCCTACCACAGGGGCCGCCCTGTTTGAGAGTGTGTCGCACTTCGCCCAGATGGGCATCGAGACGATCCAGCTCTTCATCCACATCGGCTTTTTGGGCCATGTAGACCAGCTCTTGTTCTAGTCGACCTTGGTCGACTTCTATCTGTAGATTTGCGATTCGATGGATGATTCGGTCGCGCTGATGTTGCATAAGTGCGGGCAGTATCGCGCGCGTGGCATTTACCTCTGCTTCAATCAGCGTCATGCGATCCAGTACCAGTGTCGCTAACTTCTCCCCTTCCCGACAACGGTTTTGCTGCATATTCTCCAGCGCTTTACTGAACAGGGACAGCGCCTCTTTTTGCAGCTGTTCTTCTGATGTTTCTTGGGCGGAGCAGATACCGGGGAACAGCAGTACTTCTAGCGGGCTGATGGGCGCTAAACTGCCCAGCTGCTTCTGGATAATACCGGTGGCGGCCAGTAATGCGTCGAGGCGGGCGGTATCAATATGTAGCGCTTCAGTTTGTGCCTGCTGCGCCTGCAGGCGCAGCAGGCACTCTACTTTGCCTCTGGCCAGAATGGCACCAGCGTACTCTCGCAATTTTGGCTCTAGCGCACGCAGTTCATCAGGTAGTTTAAAGCTGCAATCGAGATAGCGATGGTTGACCGAACGCAGTTCTATCGTCAGTGTACCTTGCTCAATCTCGGCGCTCTCTCGAGCAAATGCGGTCATGCTCTGAATCATTACAGCCGTTGTTCCATCTCGCTTAACAGGCTGCGAGTGTAGCATTTTGTTATTAGTGCAAACAGGCCGGGTTGTGCAGATGCTTTGCGGCGCTATTTAACTACCTTAGCCGGCCGGCTCGCGTATACTGGCGCGCTTACTAAACACGACGGAGTAAATCCATGCAACGACCTAGTGGGCGCTCAGCTGCGCAACTGAGAGAGATCAACATTACCCGTAACTATACTCGACATGCCGAGGGCTCAGTGCTGGTTTGCTTTGGTGACACACAAGTTATTTGCACGGCGTCAGTGGAAAAGGGCGTTCCGCGCTTTATGCGTGGCCAAGGTCGGGGTTGGGTGACGGCCGAGTACGGCATGCTGCCGCGCTCTACAGGTAGCCGCATGGGCCGGGAGGCCAGTCGCGGCAAGCAGGGCGGGCGGACATTGGAAATTCAGCGCCTGATAGGCCGTTCATTGCGGGCGGCTATTGATTTTTCGAAGCTCGGTGAGAACACGATAACGGTAGATTGTGATGTGATTCAGGCGGACGGAGGCACCCGCACTGCCGCAATTACCGGAGCCTGTGTTGCCGTGGTCGACGCCATTAATTACTTACAGCGCGAGAAACTGATCAAGGATGACCCCCTGTTGCAAATGGTGGCCTCAGTATCGGTGGGAATTTACCAGGGTGTTCCTGTGCTGGACCTGGATTATCCGGAGGATTCTTCGGCGGATACCGATATGAATGTCGTAATGGGGGAGTCCGGAGGATTTATTGAAGTACAGGGTACGGCTGAACAGGCGCCGTTTGCTCGCGAGGAGCTTGATGGCATGCTGGACTTAGCGTCCGATGGGATACAGCAATTAATTGCCTTACAAAAAGCCGCGTTAGCCTCTGGATAAGCGCGGCAGCGCGGCGCGGCCGCAGACTAAAGCTCGATATCGTAGTCCATAATGACGGGTGCGTGAGAAGAGAACGGTTTGATCTTGTAAATGGCACCGTAATCTACAGCGTACTTCAGGCCCTGGGAGATTAAATGGAAGTCGGTGCGCCAGCCATTTGTGCCACGTTCGCCATCTGGCCACCAGGTGAACTCGTCCTGATCTGAGCTAACTTCCCGAAATGCGTCAACATAGCCGGACTCTAGCAGCTCGTCCATCCATTGGCGCTCTTCGGCGAGAAAGCCTGAGACAGTGCTATTGCGCTGGCTGTCCTGCACATCTGCTGCACTATGGACGATATTCCAGTTGCCACAAATGATGAACTCCCGACGTTTGTTGCGGACTTTTTGCAGGTGGGCGCTGAGGAGCTCGAAAAATTCGTTTTTCCGGGCTTGTTGGGAGGCGTTATCTGGATCTACCTTCGGGGCTAAAAGGCAGGCCACGCTCAGGTTTTCATAATCTGCCTGTATATAACGACCTTCCATATCAAAGTCGGCGAAACCGAGGCCGGTCATGATTGCCTTGGGCATTTGTCGGCTATAAATAGCAACACCATTGGCTTTACCGCCTGCATCGTCAAAAAAGTAGGCGTTGTACTCCTCTGGGAAGAAGATTTTGTCCTGCAAGTCATGTTCTGAACATTGTAGATCTTGAATACAGATAAAATCTGCATCTTGTTCACCTAGCCAGTCAAAAACTCCTTTCTCAGCGGCATTTTTAATACCATCCGCACTGATACTGATGATCCTCATTTTTGATCCCTTGATATGAGAGCGTGTATTATCAAGCTTGAGTCACGCGATAATTTAAACATCTCGCCGAGTTCCCGTCGGAATGGTCGTGCGTAAGATGGTTTAGGTTGCTGTTTAGCAGTGCTGCCGACATAGATTATATTGGCGTCGGGAGAAGAATTTACTGCTCGTTTCCTAGTGTTAAAAAAGGGACGATTTCATATTTAAGTATTCTATCGCGTAACCTGTGGAATACAATGTTTCGTTTAAGGATCTAAAGTCGATATGCATGCAGTTCAAACAGAGTTTATTCAGCTTGCCCGCAGGCATGAGGTGTTAAAATTCGGTGAATTTACCCTTAAATCGGGTCGCGTAAGTCCCTATTTTTTCAATGCTGGGGCATTTTCAACGGGTGCTGCACTAGCTGCTCTAGGCCGATGCTACGCGCATTGCATTGTGAATTCAGGCGTGCAGTTTGACGTATTACTAGGGCCTGCTTATAAAGGCATTCCCCTGGCCGCGGCGACTGCCATCGCTCTGTCTGAACATCACGGGCTGGATGTGCCGTATGCCTACAACCGCAAAGAGGCTAAAACCCACGGCGAGGGTGGCGTGTTGGTGGGGGCGCCTTTGCAAGGGCGTGTACTGGTGATCGACGACGTCATTACAGCGGGTACGGCCGTTCGAGAGGTGATCAAGATGATCGATGAGGCCGGCGCCACCCTGGCAGGCGTTGTCATCGGTCTTGATCGGCAGGAGAGGGGGGTGGATCAGTTGTCGGCCATACAGGAGGTGGAGCGAGCTCACGACGCGCCGGTGTTAAGTATCATCAGCATGGGCCACATTATTGATTATCTGGAGACTGAAGACCAGGGGCCTCCGGGCGCTTTGGCCGCTATGCGGCAGTACCGTCAACAGTATGGAGTCTAAGCCGTAGCAAGTGGGTAAGGGGTTTATGTTGAACGCGCTGCGATTAGCCTGTGCGAGTAACGTCCTTCCACCGCAGACCTAGCGAATAAAACGAGTGGTTTAGCCAGGAAGTGGCGTGGTGACGGCTTCGCGGAAAAAGCCGTCCATCAATAACTCCCATTGACGGGCCCACTCTGTGGTCGGAAGGCGCTGGAATCCGCTGCGCACATACTGTGATAGGCGCCCTTCTGCTGCCGCTATTAGGAGGTTGGCGGCTGCGGGCAAGGGGATGCTAGGACGCAGACCCTCGCGCAGCTCTGCTTCCCGAATGACTTGTTTGAGCTGCGTTTCAAAGCGATCGAATAGTTGTGCCACACGGACGTGCAGGCGTTCGGTTTCCCCCGCCAGCGCATCACCGGTGAGGATGCGGGTAAGCCCGGGATTGCGTTCGGCAAATACGAGTAACAGCATGAGCATTTTTTCGCAGCGCACTGCGGCAAATTGCTCCTCACTCAGAATGATATTGATGCGGCTAAAAAGCGTGTCTTCGATGAATTCGATGAGGCCTTCAAACATTTTTGACTTGCTGGGAAAGTGCCGATACAGAGCGGCCTCGGAGACTCCGACCTGCCTAGCAAGACCAGCTGTAGTGATCCGGCTACCTTGGCCGGCCTCCAGCATATGGGCGAGAGCTTCCAATATTTGCTGGCGCCTTTGGGATTTTCTAGGGGGCATAGCGTTCCATACTGAATAGCGTGTTGCCCAATGCTAGCGATTACCCGTCTTGCCTGCAATAAGAGGGACCATAATGGGGGAGAATTTTATCAGTTTATGCGAGTTAGGCGCGTTTATTGGTGATGAGTGTGCCCATCCCCTCGTCGGTGAAGGTTTCCAGCAGTACAGCGTGGGGCACTCGACCATCCACGATGTGCGCACTAGTGACTCCGAACTTCACTGCATCGAGGGCGCAGCGGATTTTTGGCAGCATACCGCCACTGATAGTCCCATCTGCGATCAAGCCATCCACCTGTTCTGTGGTGAGCCCGGTAAGAATGTGACCTTTTTTGTCCAACAACCCGGCGACATTGGTCAGCAGCATCAATTTCTCTGCGCGCATAACCTCGGCCAGTTTTCCGGCAACCAGATCAGCGTTAATATTGTAAGTACTGCCGTCGTCGCCCACTCCGATCGGAGCGATAACAGGAATGAAGTTGCTCCCCAGTATGACCTTTAGCACTTCAGTATCAATCTGGTCGACTTCTCCCACGTGCCCGATATCAACGTTTTCCGATATGTCGAGCTCAGAACTGTACTGATTGACCGTGAGCTTGCGCGCCTTAATCATTTGGCCGTCTTTGCCTGTTACGCCGATAGCCTTACCGCCGTTGCGGTTGATAGACGAGACTATTTCTTGATTGACGCTACCACCCAACACCATCTCCACTATGTCCATAGTTTGGGAGTCGGTGACGCGCATGCCATCAACAAACGTTGTTTGAATATTGAGTTTTTCCAGCAGGGCGCCGATTTGCGGCCCGCCTCCGTGCACCACAACCGGATTCATGCCGACCAGTTTCATCAGCACCACGTCGCGGGCAAAGCTTTCGTGGAGCAGCGGGTCCACCATGGCGTTGCCGCCAAACTTGACCACAATCGTTTTGCCGATGAATCGCTGAATATAGGGAAGGGCTTCGGTCAGAACCTGGGCGATATTGAGAGCTTCTGCGCGATTGAGTGACATATCCTGGCCTACTATTAAGCCCGACCCAAAATGGGCGGGTGGTTAGAAATTGAGTTCAATCGCAGGGTCTATTTGCGCGATTTGGGTTCTGAACTCGTCCTGGATCTTCTTGAGGTTTTCCAGTGTGTCTGCCTCAAAGCGGGCCGTGAGCGCCGGTCCCGTATTGGAGGCGCGCACTAAGCCCCAGCCGTTGCTAAAGTCTACCCTGAGTCCGTCCAGAGTGGTGACTTTCCCAGAAGGAAAGTCGGTATTGTTGATGATTCTCTTCGCCAACTCAAATTTGTAGTCATCCGCCACGGGAATGATGATTTCGGGTGTATTGCTCGTAGCGGGAAATTTTGCAATGGCATCATCTAGATTACCCCCGTGAGTGCTCATGATTTCTGCGAGGCGACCCGCGGCATAGATGCCATCGTCAAATCCATACCAGCGCTCACCAAAGAACATGTGTCCGGAGAATTCCCCGCCTAACAGCGCACCGGTCTCCTGCATTTTTTCTTTCATAAAAGCGTGCCCGGTCTTCCATAACACTGGCCGGCCGCCAAGGTCGGTAATCAATGTGGAGAGCTGGCGACTGCACTTGATGTCAAAGACAACATCCGCACCAGGATTGCGGGACAAAAAATCCTGAGCATAGAGCATCAGTAATACGTCAGAGCGTATAATTTTTCCGGAGGGCGTGACGACCGCTAAGCGATCGCCATCTCCATCGAAAGCTACACCAAAGTCGGCCTCAACATCGACGACTTCTTGCACCAACATTGCGAGGTTTGCTTCGTTGCTGGTGTCGGGGGGGTGGCCAGGAAAGCGACCGTCCACCTCGCAGTTCAGCGGTATAACATCGCAGCCGAGCTCTTGAAACAGTTGCGGCGCGATCTCGCTGGTGGCGCCATTGCTCGCATCGATGACAATTTTAAGGGGCGTAGCGATGGCAATATCATGGCGGACCTTGTCTAAATAGGCAGGAACAATATTCTCGTGAGTGATTCGTCCATTTCCCGCACTAAAGTTACCGGCTGCCGCCTGATCGCGAATCTCAGCAATGCGGCCGGCCGCAAGGGTCTGCCGGTCCAGTACAATCTTCAGCCCGTTCTGTTCTGCCGGGTTGTGGCTGCCCGTTATCATGATGCCGGATCGGTAATTTAGATGCCGCGTAGCAAAATAGAGCAGTGGTGTGGGTGTCATACCAATGTCGATAACATCCCTTCCGGTCGCCATGATGGCACGGATCAGAACGGCCTTAATACGGGGGCTGGACTTTCTGCCATCACATCCTACGATCAGTGCGTGTTCACCCATTTGTCCAGCGATTGTGCCAATTGCGCCTGCGATACGCGCTATTACTGCATCGGTGAGCTCTTTCTCTGCGTGACCGCGAATGTCATAGGCGCGAAATATATGCTCGGGGAAAGCGCCCTCCTTGTAAGCCGCAACTTTTGTGTTGCTCGCAAGAAAAGGTTTGAGTGTGGGTTTGTGTGACACGCTTCTTCAGTTGTTTTTTCGAGTTTGATGAGCAATTAAATGAACAATGTGTTGTGCTATGGAGGCCTTGCTCGCGAGCTCGAGGATCTTCTCTCCATCGCGCCATAGAACAGTAACGGCATTGTTATCGCTGTTAAAACCTATGGTTTGATTGGACACATCATTGGCTACCATCATATCAAGGCCTTTTAATTGCATTTTTTCCCTGGCGTAGGCGACAACATTATTGGTCTCAGCAGCGAAGCCAACGGTATATGGCCGATATTTGTTCGCAGCCACTGCCGAGACAATGTCGGGGTTGCGCACTAGTTGCAGAGTCATTTCATCCTGTGATTTTTTGATTTTCTGATTTTCCACTGTAGCGGGGCGATAATCAGACACCGCGGCGCAGCCGATAAAAATGTCACACTCTGGCAACAGCTCAATGCACTGTTCCAGCATTTGCTCGGCGCTTTGTACGCTCAGAAATCGAATACGGTCGGGTGGCATCAGGGCCACTGGGCCGCTCACCAATGTTGTAATCGCACCTGCGTCTACAGCTGCTGCTGCGAGGGCGTAACCCATTTTTCCCGAACTGTTATTGGAAATGTAACGTACCGGGTCCAGGGCCTCCCGGGTGGGACCGGCTGTTATCATGATGCGCTTGCCCGCCAGCTGGCTATTCTCAAACAGACTGGCCGCAGCGCCGGCAATGATAGAGGATTCTTCCATGCGCCCGAGGCCGACATCGCCGCAAGCCTGTGGGCCCGCCGCAGGGCCGATTATCCGCGCGCCTCTGAGCGACAATGTGTCTATGTTGGCTGTCGTGGCAGAGTCCTTCCACATCTGCTGATTCATCGCTGGAGCCAACATGAGTGGCGCTGCCGTTGCCAGGGCGACGGTCGAGAGCAGATCATCGGCCCGACCGGTGCTGAGTCGAGCGATCAGGTCAGCGGTCGCCGGGGCGATTAGCAGCAGGTCGGCCCAGCGCGCCAGCTCAATGTGCCCCATTCCCATTTCAGCATGCTCATCCAGTAACTCGGTATGCACCGGATTGCCTGAAAGCGCTTGAAGTGTAAGGGCGGTAATAAACTCCTGCGCACCGCGCGTCATGATCACGCGCACATTGGCGCCGAGTTCCTGTAGCTGTCTAACCAACTCCGCTGACTTGTAGGCTGCGATCCCGCCACTGACGCCGAGCAGGACATTGCGATTGAAAAGATGTGCCATTTATACGCTCAAACTGGGAAAATAACCTGTTGGGAAAGATACCATTGTGACGCCACATTTGACACTGCGGCAGCAGGGGGCTCAGGGAGGAGCACTATGAGCATGGCCGGTTGGGCATTCGGCGAAGGACCGAGGGATAAACTGTTGGAGCGAGGTGCTGCCGCACTGTCAGATGGCGAGCTACTCGCTTTGCTGCTCAATACGGGCTATCGCGACTGCAGCGCGCTGGATATGGCACGCAACCTCCTTAAAGAATTTGATGGCATCAGTGGGCTGATCCGGTCGGATCAGGGTAGGTTGCTCGCTTGTTCTGGCGTTGGTCCGGCGAAATATGCCCGTTTATGTGCTGCAATGGAATTGGCGCGTCGTCAGGCTCTACAGAAGGCGTCTGCCGCGGATGTGCTCACCAGTCCCGGCGAAACACGACGCTTCCTCCAATACCACTTGGGGAGTCACAGTGCAGAAGTGTTCACCTGCCTGTTTCTGGATAGCCAGCACCTGTCTCTTATACACATCTCCGAGCCCACGAGACTAGGCATGATCTCG
>CAJXTK010000011.1 GCA_913061115.1 uncultured Haliea sp.
CGAGATCATGCCTAGTCTCGTGGGCTCGGAGATGTGTATAAGAGACAGACATAGAACCATTCATCGCCAGAAACGGCGTCGGCGTACTATTCCCGCAAATCTGGAACGAACTCGCCCACATCGAGGACCCGGTTCCTCATGTGATCAACACGCTTGAGGCTGCCATAGGACGCCAGCAATAACTCAATCGTCTGTTTCGCTTTTCATGTGGTCAAAGCTCGCGCCTGTTGCTTACCTTCATTTCTGTCAGCACCTTACCCTTCCGAAGTGAAGCCACTGCACCCATGTCACTAGTGACTCCCACGGCAATGGCGTCATCTCAAAAAACCGGTAGTTCAGCGATAAGGCCGTTGCCACCATCTTGGGGGCGAAATAGGGCGTCGACCCTCACGTTCATATCTTGAGCATCACTGGATGCCGAGGTCTCATATCCGAACAACCTATCGGCCAACACCGACACGCTAGCGCCTGCTAACCTCACGCCTATAGCGAACGCGAGCAGCATTGTCTTAATCTTAATTTTCATACATTAGTCCCAATAACTTAAATCAACTGCCACGCTCAGTTACGACTAAACCGACACTTTTGTCATTTGACACTGTTACTAAGCAAAGGCCATGCAAGTATAAGAAGTATAAAAGGGGTGTCGAGAGTATCTGATTGCCCAAAGAATAGTCGCGGAACTTGAAATGGCGGAAGACGGCTCGCGCGGTGCCTGTGGTTAGTGCTGGTATTGCTGGTCTGGTAGATCTTTCTCGCTCACCTGCGAAACTCAGCACGAACAACTCTATACCAACGAATTCCTCAGTGGCGTCCCTGCTGATTTGGGGCTGTGGATTCGCTTCCTGCGAAAAGAGGTAATGGCCTAGGGGGTGCCCGGGGGGCGGTGAGAGCAGTGTTGTGGTGATCAAGCGAGAAACTAAATATACAACTCAGACAAGCCCCTTTCGCGCACCACAGGGGCCAGGTGGGGGAAGTCGGCTATGGGCCGCAGCGCATCTTTATTAACTCATGGAATGCTGCGTGGTGGAACATCAGATGCGTTAACTTTTGAGCTTTAGCGGCACCGTCACTTATTCGCCTAATACAGTAACCAACAAAAACCCCACACTAGGCGGGCTTGAGAAGGCTCAGGCTTTGCATAGCTTACTCATGCCTACTAGAGACAGCAGTCCTGCCATGATGCCCATTAGCCACAGTGGGCTGGTGGGGACGGGCGTTGTTGTTGCTGGGCACCACCCCCTTCTTCTAACGTACTAAAACAGTCTCGCTAAACGCCGCTACCGCCAATATCAATGCCTAAGATCCATTGCTTATTCATCACTCAATAGCCCTCTGAGTGCTCATTGCGCTATTGGTTTTATAGTACTAGCATAAGCGGGGTTTTCAGCACTTAGGCGCCCTCTGGCTTGGGGTCGGGGTCAAGAATGTCCTGCGTGCGCAGCTCGAAGTCACTCGCGTCGTGACGCTCTAGCAGCTGTCGTGACTTGTTACCAAAAGGTCGATTTACCATTTGGCCACGTTGGACCGCTGGCCGCGCTCCCACCTCATCTACCCAACGAACCAGGTTCGTATACGTCTGGGTTTGCAAAAATTCTGCCGCTTGATACGCCTTGTTGTGCACAACTGCGCCGTACCAGGCCCAGATCGCCATATCGGCAATCGTGTAATCGTCGCCACAGATGTATTGGCGTTCGGCCAGATTCTTATCTAGCAAGTCAAGCTGACGCTTGGCTTCCATCGCATAGCGGTCAATGGCATATTGAATTTTTATCGGTGCATACGCATAGAAATGACCGAACCCGCCACCGAGCAGGGGCGTCGCGCCCATCTGCCAAAACAACCAAGATAAGCATTCCGCTCGATCAGATGGATCTGTCGGCACGAACTCACCAAACTTTTCTGCCAGGTAAAGCAAAATCGCACCGGACTCGAACACTCGAGTGGGCTTCGCCGTACTGTGGTCCATCAGCGCTGGAATCTTAGAATTGGGGTTCGCACTGACAAAACCGCTGTCAAACTGAGAACCGTCGCCAATATTCACCAGCCATGCATCGTACTCGGCACCCGCGTGACCCCTGGCCAGCAATTCCTCAAGCATGACCGTGACCTTAACCCCGTTGGGCGTGCCCAGCGAGTAAAGTTGCAGTGGATGTTTTCCTACCTGCAAGTCCTTGTCTTGCTGGGCGCCCGCCGTCGGGCGGTTAATATTACTAAACGCCTGATTATTGTTGGGATCCCACTGCCAAATTTTGGGGGGTTCGTAAGCGGCTGCATCCGTCATAACAAGTAGCTCCTGTGTGTTATCCTAGTGGGCGTCCTTCGCTTACCGGCTAGCTTACAGACAGGATCGACCTGCGTCACGCGCCTCTGCAGGCCTCTGACCAAGATAGGGCTAAAGACGGCAAGATAAAAAGCGGATTAGCGTCGGTTTTAGAGCCCGTGCTTTCCTGTTTTTAATCGGCTTGCGTCGACCAGCGACTTGTTTTAATGTCTGCATCCCAGTTTAAAATGCTATGCGTAATGGGGTTTGAACGGGGGTCATTGAAGGCGTGATTTTCAATAGACGCGGTGACAGCGATGTCAGCATAAATCTCATTGTTAGGGCACAATCCTATGAAAACTAAAATCACTGAACTGTTTGGCATTGAATATCCGATCATTCAGGGCGGCATGCACTTTGTCGGGCTGGCAGAGCTTGCGGCTGCAGTCTCCAATGCGGGTGGCCTTGGTATCATTACGGGATTGACGCAGGGTACGCCGGAGAAACTTGCGGCAGAAATTAAGCGTTGTCGCG
Organism: uncultured Haliea sp.; assembly: GCA_913061115.1. Taxonomy (GTDB): domain Bacteria; phylum Pseudomonadota; class Gammaproteobacteria; order Pseudomonadales; family Halieaceae; genus Marimicrobium. Next base: position 2,798 of record CAJXTK010000011.1, read on the forward strand.
GCATGACAGATAAACCCTTCGCCGTGAATATCACTTTCCTGCCGACGCTGACCCCACCTGACTACCCCGGACTGTTCCAAGCCATTATCGATGGCGGCGTGAAGATCGTTGAAACCGCGGGCAATAACCCTGCACAGTATCTGCCCATGCTAAAAGAGGCTGGCATCAAGGTGATCCATAAATGTACCGCTGTGCGCCATGCACTGAAAGCCCAGGCCATTGGCTGCGACGCAGCATCTGTCGATGGGTTTGAATGCGGCGGGCACCCAGGTGAAGACGATATCCCCAACTTTATTTTGCTGCCCCGTGCAGCTGATGAGCTGACCATACCCTTCGTGGCCTCTGGCGGCATGGCTGACGGCCGCAGCCTGGTAGGTGCACTGGCGATGGGAGCAGATGGTATCAACATGGGTACTCGCTTTATCGCCACGAAAGAAGCGCCCGTCCACGATAACGTGAAACAAGCTATCGTCGTCGCGAGTGAACTGGATACTCGTCTTGTTATGCGGCCGCTGCGAAATACGGAACGCGTGCTAAACAACCCCGCCGTAGAGCGCTTGCTGGAAAAAGAGCGTACTTTAGGTGCAGACCTAAAGTTCGAAGACATTATTGACGAGGTCGCGGGTGTCTATCCCAAGGTTATGATTGAAGGCAAGCACGATGAAGGCGCCTGGTCATGCGGGATGGTCGCTGGATTAATCCACGATGTTCCCTCTGTGCAGGAGCTCATCGACCGCATCATGAGCGAAGCCGACAGCATTATTCATACTCGCCTTAGCGGTCTGTATTTGTAACATGGTTGTTATTTATCTGGTCAATATGTTCATTGTTGGCATAGTCGTCACCGGCCACTACGAATGTCTCTACCGGATTAATCTTCTTACCCCCAAGCTCCCTATGCACCACCGCTTGCGGATCGTACTGGGCGCAATCTTAGCCGTTACTGCACACATCTTTGAGATATGGATTTTTGGCATTGCATTCTATTGGATGAACAAAGCACAGGGCTGGGGTCACTTAGAGGGAAACTATAGTGGCAGTCTGATGGACTCGGTGTACTTTTCTTTCACCTCCTACACCACGTTAGGTTTTGGCGATGTTGTGCCTCACGGTGATCTGCGTTTTCTCGCAGGGCTGGAAGCCCTAACCGGATTAGTGCTGATTACGTGGACGGCCTCTTTCCTCTATCTTAAAATGGCCCACTACTGGAGCGAAGGGTGAAGCTGGACGAGCGCCGTGCTCGTGGTGTTCAGTGCCACTACCTCACCCATTATCCGAGCCTCGGTATAGCCGCTGCTTTGTAAGGCTTCACACAATGCCAGCGCGCAGCGCGCAGGAATCGCGATCAGTAACCCGCCGCTGGTTTGGGGGTCGAACAGCATCTGCCTGCGAGCCTCATCAACCGATGCGGTGCACTCCAAGAAACGCTCGTTGGCACGCACATTTGACGCGTGCATTGTGCTCACAGTCCCAGCACGAATCTGCTCAATCGCGCCATTGAGAAGTGGCAGAGCTGACAAATCCAAACGCGCGGCATGCTGCTGCGCCAGCATTTCCAGTAAATGTCCCAGCAGCCCGAAACCGGTAATATCGGTGCAGGCAGTAGCGCCATGCGCCAGTGCCAATTCCGCCGCGGCGCCGTTCCCCTGTAGCATGGAAGATATCCCCGCACTCACATCACGCCCGTCTGCAGCCAACTGCATATGCCCCGCAAACAACACCCCTGTGCCTAGAGGCTTGGTCAATATCAGTTGGTCGCCCGGCGAGGCACCCGTCTTGGTCAATAGTGCCCCGTTAGGCGCTATTGGCACACCGTTTACGGTAAAGCCGAGACTGAGCTCCGGTCCCTGCATGCTGTGTCCGCCGTTCAACTGGCAGTCCACGGCGGCAAACTCGTGCAAGGCGCCGCCCAACAGCTGCTGCAGTTCCCGCTGCAATAGTGTGCTGCTGGCATAAGGCAGTATCACTGCCGCCAAAGCAGATAGGGGCCTAACACCACAGGCATAAAGATCACTGAGCGCATGATTAGCCGTGATGCGCCCCATCTGCCAAGGATCGGACACCATCTGGCGCAGGACATCCAAGCTTTGCAGCACCCGCGCTCCAGCAGGCGCAGGCACGACCACCGCATCATCATCTGTACCGCAACAATGTTGCGGATAATCCTGCCTCAACTGCGCCAGTGCACCACTCAAGGCATCTGCGCCGACCTTCGCGCCACACCCGCCACAGACAGGCTGCAACGACGCAGAGTCCGAGGCAGGCAAGCGGTAAGACGGTGTAAGCGGCATATTCACCGGCAGTGTTTCGAAGCGTGTCATAAAGGCTCGGTCGATCCGATCCTTCCAGCGCCACATCCACCTACCGGTCGCACAGAGCGGCCCCCACTCCGCAGTCGCACGCTTGTCACCCAGCGATATTAGGGAAAGAAACCGTCGCTGTGGCCGATGCAGACGCAGCGGTGTATCGAGCAGCACCGCGCGTAAGTTGTGCGTCAACACCGGCGCCTGACGCACGGCATAGACACCCGCCTTGGGTCTTGGATGATTCACCTGAGTGGCGATATCGCCGGCGCCGAATATATCGTCATGGTCCATGGCTTGCAGCGTGTCGCGTACTGCGAGAAACCCGTGCTCATTGGTGGCAAGCCCGCTTGCCGCAATCCAGGGCGCAGCAGAAGCGCCTGTACACCAGAGCAATTGGTCATACGCAGCATGCGTCCCGTCCGCAAAAGACAGGGCAGCCGATTCAACCTCTGTCACTCGGGCGTTGAGATGCACGCGTATACCGTGGCGCTGCAGCGCCATCATCACCATCCGCCTGGCTCGGGCATTGTAGTTCTGCAAAATCACCGGGGCGCCACACCACAAATCTAACACCAACGATTTGCCTTTGAGACGGTGCGCTATCGCAAGCGCTAACTCCACGCTGCCGGCACCCCCCCCGACGACGGCAATGCAGTATTCCTCCGCCCCGCGCTGTTCGTTGACTCTTCGCTCTGCTGCGAGCCAACGTTGCCATAAACCCGACACCGGTTTCACCGGCGTTGCGTGTTCTCTAGCGCCTGGCACTGAGTCGAGCTCCGGCTGAGAACCAATATCAATGCTCACTATGTCATAGCTCAAAGGAGGGCGCCCCGCTAAAGACAAGCGTCGATTCAATGGGTCAAGCGCGATCACTTCAGCCGCAACAAAGCGCACTCCCGCCCACTGGCACAAACGCGCCAAATCGATATGTGTCTGCTCGAAAGTATAGTGACCTGCAATCAAGCCGGGCAGCATGCCCGAATAGGGCGAGTGACTAGCGGGAGAAATTAGCGTAATTCTCAGCCCTTCGATGGGCGTCATTGCCAGCATGCGCATCGCCAGAACATGACTGTGGCCACCGCCGACCAGCACCAAGTCACGACGCTGTTCAACCGCCGCCTTCATTCTAGGCGCCCTGCTGCGCCCAGGCGATGACCGCCTGGCGATCACCGCTAAACAATTGCTTGCCGGCGCGTTTGGACAGTTGATATTCGTACATAGGGTCGTAATATTGTTCCAGCAAGACAGCGATCCAATGCCGATGTGCGCCGAGGTCAGCGTGTTGCCACTGTTGTTCAAAGGCCTCTGCCATCAGGGCGCTCACGTTTTGCTGCTGCTGTCCGCCAAGGCGCTTGCGTATCCTAAGAAGGTCGTCCTGCAACCTTTCAGCGTGCAGGCGCGGACCATCTTCCCCGCACAACTCAACGTAACGCCTGCCCAGATCCAGTACATAGTCTTCAATAACAACATCAATGCGGTCATCGAGAGTCTCCTCAACCACGGCCATAGGGGCGTCCGCCATTTTCTCAAGCAATGAGCCAGGCAGAGACAGGCAGCCAATAAGCCGCCCTTCATCTTCCAAGAAAATACGCGCCGCGCCCGTCGCCAGCAATCTCATCAAGGACATAATGATGGCGTTTTCAAAATCAATCTGGCTAGGCTGTGGTGTGGTCATCTGGCCAAAGCTGGAGCCACGGTGATTGGCTAGCCCTTCGAGGTCGACCCCTCGCGCCAGACGGGTAATCACACGGGTCTTGCCGGTGCCGGTCCTACCACTGATCAGAACAAAGGAGGCACTGGCGACTGAACGCTCCAACTCCTGCAACAGGAATTGTCGCATAGCCTTGTAGCCGCCCGTAATCACGGGATAATCGATGCCTTCCTCGCGCAACCACCGCTGCACAGTTTGCGAACGCAGGCCTCCGCGAAAGCAGTAGAGGTAGCCCTGGGGGTGTTGTTGTGCAAAGGCCTTCCATTGCGCCAGGCGTTGCGCTTTTAAATCACCGCTAACTAATTCATGCCCAAGCGCGATCGCCGCATCCTGACCCTGCTGCTTGTAACAAATCCCCACCTGAGCGCGCTCATCATCACTCATCAAAGGCAGGCTTAGTGCAGAGGGAAACGCCCCGCGTGTAAACTCAGCCGGTGCACGCATATCCATCATCGGTGTCGGGCTGAGGAAAAGCGCTCGATAATCTGTCGTGTCAGGGCGCTCAGACATAGACGTCGTTACTCGACCTCACCGCCAAACAGCGCCAATACTCGCTCCTGCAGGCTTGTCACCGCATCTGCCATTAGGGCAAAGTCAGCATCCAGCCGCGCGGCCTGATCTGCTTCCGGGATCTCTTCGTTTTCCTTCATCAGCTCGTCCGCAAATTTGAGGCGACGCAGGCATAGGTCCTCTGCCAGCACCAGGGAGAGTCTCTCATCCCAGGTCAGTGACAGACGGGCGACCTGTTTACCCGCATGCAGATGAGTTTCCACCTCTTCACTCAACAAATCAACGCCGCGACAACGCACCACTCCGCCCTCTTCACCCAGTTCACGCAACTCGCACTCCAGCCCCAGCTCAAAATCATCGGGCAGATTACGGTGTAACAGCCAAGCCGTCATCACCGCGGACGGCGCGTTATTAACCTGCGGCAACAGCACAGGAAAGCTGCCGATACATTCACGCAGCAGATTGAGTAACTCCTCTGCCCGCGCGGCGCTGGCCGCATCCACAAAAATCCAATTCGCCTTAACATCGATATAAGCGTACACATAGGTCGAGCGAGTAAATGCCCGAGGCAGACAATCCTGCACAATCTCATCCTTTAGGTTCAGCCGTTCCTTACGATAAACTTTTCGCCCCTGCTCGGACTCAATAACGGCAACTTTCTCATCCACCTGTTCGCGCACGACAGTAGAGGGCAGTAACTTCTCCTCTCTCTTTAGCTTGAGCAGCATGCGGCCAGCAGCAGCGTGCACTAGCTCTTCGGACTCTTCGCCCAGCGGTGGCACCCAGCCCGAGGACACAGCCTGGACTTTTCCGCAGGGCACAAAGCCGTGTCCGGAGAGTTTTTGCCCCAGCTGTTCAGGGGACAGGTCAAAGGGCTTGGTCAGACGATATGCTCGGATATTCTTGAACCACATGGGGGATTACTGCCTCTCGCAAAAGCCGGAGATTGTACCCCAGCCGCCCTCTATTACCAGCGCGCATCCATCAGAAGGGGTCGCTAGCGACAATCTATGCGATGTCGGGGCAAAAAGCCGCGCCGCGTACAATTTCTTAACCTCAGTAGCGACATGGGCCGTTGTAAGCCCGCGATGAAAACGCTTTAATCCCGTATCATGAAAAAAATGACTCGGGCGCCTCTTACCGCGCCCACCACCGAGGTGTGCAGAAATGTCCGACAAATCAAAAATAAATCCCTCCAAACCGCGCAAAATCCGTGACGTAGCGCAATGGGACCTGGAAACGGATGTGGCCGTCGTCGGATTTGGCGGCGCGGGTGGCTGCGCTGCCATCGAAGCGGCAGATGCCGGCTCCAACGTCACCCTCTTCGAAGTTGCTAGTGACAACGGTGGCTCCACCGCGATGTCCAGCGCAGAAATCTACATGGGCGGCAATGGCGGCACCCGCGTGCAGCAAGCCTGTGGGTTCGAAGACAGCACCGAGGACATGATCACCTACATGATGATGTCAGCAGGACCGCAGGCAGATGAGGCGAAAATTCGCAACTACTGTGAAAACAGTACCGATCACTTTCAATGGCTGGTGGATATTGGCATTCCCTTTAAAGACAGCTTTCATAAAGAGCGGGCTATCATGTGCCTGACGGATGACGGTCTGCTGTATACAGGCAGTGAAAAAGCCTACCCCTTCGCGCAACAGGCCAAGCCTTGTCCGCGCGGTCACAACCTGCATGTTGAGGGTGACAACGGTGGCCCGTTGTTTATGAAAATCGTCGCAGAAAATGTCGACCGGCGTGAAGCCATTACGGTTGCGTACGAAACGCGCGTCCTAACGTTGATCGTGGATGAAGAGGATTCGGTTGTCGGCCTAGTGATACGCCAGAACCAGAAGGAACTGAATGTGCGCACTCACCAGGGCGTCATTTTGTGCGCCGGGGGGTTCGTTATGAACGAGGAAATGATTCGCAAGTACGCCCCCATGCTGACCGCCGGTAACACGCCCATCGGCAACCCAGGGGACACCGGCACTGGCATACTGATGGGTATGTCCGTAGGCGGCGCCGCGATCAATATGCACGAGGGTTTCATAACATTGCCTTATTACCCTCCGGCCAGCATGACTAAGGGTATCGTGATTAACGATCAGGGGCAGCGCTTTATCAATGAAGATGTGTATCACGGCCGCCTCGGCGCTTTCGTCGTGCGCCAACAATCAGAACGTGTCTACTTCATCCTCTCGGTAGAGCAATACGGCGACTATGAGCGGGTCAGCTACATGGGCTCTGGGGTCGCGGGCACCGGAGAAACCGTACAAGAACTGGAAGAGGAACTGGAGCTGCGCGAGGGCACGCTGCAACAGACCATTAAGGTCTACAACGAAGACTGTGTCAGTGGTAAAGACACCCAATGCCACAAAGCGGCTGAGTGGCTGGAGCCGCTGGTGCCGCCGCTGGTCGCACTGGACATCACCCCGGGACGGGGATCCTTCTTACCCTTCTTCACTTTAGGCGGACTGGACACTCTGCCTACCGGTGAAGTGGTTGATCCGCAGCGGGATGTGATCCCGGGCTTGTATGCCGCAGGTCGCACCGCTTGCGGTGTCGTGCGGAGAGCGGAGGGGTATAGCAGTGGCATGTCAGTGGGGGATGCCTCATTTTCTGGCCGCCTGGCAGGCAAGCAAGCTGCTGCGAGAGCACGCTCATGAAATTTCTGCACACCATGGTGCGGGCACGGAATCTTGATGACACGCTGAATTTTTTCTGTGACCAACTAGGCCTGGTTGAAGTCAATCGCTATGCCAGCGAAGCGGGCCGATTTACGTTGGTGTTTCTGGCCGCGCCGGATGATATCGAAAGTGCTCATCAGGGCCAGAGCCCTCTGGTGGAGATCACCTGGAACTGGGACACACAAGACTATGAAGGTGGCCGTAATTTTGGCCACTTAGCCTACCGCGTGGAGAATATCTATGCGCTGTGCCAGCGCCTAATCGATAAAGGTGTGGTGATCAATCGTCCGCCGCGGGACGGGCATATGGCCTTTGTGCGCTCTCCTGATGGCATTTCCATTGAGTTGCTGCAGGCTGGAACGCCCCTGCCTCCGCAGGAACCCTGGGCATCCATGGAAAATATCGGCGACTGGTAATTGACTTGTGGGCAGGCTTTCTCTTTCGCGTGTCATGTACAAAAACGTACTCTAGACGAGGAAGACCCAATGAACAGTATCCGCTAAGCGTACAGAAAATTGAGCACCCAACTGCCCACACGTTGACCCTGAGCAATACCGCTCAGTGAGGACACTCCCGCCGCATAAGCCTCCTCACCAATTCGCTCTCGCCTGATAGACAGGAGTTCACGTGAGTATTCGGGCACAAATTCTGGGTGGCCCTGAAAGGTCAGAATATGATCGCCGATCTGACATACCGCGTTCTCGCAGAATTCGCTTCCAGCTAATACGCGTGCACTGTCAGGGACAGCCACGACCTGATCCTGGTGACTGACCAGAATACTCAGGTTCACATCACCCTGATCATGCCAAGAGGGCACAGTAGTGAATCGATGCGTATGCAATCCCACGCCCCAGCCCTTGGCTGACCTCTCGGTTTTCCCACCCAGCGCCTGCGCGACAAGCTGATGACCGAAACAAAACCCCAGCAGTTTTTTGTGCCGCCTATTTAACTCCCGGACAAACTCCATGAGCTCGATAATCCAACGCTTGTCTTCGTAGACGCTGGATTTACTGCCGGTAATCAGATACGCATCGACCTCATCAATGTCGACCGGGTACTCACCGAGCTCCACATCATAGACCGCGTACTCAAGGTTGGGGTCCGAATGTCGGAGCAGCGCGATAAACATGTCCGGATACTCGCCGTACTCGGGCTTCAACTCTGGACGAACCGCATCTGTTCTTAGAATACCCAGCTTCACAATCTGTCCTCACTAGCATCCATGTTCCTGTCCCCGAGGCCACAAAAGTGTTCTATAATAGGTAGCGCCTTCGAAGCTGTCCATACCATGGGATGACTGGTAATGTGTGCCTTCCCCTACAGATATAGATACGGTTGCTGCTACGTGCTGCTGACAAAAATTTTCTTCTCCGCGGTCGTGTTATGGGCTGCTAATGCTAGCGCCTACGTCGGTTCCGATGCCTGCCAGGGCTGCCACACAGAAGAGCATGCGCAATGGCGCGGTTCCCATCATGATCTCGCGATGCAGCTACCGTCCTCCGCAACCGTGCTGGGAGACTTTGACAACACCACCTTTACGTATAACAGCATCACGACCCGATTCTTTCGCGAGGGTGAAAAATTCATGGTGAATACTGACGGTGAAGACGGAAAATCACAAGACTTTGAAGTGTCGTACGTATTCGGTGTTAGTCCTTTGCAGCAGTATCTACTGCCCTTATCCCGAGGTCGACTGCAGGCGCTGAGTATCGCCTGGGATGCGCGCGCAAAAGCGGAGGGCGGTCAGCGCTGGTATCATCTTTATCCTGACGAAAAGATCGATTATAAGGATCCACTGCACTGGACCGGCACCTACCAAAACTGGAATACGAGCTGCGCGGAATGTCACAGCACGGACCTCAAGAAAAATTACAATGCACTCGACCGTTCCTTTGATACACAATTCGCGGAATTAAATGTCGGCTGCGAAGCTTGCCATGGCCCAGGCGAAAAGCATCAGGCGCTGGCCGCAGCCAACACACTGCAAGACGCCGAAAACGGCGGATTCCCTACGGCGTTGGCGCAACGCGGGCAATGGATGTTTCCAACAGATGCCAACATTGCTCGACGGACGTCGCCCTTAAAATCCAATGCCCAGATAGACAGCTGTGCTCGCTGTCACTCCCGACGCGCTACGCTAGGCGAGTACCACTACGGTGCAGAGCTGCTCGACACCCATGACCCGGTGTTGCCGCAGTGGCCTCTGTATTATCCGGATGGTCAGATCCGCGATGAAGACTATGTGCACGGCTCCTGGGTGCAAAGCAAAATGCATCAGGCCGGCGCGGTCTGCAGTAATTGTCATAATCCGCACAGCCTGAAACTACGCGCTCCCAACAATGGCGTATGCGCTCAGTGCCATGCACCGGCACATTACGATACCGCGAAACACCACCGCCACCCGACAGACTCAACCGGCGCCCTGTGCGCTAACTGCCATATGCCGGAGACAACCTACATGGGGGTTGATGACCGCCGAGATCACAGCATGCGTATTCCGCGTCCTGACCTCAGCGTCGTCATGGGCACACCCAATGCCTGCAACCAGTGTCACCTAGATGAAGACGCGCCTTGGGCCTTAGCGGCTTTACGTGAATGGGGCGTACAGTTTCGCGATACCGGCAGTCATCCCGCACGCGCTTTTCAGCATATCGCCATGGGCGACACCCGCGCGGTACCGCAGCTGGTTAACATTGCGAGTGATACAAGTACCGCATCGATCTGGCGCGCCACGGCCATGGACGCACTGGGACAGGTCGGCGGGCGCGATGCCTTGCAAACAGCCACGCAGCTGTTGTACGACGACAACGCGCTGCTGCGCGCCAGTACCGTCCGTGCACTTGACTTCCTGCCGCTGAACCAACGCTACCCGTTGATGCAGCCACTAATCGCCGATGACGTTACGGCCGTGCGTATGGCAGTTGCCTATTCTCTTGCAGGGGTGCCACTGGACCAAGTGTCGCCCGAACAGGCTGCACAACTACGCGTATTATTCGACGAATACCTCAGCAACCTGCAACAGAATGCCGATATGCCCGGCGCGCAATTACAGCTAGGTGTGTTTTATATTACGCAGGGAGACGAGAAAGCTGCGGAAGCTGCTTACCGGGAGGCCTTGTACCTCAACTCACAATTAATACCCGCTTACCTCAACCTCGCGGACCTGCTGCGCGGGCAATCTAGAGACCCCGCCGCGCGAACGGTATTGCTCCAGGCTTTGGCGATCTTTCCAGAAAATGGTCCGACTCTGCATGCCCTGGGGTTATTGGAAACACGCAGCGGACAGCCCGAGATCGCACTGCCTTATCTACGACAGGCCGCCGAGCTGGAAACCGAGGGCACCCGCCATCGGTTTGTCTACGCCATTGCGCTGCATGACCTAGGGCACCCTGCCAAGGCGATCACACAGTTACAGGCGTTGTTACGCAGTGTGCCGCAGAGCGCCGAAGTACTGCTTGCGTTAACCGACTACAACACGGAGTTAGGTCAACGCAAAAAAGCGCTCGGCTACGCCAAAATATTGACGCAAATCGCACCGGGAAATCGCACTTACCAGAAGCTTTACCAAGACCTTTCCAAGGACAATCCTTAAAGGCTCTGCAAGCACTCAAGTGGCAAGTAGGACAGCCTTCGGTCTTGCAGGCTAGGTGACGCTCTATGCTGTTCCACTAGCCTGTCGCTGCCCATGTTGAACAGCCAAGCAGGCAACGTTATATTACGGTGTCGCCGTGAACTGCAAATCAAACGTCACCGGAATAGCGCTGCTGATTGACTGCAGGCCCGCGATAGTCGTTAACGCCGCCACACCCTTTTCTAACCCAAAATCAGACGCGTTAATGATGACAGGGCGCGGTGTGAAAACACGTAAACTGCCATCACCTTCTCCGACTGCCACCACGGCAATGGTCATTGTTTTTTCCTGACCGTGCAGTGCCAGTGTGACGGGCACGCTGGTGGTTATAACACCACGGTCGACTGCTGCGGCCAGCATCGTCGGATCAACGCGTGCTGTTATCTGGGCGGCCGGGAATGTGACCGTCTCAAATAATAGTCCGCGCATGCGTTCATTGCGCACCTCCACCAGCGTCTCCACGCTATTGAGGTTGATCACTATCTGAACCTTACCCGTCGCGCCAATAGATCCCGCTAACGAGGTGAAACTATGCACCTCGCCCACGCTATCATTTTTAATCGAGATAAAATTGATCGCCGATTGCGTGCTGTCCAGTTCCCAATCAGCCCAGGCTGAGCCGAAAGGAATCAACAACACAATGACCAATAACCACTGCTGAAGTTTTTGTACGCTGCTCATAGTAATGCTCTCGCTCCGACCGGCCTTCGCTGAACCTAAAATATCTATCTACTTTTTATTGGCTTTTTTTTCCTTCTTTTCATTCCGTTTTTCTTTCATTGTTTTTTCAGGCTTCTTTTTAACGGCTTTTTTTGAATCTTGGCCCTTCGCCATACATTTCTCCTTCCACGTTTGCTAATAAGTTGCTAATAGAATGCTCGACGCATACTCAATGGTTTACATTGCAGACCTATGATTGCAGCAATGTCCTAGGCTCTGCACAAATCGTCTTGTTGTATGCGCTAAACGTCAGCGGCTCTTTCTGACCTGCACTCGTAGTCTCCCATCTCAAAGTCTCGACAAATTAACGGGCGCCTCTCATAGATACTGCACATCATAGTGTTCCTATCTAAAGCCGAACACCACCCATCTTCCAAACGAGACATGGTTCTACCTCCCCACTCATCCTCCACAATAAACCGGCCAGGAACCCCTGTCTCGGTGACAAGCATGACCTCCAAACGGCAACAACAGGCTCTGCAATTTGAACAGCTGACGTTTTCCTCAGGCAACGTTGTCACTTCAATGTTCACAATGCAGCCTCGGCAATACCCCCCTTCTCCTCCAACCAGGCTTTGCGATCAGGTGCACGTTTTTTGGCCAACAACATATCCATCATCTCATTGGTACCATCGCCGGCGTCCAGTACCAGACGCACAAGACGTCGGGTGTCCGGATCCATGGTGGTTTCACGCAATTGCAACGGGTTCATTTCTCCAAGACCCTTGAAGCGCTGTACATTGACTTTGCCCTTTTTCTTTTCCGCCTCAATGCGATCTAGGATGCCCTGCTTCTCAGCCTCATCGAGGGCATAGAACACTTCCTTCCCAACATCGACGCGAAACAGCGGCGGCATCGCCACATAGATATGACCGGCCGCTACCAGCGGTCGAAAATGGCGCACAAACAATGCACAAATTAGCGTGGCAATGTGCAGACCGTCAGAATCGGCATCTGCCAAAATACAGACCTTGTGATAGCGCAGTCCGGAGAGGTCATCGCTGGCTGGATCAACGCCAAGGGCGATTGAAATATTGTGTACTTCCTGCGAGGCGAGTATCTCCTGCGAGTCGACCTCCCACGTATTTAATATCTTTCCACGCAGAGGCAGGATCGCCTGAAACTCCCGGCTGCGCGCCTGCTTAGCAGAACCGCCGGCGGAATCCCCCTCCACCAGAAAGAGCTCACCGCGTGACGGGTCTCCCCCTGAACAATCGGCCAATTTACCCGGCAGTGCGGGGCCGGCAGTCACTTTTTTACGCGTCACCTGTTTGGCCAGACGCAATCGGCCCTGAGCATTGGCGATGCACAACTCCGCCAGTTTCTCTGCTTCTTCTGTGTGCTGATTGAGCCACAAGCTGAAAGCGTCTTTGACGATACCGGACACAAACGCCGCAGCCTCCCGCGACGAGAGGCGCTCTTTGGTCTGGCCAGAGAACTGCGGGTCACCTATCTTGGAAGAGAGCACATAGCAGCATCGCTCCCAGATGTCGTCTGGCGCCAGCTTAACGCCACGAGGCAGCAGGCTGCGCAGTTCACAAAATTCGCGCATCGCGTCCAACAGCCCGGTCCGCATACCGTTGACATGGGTGCCGCCCTGAATCGTGGGAATCAGGTTGACGTAAGATTCGGCCGTGATGTCACCGCCTTCTGGCAACCACTGCACGGCCCAGTCCACGCCTTCATTACTGCCACTGAAGCTGCCGACGAAGGGCTCTTCGGGAATAACCGGAAAGTCGATGGTGGCATCCGCCAAATAGTCCTTGAGCCCGTCTTCGAAATACCACTCTTCCGTCTCGTCTTTCTTCTGATCCTTAAACTTGACTCGCAGGCCCGGGCATAACACCGCCTTAGCCCGTAATACGTGCCGCAACCTGGATACCGAAAAGTTAACCGAATCGAAATATTGGGGATCGGGCGTAAAGGTCAGCGCAGTGCCGGTATTGCGCTTGCCACAACTGCCGACCACCACCAGCTCCGTTTTCTTTTCTCCGCCCGCGAATGTCATGCTGTAAATATTGCCGTCGCGGCGGATCACCACTTCCAGAGCGCTGGACAGCGCATTGACCACCGACACACCCACACCGTGCAGCCCGCCACTGAACTGATAGTTTTTATCCGAAAACTTACCGCCGGCATGCAGCGTGCTGAGAATGACTTCTACCCCAGGCTTTTTTTCTCCGGGATGCAGGTCGACAGGCATACCGCGACCATCGTCAGTCACCGTGACTGAACCATCCTTGTTCAGACAGACATCAATCTCGCTGGCGTGCCCACCTAGGGCCTCATCAACGCTGTTATCAATGACTTCCTGTGCAAGATGATTCGGGCGGGTCGTGTCCGTATACATGCCAGGGCGTTTGCGCACCGGCTCTAACCCAGTAAGGACTTCTATGTCTTCGGCGGTATATTGGCTCATTGCGATAACTTATCGTGCGTTACTGTGAAATTCACTCAGGTGGTCATTGTACAGTGAGGCTCGCGCAGTGCGAGCTATAAGTAACCGCCTGAAGCCAGATCGACCGTAAATTGAGTATCCCACACCCTGGACACGCCAGTGTCAAAGCGACCATCACTGTGTAATTCAAGCCAGCGGTAACCCGGCGGCTGATCATCGACTTTAAAACGTTCACTGCCCGGTGCGAATTGGACACAGGTAGACGGTGATGCCAGTAGTCGCACACCATTGCGAATACGGTCTATTTCCTGATGGACATGGCCCCACAGCACGGCTTTGATGCCGGTGTAGCGGTCGAGCACTTTAAAAAACGCATCCGCATCGGCGACCCTCTGCTGATCCAGCCATTCACTGCCAATGGCCACCGGCTGATGATGCAGACAGACCAGAGTATGTCGTCCCTCCTCCTGCGCGGCCGCCAAAGACCGCTCCAACAACATCAGCTCGGCCTCTCCCAGCTCGCCTCCAACGTGCCCAACAATTTGGGAATCCAGCAGCAAAATCTGCCAGCGGGGCAGCCTGATTTCTCTGCACAGGCGCGCGGGGGTCGCCGCAACAGCTTCCATCGCCGCTCGATCATCATGATTGCCGGGCAGCCAGTAATTGACGGAGGTCAGCTGGTCGAAATAGTCCTGCAGTCGCTCGTAGGCAGCGCCTGCGCCACCATCAGACAGATCTCCGGTACCCAGCAGCAGATCAATGTCAGGTCGCTCTTTTTGAACCAGATTGATGACGGCCTGCAACGAATGGTCGGTATCCATGCCTAGCAAAGTGCCTCCGCGCGAGCGGCAGAGGTGCGTATCGGTCAGTTGCACAAGCTGGACAACCTCACCCTGGACATCGACGGATTCAATATGGTGTTGAGACATTGGGGCGCGGCCGCGTTAGGTATCAGTCACGGTCGCGGCGACAACATCAAGCGCGGCACGCCCGTTTTGCAGACAGTGCTCCAACCAGTCTGCCAAAAATCGATTCTGCTGGGACTTTTCATCCTGCGCAAACATTTGATCATTTGGGTACTGGTATCTGGCCGACACCTGGCGATAAGACTGAAAGGCTCCGACCTCCAACATACGCGCGTCATGATAGGCCCTCACTTCGACATTTAATAAGCCCAGCCAGCGGGATTCTGCAGATTGCTGGTGGATATGAAAAATCGTGGTGTAACGACAACGCTCTACAACGCTCAGTCGGACTTTGGCGGCGCCCACCAAAAGCTCGCGGGAATTACAGTTCTCATAATCAGGAAAGAGGCGTTTCAGGCGGAGATAATTGGCATCACAGATCGCATGCAACTCCGTCAAATCCAGTTTAAATAATCGTCTAGTCGAATTTTGCAAAACTTTGCCCAGGCGTTCGGCCCTTGTAAGTGGATAAAAACTGCCGCGTTATGGAGAACTTTTGACCATAAACGGCCACAGCGCTGTTCTTAAGATGGCACAAATGACCCCGAACTGCACCCTTTGCATGACAGTTTCAATGTATGCAGAGTTCGCGAGAGGCTGGTACAATCACGTGCTCAAAAATAGCGAATTCTCTTTCAGGAATTGTTGCATGAAAAATCTGGTTATTGCGCTTTCATCTCTGGCATTCTTTCTCTCATCTGTCAGTTTACAAGCAGACTCATTGAGTGATATCTACCAGTTGGCGCTACAAAATGACGCTCAGCTGAAGTCAGAAGAAGCGGTCTATCTAGCGAGACGGGAAACCGAAAATCTTAGCCGCTCTGCACTGCTTCCGCAAGTGGGCGCCTCCTATTCCTACCAGAACTCAGACGGGGATACGGATGGCCTTGGCCCAATTTTTAGCGAAGACGGCATCATTATTGACGATACGTTCACCAACCGCGATATCAATACCGAGGGTTACGTTATTTCCCTCAATCAAACGTTATTCGATTTGTCAGCATGGTTCAGTTTTCAATCGGGCAAGCAAGTCACCAAAGAGGCCGAGGCCACTTTTGCCGCGAACCAGCAGAATCTGATCGTTAGAGTCGTAGAAGCCTACCTTCTAGTACTGCGCGCACAGGACAATCTGGCGGCCTCACAGGCGCAGGAGCGCGCATTCGAGCGCCAGTTAGAGCAGACCCAGCAGCGCTTCGAGGTCGGCCTCATTGCCATCACCGACGTGTATGAAGCGCAGGCCGCTAGAGACCTTGCTCAGGTGGAGCGCATTGTGGACGAAAATGATGTATCCGTTGCACTGGAGCGGCTCTCGGTGCTGACTGGCCAACGGCAAAGCAACCTCAACGTGCTGGTAGAAGACTTCAAAATTCGTCCACCAGACCCTATTGATCGTGCTGCCTGGGTCGATTTCGCGCTGCAAAATAACTTTGAGCTTCTGGCCTCTACCTACAGAGAAGAGGCGGCACGCCAAACGGCCAAGGCGAACAAAATGGAACATGCCCCCAAGGTTAACGGCGGCTATGAGTATTCTGACTTTGACGTCGACGGGGACATCTATGTCGAGCCCGATACCGGCATCAATAGTCCCCCCGATAGCAGCCTCAAAGAGCACATGTGGCGGGTAACCCTCAGCGTTCCACTCTACAGCGGTGGTGCGATCAGCGCCAACCGACGACGCGCGGCCCAGGAATTCAGCGCCGCACGGGAGCAGCGCATTAACCTCTCACGCAACACAGTCACCAACACGCGATCCCTGCATATGACGGTACTCAGTGATGTATCGCGCATCGCGGCGCGCAAACAAAGCATTATTTCTTCAAAGAGTTCTGTAGATGCTACGCAGGCCGGTTACGAAGTGGGAACGCGCAACGTGGTCGATGTACTCAATGCCCAAAATACGTTGTTCCGGGCGGAACGTGATTACGCCAACAGCCGTTACGACTACATTCTTAACCTGATGCGCCTGAACGAAAATGCCGGACTGCTCAGCCCGGCAGACATTCTCAAACTGGACGCCTTTCTCGTACCTCCCACCTCACCATCGGCCAAATCCGTTATCGGATCACCGTAAAAAAGGACGTTGCGCCGTATGATCCCCGACCTGCCCGCTGACATTGACCAGATCAAGGGATTCCTTGCCGCGGATGAGGCACAGGCACTGTTCGAGCAGGCCCTTCGGGCCAGCACCATGGGGCCGGTACTGGAAATCGGCAGCTACTGTGGCAAGTCCACCATTTACTTAGGGCTGGCTTGTCGCACTAACAACAGCACGGTATTTGCGCTAGACCACCACCGCGGTTCGGAAGAACACCAACAAGGCGAATTTTTTCACGACCCTGACCTCTACGACGCCGGCGAGGGCGTCATGGATACCTTTCGAGAGTTTCGTCGCAATATGCGTCGGGCAGGACTGGACGAAGTGGTGGTGCCCGTTGTGGCCGGCTCAGAGGCGGCGGCTAGACACTGGCAGACGCCATTGGCAATGGTCTTTATCGATGGTGGACACAGTCTAGAGGCGGCGCTCACAGACTACCGCTGCTGGATGCCACATTTGATGCGCGGTGGCGTGCTGGCGATACACGATCTGTTCGACGACCCACACAAGGGTGGCCAAGCGCCCTATGCGGTCTATCGCATGGCACTGGCGTCTGGTCTGTTTGAAAGCCTAGGGCAAGTCAACAGCTTAGGTTTGTTACTGCGTCTTTAGCCTTACACAGACCCGACATTAGTCAACTAAACTCCGACGCTCAGAAACATCGTCAGCAGGCTGATCCAACAAGCGCACACTGCAAAATAACCCAGCGGCCGGTGTGTGCTTGGTAAGCGCATCGGCTGCTAACAGAATGGCTGCGGCGGTCCAAGTAGGCCTTTCGTCGGGCCACAGCAAATCCTCAACCAGTTGGTAACCGGTCCAATAAGAGCCGTCACTGGCGCGCCACTGCTGCAGCCAGCTGTAAACCTCGACTGCGCGTGCATGATCCCCAGCGGCTAACAAGGCCATAACCAGCTCACAGGTTTCAGCAATCGTCACCCAAGGCTGCTGCTTCTCACAGCGGCACCCAAGCTTGTCCTCTACAAACTCATCCCAACGCGACACAAGACGAGCGCGAGCGTCAGCTCCGGTATAGACACCAGTTAACACGGGGTAAAACCAGTCCATGGAATAGCGTGACTTGGTTTCCCACGTTCGATCAAACCGCTCCGGCTTCTGGCGCAAGGCTTTGCCCAAACGATCGCGCGCGATCAACCAATGGGTGCGACCTTCACCGAGCGTCACGGCGATGTTGTGTGCGCACTCCAGGCTTTTGTAAATCGAACTACAACCCGTCACCAACGCATCACCCTTGGGCTTCCCGGCACCATCCACGGCCCAGTCAATTTCCCCATGCTCGGACTGCAGAGACAGCACGAAGCCTATCGATTTATCGACCATCGGCCACATTGCTTGCAGAAAGTCGTTATCAGCACTGATTAAATAATGGTGCCACACACCGGTGGCGATGTAGGCAACAAAGTTGGACTCACGCCGACCGGCATTATCGATTTCCTGCCCACGATAGGATGCCCACCAACTGCCGTCTTCTAGCTGCATTTCGGCCAGCCACTGATAGGCTTTACGAGCCGCGTCCAGCTCTCCGCCGATGGACAGGCCCATTGCCGACTCCACATGATCCCAAGGATCAGTATATCCGCCGTCAAACCAAGGAATCTCGCCGCTGTCGCGCTGGCAGCCGAGAATAAAGTCTACGGTCGGA
Organism: uncultured Haliea sp.; assembly: GCA_913061115.1. Taxonomy (GTDB): domain Bacteria; phylum Pseudomonadota; class Gammaproteobacteria; order Pseudomonadales; family Halieaceae; genus Marimicrobium. The sequence goes on from CAJXTK010000011.1 coordinate 21,476, forward strand.
CGCAGGAACTCCTCTGGGAATAAGCCTGGGCTAAGATATAAACCACTCATGATTTGGCCTCCTTGCGAAAATACATCACGACACTTTTACCCATAAACGGGTTCATGCACCTCTCCAATATCCGAGTCAGCGCTGGATTCTCCATTAAGTCCCATACCAAAAAGCGATGGTATTGAGTGACCAGCCAGTTTGTGTCCTGATTTTTCCAAAACAGGCACTTTAGCCACCAAAAAGGCACGTGCAGCGCATGCGCCCAATGATGGTGGTAATGTTTAAACCCTAAATGTTCAATTTCCGCGCGCAGCTCATTACTGCGAAAAATACGCAGATGACCGCCGGGCACATTGTAATAGCCCTCACTCAACGCCCAACATATTTGCTCTGGCCACCGACGCGGAACGCTTGCACAAAAAAGGCCGCCGGGCTTCAGCACTCGCTCTATCTCAACCAATGCGCAGTGATAATCAGGGATGTGTTCTAACACCTCGCTACAAATAACCTTGTCAAAGGTATTGTCCGCGAAGGGCAATTCCAGTGCGCTAGCAGAAGACAAGCCAAAGGACTTAGCATCGTTGTCAGGCTCAGCAAAGTCGACAAACCGCTCACGGGTTATTTTCAGATCATTCAGAGACAGATCCACTCCGACAGACTGCACATCGGCCTCAACATAAGCCGATATCACGTGGCGACCCTCGCCACAGCCAAGGTCCAGAACGATGTCGCCCGGCTTGAGGGGCAGGCGGGCGAAGTCAACCGTCTTCACGGGCCAATACCTCATTGTAATACTCTGTCATCTGCTTGGCGCAGACCTGCCAGCAAAAATTCTCTTCAATGCGCTGTTTCCCTCGGGCGCCCAGCTCGGCACGCGCGGTTGGGTCCTGCAGCAACGCATCAATCGCTTCTACCAAAGCATCAACATTTTTTACCGGCACGATCACTCCGGCATCACCCACCACTTCAGGTAAGGCACCGCCATCAGTGGACACCACAGGAACACCGCACGCCATGGCTTCGCCTGCGGGCAGGCCAAAGCCCTCATACACTGAAGGCACTATTGCGATCGCAGCCTCGGCGTAATACCTCACCATCTGCTCAGTGCTGATGCCTTTGACAAATTGCACCTTGTCCGCCAGGCCCAGACGATGCACCAGTCTTTCCGTCTGGCCGCCAGGATTGGGCTTGCTGATCAGCAGCAGCTCTAGGTCTGGGTATCGCTTAAGCAGCAGCGCATAGGCATGCAACAGGTAACGTAGGCCCTTGAGTGGGGCATCTGCAGAGCAGGTGGCCATCAGGCGCAACGGATTACGCACCACACCCGGCAGAGGCTTGAAGGTGTCGATATCAATGCCGTTGTGCGCCACGCTAATACCCGCCGGCTGCAAACCGAAATCTCGGGCGATGTCCTGACGAGAGCAATCCGACACCGTCACAATATTATGCAACTGCTTGATCACTTTTTGCTGCATATTCAAGAAAGAGTGCCAACGCCGAATAAACAGACGCTCTCTCCAGTTGCGAGCAGCGCCCAGCGCAATACGTAAATCGCTGGTGATGGGATGATGGACCGTCGTCACCAGTGGCAGACCCATATCTTGGATATCCAGCATGCCGTAACTGAGGCTCTGATTATCATGGATCAGGTCGTAATGATGGCCGTGCTGACGCAAATATTTTGCCGCTCGACGCCCAAACGTTTGCGGCTCGGCAAAGCCGCCGGTCAATTGACTTAGCCACTCGATGATATTGCTCATGGACGTCAGGTGATGCGGGCGCAAGGACGTTAGCCCATTTTCAAACAAATCCAGACTAGGTAGCTCTATGAGTCGAACGCGCGGATCCAGGTGAGGGTAGGGCGGGCCAGAAATGACATCGACGGTATGACCTGCTTCGACCAGCGCCTTGCTAAGGTAGCGCATGTAAACGCCCTGACCACCGGCATGGGGCTGACTGCGATAGCCGAGCAACGCAATACGCAATGGGCCGCCCAGCGCCGCCGCTTTCGCGGAAGCCGTTGCTCCATCTGCCGGCGTTGTATCTGCCGGCTCTGTACCTTGATGCCAGATAGTGGCGTCCTCATTATAATTACGTGTTGAAACCAATGTGGCTACGCGAGCGTATCTCGCTGGCTTAAGAGCATCAGCGCACTGTGATGGCATTGATGTTCTGGGAGCCCAGCAAAAAGGGGCTAGATTTTAATCACCTACTGGTTAAAAATCCAGCCCTGATGCACCGAAGTGCCACCTTAAGCCCCCCATATTGGCCAATGACAAGCTTATACCCCTATAATGCGCGGTTTAGGCACTAGGAAATCGCTAAATGACAACGATGGCGTATAAAGGCCTCATTCTTGCGGGCGGCTCAGGAACCCGACTGCACCCGCTGACCAGCACGGTCAGTAAGCAGCTGATGCCAATCTACGATAAGCCCATGATTTACTACCCTTTGGCCACCCTCATGCTGGCCGGTATCCGCGATATTCTGATCATTACCACGCCGCGCGACCAGCTCGCCTTCAGTGCGTTGCTCGGGGACGGCTCCACCTGGGGAATCAATATCAGCTACGCGGTACAACCCAGCCCGGATGGACTGGCACAGGCATTCATTCTAGGAGAGACCTTTATTGGCAAGTCCCCTGCCAGCCTGGTGCTAGGTGACAACATCTTCTACGGCGGGGGCTTTTCTCAAACATTGACCCATGCTGCCAGTCGCGACTCTGGGGCCTCCGTGTTTGCTTACTATGTGCAAGACCCGGAGCGCTACGGTGTCATCAGCTTCAACGCCAATGGCGTGGCCCAAGACATTGAAGAAAAACCGACCAACCCAAAGTCACATTACGCTGTGACCGGTCTGTACTTCTACGATAACGATGTGGTGGATATCGCCAAAGACGTGCGACCCTCGCATCGAGGTGAACTGGAAATCACCGACATCAATAGAGCGTATCTGGAACGCGGCGACCTGCACGTTGAGGTCATGAGTCGCGGCACCGCCTGGTTGGATACCGGCACTCACAACTCCCTGTTAGATGCCGCCAACTTTATCCGTGTGGTTGAAGAGCGCCAGGGGCTGAAAATTTGCTGCCCCGAGGAAGTGGCCTATCGCAAGGGCTACATCAGCGCAGAGCAGCTGCTAGCACTGGCTAAACCGCTGGAAAAAAGTGGTTATGGGCTCTATCTAAAAGGCCTACTTAATGATGGTTGAGCTGTTTTCGCATGAAATTCGTTGAAACGCCTCTACAGGACGTCTATCTCATAGAACCGACGATCTTTGGCGACCAACGGGGATTTTTTATGGAAACGTGGAACATTGAGACGTTTCGCGAGGCCGGGTTCGACCTCAATTTTGTGCAGGACAACCACAGTCGGTCATCTCATGGCATATTGAGAGGACTGCACTTTCAGACTGAACATACCCAAGGCAAACTGGTGCGGGTGACGTCCGGTGAGGTGTTCGATGTCGCAGTGGACCTCAGAAGCCATTCCCCCACTCTTGGGCAGTGGTTCGGGATTAGCCTCAGCGCCGAAAACCAGAAAATGCTCTGGGTTCCACCGGGGTTTGCCCATGGCTTCTATGTCACCTCCGATTACGCCGACTTTGTGTACAAATGCACCGATATTTACCATCCTGCCAGCGAGCAGACTCTGGCCTGGGATGACCCCACCGTGGGAATCCAGTGGCCGGTGCCCGCCGGAGAGACACCGCAATTATCTGCGAAGGATCGCGAAGGGCTTAACTGGAGTGAAGCGCCCCGCTTCAGTTGAGTACTCGGCCTAAACTATAGCAAGTAGTTGCTATTGCGCTAAGGCTTCAGGCAATAAGAAGGGGCTTCCACCACGACTCATTGGACAGATACCAGTCCAGTGTGCGCTGTAATCCAGTTTCAAAACTTTCATGGGGTGTATACCCCAGCTCTCGGGTAATTCTGCCGGCATCAATGGCATAGCGCCAATCGTGCCCAGCCCTGTCCTCTACAAAGAGGATAAGCTCGCGCGCGCTACTGCCATTGGCACCCGGTGCATTGGGAAAATGCTGCGCCAATGACGGGTCCGCGACGAAGCGCGCATCCATCTGATCACACAGCAAGTGCACGATATCCAGATTGTTCCACTCATTATTGCCGCCGATATTGTAGGTCTCACCCACCTCGCCGCTTTGCAATACCAGCTCTATGCCCCGACAGTGATCCTCCACATACAACCAGTCGCGGATATTACTGCCGTCACCGTAAACCGGGAGTGGACGCCCGCGCAGAATGTTAGTGATACACAGGGGAATCAACTTTTCCGGAAAATGGTAAGGGCCGTAATTATTAGAGCAATTACTGGTGCTGACCTGCAGCCCGTAAGTGTGATGATACGCTCGCACGAGATGATCAGAAGCGGCCTTACTCGCCGAATAAGGTGAGTTCGGTTCGTACTTTTGCTCTTCATGAAAGCCGGGCGCATCAACACTGAGAGAGCCGTACACTTCATCGGTCGACACATGGTGAAACCGATGCGGCTGCGGCTTGCCCCCTGCCAGCCAGTGCGCGCGCGCGGCCTTGAGCAGCGAATGTGTGCCCACGACATTGGTTTCAATAAACGCATCAGGCCCCGTGATCGAGCGATCTACATGACTTTCAGCAGCAAAGTGCACCACGGTATCGACAGCGTGCTCGCGCAGCGTTTGTAACACGCGATCATCGTCGCAGATGTCAGCGTGGACAAAACTGAACTGCCGGTTATCGCGCAGCCCGTCAAGATTGGCGAGATTGCCAGCATAAGTGAGGGCGTCGTAGGCCACGACGGTATCCTCGGGGTGGTGGTGCATCCAATGGTGAACAAAGTTAGCCCCGATAAATCCGGCGGCTCCCGTTACTAACACAGATTTACCCATGTTCTAGCGCCTTGTAGTCTTCGAGCATCGCCCGCAATTGTTGGCGCCAGGGGACGCCGGCCAGCGCGAAGTCACGCCAGCTGTCGGTCTTATCCAGCACACTGTAGGCGGGGCGAGGCGCCTGCGTGGGATATTCTGCCGTCGTGATAGGGCGAATCTTGACAGGCTTCGCTAACAACCCTAACGCAAGCGCTTCTTCGCAGATCGCGACTGCAAAGTCATACCAGCTGCAAACACCGGCATCACTCCAATGATAAATGCCACTCAACTGAGGCCGAGCCGCGGAGGCCCAGACCGCTTCAGCCAAGCCGTGTGCCCAGGTTGGCGTACCGACCTGATCGGCCACCACCGCAAGTTCATCCCGCTGACTCATCAGGCGCAACATGGTTTTGACGAAATTGCTGCCATAACGTGAATACACCCAGCCCGTGCGCAGGATCAGTGCGTGAGGCAGTAATCGTTGCACCGCAAGCTCTCCGGCACGCTTACTACGCCCATACTCGCCTAACGGGGCAGTAGCCCCGTCGGGTTTATAGGGCTGGGATGCGCTGCCATCGAAGACGAAGTCGGTGGAGATGTGAATCAACCTCACTCCCTGTTGGGCACAGGCCTGTGCCAAGGCGAGAGGCCCTGCAACGTTTCCGCGCTGGGCGGCATCAACTTCCGACTCCGCCTTATCGACTGCAGTATAGGCGGCAGCGTTGATCACTAGTTGCGGCGCGACAGCCGCGAGGCACTGCGTGACAACCGCCAGATCGGCTATATCAAGCTGCGCTCGAGTCATCGGCAGGCATTCAATATCGGTCCCAGATGTGCGCTGCAGCTCTTGCCCTAACTGCCCGCCTGCGCCGACCACCAACACTTTCTGCATCACGCTGTGATCTCTATGTGCATGTGTGATATCAACCTCTTGTCACCGCGCATCGAAGACAACACGCCCAAAATCAGACCACCGGCGCTAGCCACTGGCTGTTCTGGCTTCGATTGCCGCGCACCGAATCAAAATACATGGCCTGCAATTTTTCTGTCAGAGGACCGCGACCACCGCTACCAATTATGCGGCCATCGAGTTCTCGAATGGGTACCACCTCAGCAGCGGTGCCGGTAAAGAAAGCCTCGTCCGCAACGTACACTTCATCCCGAGTAATGCGTTTTTCGTGCACCTGATAGCCAAGCTCGGCGGCCAACACAAATATGGCATCGCGGGTAATCCCCTCCAGACACGAGGTCAGCTCTGGTGTGTAGATTTTGTCACCCCGCACAAGAAAGAAATTTTCCCCGCTGCCCTCGGCAACATAGCCTTCGTTATCCAGCAACAACGCCTCCTCGGCGCCGCTATCGATCGCCTCGCGCAGTGCCAGCATGGAGTTGATGTAATTCCCGTTCGCCTTGGCCTTACACATAGAGATGTTGACATGGTGTCGGGTAAAGGAAGACGTGCGCACCTTAATACCTTGGTCTCGCGCCTCTGGAGCCATATAGGAAGGCCATTCCCAAGCAGCAATCATGACGTGCGTCTCCAGATTGTCTGCACGCAGACCCATGCCCTCGGAGCCATAAAAACACATGGGGCGCAGGTAACCTTCCTCAAGACCGTTCAACCGCACCACGTCTTTTTGCGCCTGCATCAGAGTCTCCTTGTCAAAGGGCATCGACATACGCAGAATATGAGCCGAGTTAAACAACCGATCGGTATGTTCCTGCAAACGAAAGATGCAGGTGCCCTGCTCTTTCGTCTTGTAAGCCCGCACGCCTTCAAAAACACCCAAACCGTAGTGAAACGTGTGTGTCAGCACATGTACCTTGGCCTCGCGCCAGGGAACCATCTCTCCATCCATCCAGATAAGACCATCACGATCGGCCAAACTCATCACATTACTCCTGTTTATTGATCCGTTGTTTCGTCGATATAAGGCGCAAATAATTGCTGCCACTTGGCGCTAACTGCAGCCCGTTCTTGCGCAAAACTGCCCTCCGGGGCAGTCCCTGGTTGCTGTTGTAAGGAAAGTTGATGGGCGGCGGAGCGATAGATTAAATAGGCCTGCGTAAGCGCTTCACACTCCTGCTGCTCAAACAAACCTTCTTGCCCCAGGGCCTCCAGAATGCGCACATTGTCCGACCAACGTGCCAATTCAGGCACGCGATGAGACCAAGTCAAGACCGCGTATTGCACCATAAATTCAATATCAACGATACCTCCTGCACCCTGTTTTAGGTGAAATTCCCCTTCTTCGGAGCGCCCACTTGGTAGTAAGTGCTTACGCATAGTTTCGCGCATGGCATGCACCTCGCGCGCCAGAGAAACATCATCGCGGGCCAGGGACAGAATATCCCGACGCACTGTATTAACCGCCGCAGCGACCTCCGGATCGCCCGCCACAAAGCGCGCTCGCACCAATGCCTGGTGCTCCCAGGTCCAAGCAGAGTCCTGCTGGTAACGACTGAAGCTCTGAACTGTATTCACCAACATGCCTGAATCGCCGGAAGGTCGCAGCCGCATGTCCACCTCATACAGCTGACCCATGGCCATCTGTGTCTCGATAATTTGAATCATGCGCTGACCCAGACGCGTATAGAACACGGCATTGTCGATACTGTTCTCGCCGCCTGTTACTCCGCCTTTGGCCGCATCGTAAATAAACACCAGGTCTAGGTCTGAGCCATAACCCAATTCAACACCACCTAGTTTGCCATAACCAAACACGGCGAAACCCAGACCAGCATGATCGCGACGGGGCTGTCCATACTTTTTCGTCAGGCCCGCCCAAGCGACGGCTAGCACCTCCTCCAGTATGACTTCTGCAATCCAGGTCAACTTGTCGCTGACCTGCATCAATGGCAAGCGGCCTACCAGCTCACTGGCGGCAACCCGCAACACATGCGACGCCTTGAAATAGCGCAGAGCATCCATCTGCGCCTCCAAATCGTCCGCCGCCAGACGTGCGACCTGCTGACGCAGTTCATCACGCAACAGGTCTTTGTCCGGCGCGGTATAAAGGCTAGCCCTGTCCAGAAGCTCATCAAGCAGCACCGGAGTTCGGGCTATTTGCTCGGCGATCCAGGGACTGGCGCCGCACAGCGTCACTAGATCAACAAGGGCGGGCGGATTTTCGAGCAGCATGACAAGATAGGCACTGCGACGGACGACCGCGGTGACCAGAGGCAGAACTCTTTGTAACGCAAGATCTGGGTCTGCCACCTCAGCACACGCGCGCAGCAACTGGGGCATGAACTGTTGCAGGCGATCTCGACCCTGAATTTGCAGTGTTGCCATGCGGGGGCTCTGCTGCAATGCCTGTAATGCCTCGTAGGCCTCTGACTCACGTCGGTATCCCAGATCGGACAGCGCCTGCTCACTCAGGTCTTTACCCCACAGCGACAACGCTTCGTCTGCCGCTTTGGCGTCCTCCTCAGGATCTGCGATCAGCTCCCTAAAGTGCCCCGCAACCACCTGACGGTGCATCTCCAGGGCCGCTTTGTAGTCTTCCCATGAGGCGTACCCCATCACTTCTGCCATCGCAGCCCGCGGCAATTCCGTCTTCGGCAAATCCTGACTCTGCTTATCCTGATAACCCTGAATGGCGTGTTCACTGTCGCGCAAAAATAGGTAGGAGGTGCGCAGTTCAGTGACGACTGACTGCGGCAGGCAACGCAAGGTGACACATTCATCCAGTACCAGCAGTAATTCGCGCTGCTGTAGACCAAGATCACGCCCACCGCGAATCAACTGGAAACACTGTGCGATAAACTCGACCTCCCGAATACCGCCGTGCCCCAGTTTTACATTGTCCTGCAACCCTCTGCGACGGACTTCAGTGCTGATCATCCGCTTCATGCCACGCAGACTTTCTATCGCGCCGAAGTCCACATAGCGCCGATAGATGAATGGACGCAGCAGCGCCGTCAACTCCGCGGCCTGCTGCGGGTTGCCTGTCACAGGCCGCGCCTTGATCATGGCATAGCGCTCCCAATCCCGTCCCTGGTCCTGATAATAGCCCTCAAGCGCAGTGAAATTGTGCACTAGAGCGCCGCTTTCACCGTAAGGACGCAGGCGCATATCCACCCGAAACACAAAACCCTCGACCGTAACCTCATCGAGGGCACCGATCACAGCACGCCCTACCTTGGTAAAGAATTCCTCATTACTGATAGGGTGTTCTTTGCTGTCGGTCTGACCGGCCTCCGGATAAATAAATATCAAATCAATATCGGAGGAGACATTAAGCTCCTGTGCCCCGAGCTTGCCCATGGCCAGCACAATCAGCTGCTGCGCCTCACCACTGTCTCGCCCTATGGGCACACCGTGCCGGCTCTCCAGCTCAGCCTGAGTAATAGTCAAGGCCTCTGCGATAGCCGCCTCGGCCAGCAGTGAAGTATCTCGCACCGTCTCCAAGGTATCGGCCAGACGACTGAAGTCTCGCCACACAATTCGCAGCATATGCCTCGCCCGGTATTGTCTTAGAAGCGGCGACAGCTCAGCGCCATCACGACACAACATGCGGTGCAACTCATCGCGGAATTCAGCGTCGGGCAGGGATTGCTGCAACTGGCCACTGACGACCAGATCCAATAGCAATTGGGGCTTGTGTCGCAACAGGTCAGCGGCGAAGGGACTGCAGGCCAAAACACGCGGTAGCTGCAGTGCTTCAGGACCCTCAGCCAACACCTCGGTTAGTCTGTCGGCCAGTGTTTCCCCTGCAGACTCCAGAATATTCTGCCAAGCACGGCGGGCCTCCTCGGCGAGTAATTCCGGCAGCGCTGTGGTCAGTAAATTCATATCCGCTTAACGTTCCAACGACCGAGACTCAAGTGTCCATCTGCGGTGCGACTCGCATCACTTCCTCGATGGTGGTCTCACCACGCGCCACACGGGCGGCGCCACTGAGGCGCAGGGTTTGCATACCTTCAGCCATCGCAATGGCACGAATTTTTTGGGTGTCGAGCTGCGGCATTATATGCTCCTGCACCGGCCGGCTATTCACCAACACTTCATAAATCCCTTGGCGCCCTTGATAACCAGTTTCACGGCACTTGTGACAACCCACCGGACGCGCAATCTGTGCTGGAGGCGTCACATCCCAAGGCTGTGTCAACTGCTGCCAGGCATCGAGATCCAATTCGCCAAAAGCCTTACAGTGCGGACACAAAATCCGCACCAGCCGTTGCGACATGATGCCCCGCACAGTGGCTCGAATCAGGTAGGCTGGCGCACCTAACTCCAGCAGTCGCGAGATAGAGCTGGGTGAATCATTAGTGTGTAACGTGGACAGCACCAGGTGCCCCGTTAACGCGGCTTGTATCGCCATATTGGCGGTTTCCAGATCGCGTATCTCCCCCACCATGATGATGTCAGGATCCTGCCGCATAAGGGCACGCACGCCGGTCGAAAAATCAAGGCTGATGCTGTGGTTCACCTGCATCTGGTTGAAGGCGCCCTCCACCATCTCAATCGGGTCCTCGATAGTACACACATTGACTTCCGGTTTTGCCAACTGGCGCAGCGTCGAATACAACGTCGTGGTTTTCCCCGATCCCGTGGGCCCGGTCACCAGCACAATACCGTGGCCACAAGAGGTCATGTCATGCCAGTGGTGCAAGTCAGCATCGGCTAGGCCTAGCTGCTCAAAACTACGCTGCATAAGATCCGGGTCGAAAATGCGCATGACCAGTTTTTCACCGAACGCCGTTGGTAAAGTGGACAGGCGCAACTCAACCTCGCTGCCATTGGGTGTGCGCGTTTTTAGCCGGCCATCCTGAGGGCGGCGTTTTTCTGCCACATCCATCCGACCCAAGATTTTGACGCGACTACTGACCGCAGCGCAAACCTGCGCTGGCAGCTCGTACACGGAGTGCAGTACACCATCAATACGAAAGCGTACATTGCCCACATCACGCCGCGGTTCTATATGAATATCACTGGCACGCTGCTCAAAGGCATACTGCAGCAGCCAGTCCACTATTTTCACAATGTGCTGGTCGTTGGCATCAGGTTCATTGTTAGAGCCAATCTCAAGCATCTGCTCCAGATTACCCAGACCCGCGGGGCCGGCAGGTCGATCATTGGTGCGTGCACCGCGCACGGAGACGGCCATGCTGTAGAAGTCGGCGGTATGCCGGAGTATCTCCTGTGGGTCTGCTAACACACGGCGTATAGGCTTGCGCAACACATGCTCCAGATTACTCTCCCAAGAGCGCATGAAGGGTTCGGCGCTGGCAATGACAACGTCGCCGTCATTGACCTCAAGCGCGAGAATATGATGCCGCTCGGCAAATGCCTTGGACATAACATCTGACACTGCTGTCACGTTTATTTTTAACGGATCTATACGATAAACCTCCTGGCCCACCTTATTGCCCAGCCACGCCAACAATCGGTCCATTGTTAGATAGGCGCCAGAGGTCGCCGCATCGGACAGATTTTGATCTGCCAAAAAAACCAGCGGGTGTGCTTTCACTTTGCTAGAAAGACCGATACGGATAAGATCTTCATCCGTCAGGTGTCCGTCTGCCTTTAGGTCTTGCACGAGGTCAGACAGGCTCAGGCGGCGCTCCAACAATTGCTCGCTAAACGTGTTGGTCATATTCACTACAGGCCGAATGTGAGGCGCGGATTCGCCTATCGAAGTATGCTAACACAGTGTCCCGTAATCTCACGCTTTCGCGCTTTTCCTCCTCACCGAATCTCTCCCTCATGCGCCGAAAATTCCGGCAATGGAAACATTTCCTGTGACAGCTACAGGGTTAACCCTTAGACTATTGGCCGACTGCAAAAAGGAACCCAACACATGGCAATTCTCAGCCCCCTAGGCACTCTTTTTGGGCGCTCTCCCATCGGGCCCATTCAGGACCACATGGTGTTGGCCGATCAGGCTGCACAGCTGGTTCCGGATTTACTTCGAGCCACAGCTGCAGACGACTGGGAAAAAGCCAGGCAAGTTCACAAAGAGATTGTGGCGGCCGAAGCCGCCGCCGACAAACTCAAACACTCCGTGCGTCGAAACCTGCCTAATAGCCTCTTCCTCCCGGTGCCACGAAGTGATTTGCTCACACTCGTAGGGGTTCAGGATCACGTTGCTAATACCGCCAAAGATATTGCCGGACTGATCATAGGCCGTAGTATCCGTTTCCCCGAGAAGCTGCAGGATGCGGCGATAGAGCTGTCTATAGCCTGCGCTGCGACGTCCCAGCAGGCGCTCAGTGCTGTGCAGGGACTGGACGAACTGCTAGAAGTCGGGTTTACAGGCCGCGAAGAAGTGCGCCGGGTGGAAGCGATGCTCAAAGCACTGGATAAGCTCGAGGGCATTACTGACAAAATGGCCATTAAGCTGAGGGCAAAGCTTTTTAAACTGGAGAGCGACCTTCCGCCGGTCGAGGTGATGTTCCTATACCAAATCATTACCCTGATGTGCACCGTTGCAGACGATGCCGAAAGCGTGGGTGATCGACTACAAATTTTGATGGCCAAATAAGGAGTTCCCATGGAGATCATTGCCGAATATGGCAGTCTATTTCTAATTTTGGCCTGCTTGTTTGGCTTCTTCATGGCCTGGGGAATCGGCGCTAACGATGTTGCCAATGCCATGGGCACATCCGTCGGCGCCAAGGCGCTGACGCTGAAGCAAGCGATTTTTGTCGCGATGATCTTTGAGTTTCTTGGCGCCTATCTCGCGGGCGGCGAAGTCACCGCCACCATTCGCAAAGGCATTATTGATCCCGATGTCATGAGCGCCGAGCCGCAGCTAATGATATACGGCATGCTCTCTGCGCTCCTCGCGGCAGGCACCTGGCTAATGATTGCCAGCGTCAATGGCTGGCCTGTCTCCACGACCCACTCCATTGTGGGCGCAATCGTCGGCTTCGCAGCCGTCGGAATCTCGGTTGATGCGGTGCATTGGGGCAAGGTGGGCACCATTGTCGCCAGCTGGGTGGTCTCTCCCGTGCTGGCAGGTACCATTTCCTTCGGCCTATTTATCAGCGTCAAATCGATTATTCTCGACTCAGAAGACCCGTTTCATCGTGCCAAAAAATACATTCCCATTTATATGTGGATGGTCGGCTTCATGATATCGATGGTCACACTTCTCAAGGGCCTCAAACATGTGGACCTAGATCTCGATCTAGGTCTCGGTAGCGACTTCGCTAACGCTATACCCATTTCGTTTGGCATAGGCCTGCTGGTGGCGGCTCTTGGCATGATCCTGATGCGCGGGATTAAAGATGTATCGGATGATACGAATCGCTTTGCCTCGGTAGAGCGGGTTTTTGGCGTGTTGATGGTTTTCACCGCCTGTGCCATGGCTTTTGCACACGGCTCTAACGATGTCGCCAATGCAGTGGGCCCCTTAGCCGCGATTGCCAGCACCGTGCAGTCCGGCGGAGAGATTGTGGCCAAATCAGCGGTGCCCTGGTGGATATTGATGGTGGGGGCACTGGGTATTGTGTTGGGCTTGGCCACCTACGGTTGGCGCGTCATTCTCACTGTGGGGAGCAAAATCACCGAGCTGACTCCCAGCAGGGGTTTTGCGGCTGAGCTGGGCGCTTCTGCCACCGTGGTCATCGCATCGGGCACAGGCCTTCCCATTTCAACTACACACACGCTCGTCGGTGCCGTGCTGGGTGTGGGTTTTGCTCGCGGTATTGGCGCGCTTAACTTGCGCGTGATCGGCACTATATTTGTCTCCTGGTTAGTCACCCTGCCCGCGGGCGCTGGCCTTGCCATCCTCTTCTTCTTTTTATTCAAGTGGATCTTTGGTGCCTAAGGTAGGCACCCACTTGGCGGCAGGCGTTCGATTGTCTAGACTGGCCTCAGAGCCCACCCGCCTTCACAGCACCGAGAGGTCGCACCTCAATGTCCACAACCCACAAACAGATCTATAGCCAGCTGCGGCAACTGATAGAAACCCCGTCCGTCAGCTCCACAGATGCGCGCTGGGATCAGGGCAATCGTGCGGTAATCGACTTGCTGGCCAGCTGGTTGAGCGATCTGGGATTTGAGGTTGAGATACAGGCGGTAACCGCCAACGGTGACAAAGCAAACCTGATCGCCACTTTGGGCAGAGGCCCGGGCGGCCTAGTGCTCGCTGGGCACACAGACACGGTACCGTTTGACGAAGGTCGCTGGAAAAGCAATCCATTAAAGCTGTCTGAACGCGACAACCGGCTTTACGGTCTCGGCAGTACCGACATGAAAGGGTTTTTCCCCTTGGCCATCGCGGCCGCCAGTGCTTTTAGTGCAGACTCGCTCAAACAACCGTTGATTCTGCTGGCAACCGCCGACGAAGAAAGCTCAATGAACGGTGCACGTCAGTTGGCCGCAGCAGGACGCCCCAAAGCCCGTGCGGCGATCATTGGGGAGCCCACATCGCTGGTTCCGGTGCGCATGCATAAAGGCATTATGATGGAGGCGGTGCGGGTCACCGGACAAGCCGGCCACTCGTCTGACCCGGCGCTGGGCAACAGCGCACTGGAGGGCATGCATGCGGTGATGGGGGATTTGATTGCCTACCGCAAAGAACTCGGTGTGCGCTACCACCATGAATTTTTTAACATTGCGGTGCCCACCCTCAATCTAGGGTGCATCCACGGTGGCGACAGCCCCAATCGTATTTGCGGCAAGACCGAACTGCATTTTGATCTGCGCATGACGCCCGGGGAAGACAACGCCACCGTGCGCGCAGAAATCGAGCAGCGTATGCATGTTCTGGCGCAGCAACACCGTCTCGAGATCGATCTGCGCTCGCTGATTACCCCTATCGAACCTTTTGAGCAGGCCGCAGACAGCGAACTGGTGCAGCTGGCGGAAACGCTGACCGGCCACAGTGCGGAGGCGGTCGCATTCGCCACTGAGGCGCCCTTTTTACAGCAGCTGGGCATGGAAACCATTGTGATGGGGCCAGGTTCAATAGACCGCGCCCACCAACCCGATGAATACCTAGAGCTGGATCAGATTCAGCCGTGCATCGCACTACTGCAGCAATGCATCCGCCACTACTGCCTCTGAACACTGTGCAATATTGCCATTAGGTAATCAGTGCGCCCTTCGGTATCCTTAATAACTTTCTATTTATCAATAGCTTGGATGATGACGTGACAACTTCGGCGCAGGAGCATATCCGCTGGTTGAGAAATACTGCACCCTACATCAACGCACACCGGGGTAAGACCTTTGTGCTGATGCTGGGGGGCGCGGTGGCGCAGCATGAAAACTTTCCCAACATCATTCACGACATCGCTCTGCTGAATAGTCTTGGTGTGCGTCTTGTACTGATTCACGGCTCGCGGCTGCAGGTTGACCAGCGCCTGACGCGTGCAGGACTAGACAGTACGTTCCACGAAGGCCTGCGCATCACCGACAACGCAACGATGGAACACGTTAAAGATGCCGCTGGCTCGTTGCGTGCGCAAATCGAGGCTCTGTTATCCATGGGTTTGCCCAACTCCCCCATGCAGGGGTCACGCATGCGCGTGTGCTCCGGTAATTATGTCACGGCCCAGCCCATAGGCGTCGTCGATGGCATCGACTTTCATCACACCGGGAGTGTGCGCCGCGTGGACGCCCGTGGGATAAACCAACAGCTGGCAGCGGGCTCCATCGTGCTGCTGTCGCCGTTGGGCTATTCTCCCACCGGCGAAATATTCAATCTGGCGCTGGAAGACGTTGCGGTGCAATGCGCGGCCGCCATTGGCGCCGACAAACTGGTGCTGTTTGGCGGCCCGGCCGGTGTGCTCAGCGATAACGACACCCTGATTCGTCAGTGCGCGGTGGGCGATATAGACACGCTCTCCGTCACCGATCCGCAGCAGGCCTCCTTGCTACGCAGCGCCAAAAAAGCCTGCCTTGCGCAAGTGGAACGCTGCCATATTATTAGCTACGAAGACGACTGCGCCCTGTTACAGGAGCTGTTCACACACGATGGCTGCGGCACACTGGTGGCCAATGACGAGTACGAATTGTCATGCGAAGCCAACATCGACGATGTCGGCGGCATACTGGAGCTGATCGAACCTCTGGAGCAACAGGGTGCACTGGTAAAACGCTCGCGAGAATTATTGGAAACCGAAATCAGTCAGTTTCGCCTACTGGTGCGCGACGGCCGTATTATTGCCTGCGCAGCGCTCTACCCGTTTCCCGACGACCGCTGCGGAGAAATTGCCTGCATCGTGTCGCATCCGGATTACCGGGGCGGCAAACGCGGGCAGCGATTGCTAAAAACACTGGAGCAGGAAGCCCGCAGCCAAGGTTTGGATCGGGTGTTTGTGCTGACCACCCAGACAGCCCACTGGTTTGTCGAACAGGGTTTTGTCCAAGCCGATCAGGATGCACTGCCGGGCGCAAAACAATCGCTGTACAACCTGCAGCGTAACTCAAAGGTGTTTGTTAAAAGCCTTTGAGTGCTCGGCGCGTGGGCCTTGCGGTGTGTTGTTACGGGATTAGTCTGATCGCGCTCCGGCGGTATTTTGGCCCTGCGCGATTAACGTTTCTAGATCTTCGCGAACATCGGCAAGCTTGCCGCGCAAATGTCGGCTCTGACGCTCACTGCGCGCGTTCAGTACCTGTGCCGCCAGCTGGTAAATAGCGTCCATATTGTGCTCATAAATACGCTGATATTCCGGTGTCATGGTGTTATTTTTCGCGCTAACGGCCACCCTAACGCGCTCCTGCCATCCGGGCTCGCGCGTCAATAAAATACCCAGCTCCGTGAGCCACTGCGCGCGTTCCTTTAACCACACCTGATCTGAGCGCAGCAATCGACGGCTACCGTCACGCACCCATTGCTTCTGGTCGTCGGACAGTTTGCCCAAATAATCCTGAAACGTGTCCCGTGTATTGTCTGTCTCTTATACACATCTCCGAGCCCACGAGACTAGGC
>CAJXTK010000012.1 GCA_913061115.1 uncultured Haliea sp.
ATCTACACCTCTCTATTCGTCGGCAGCGTCAGATGTGTATAAGAGACAGTACCTGGACCTCTATCTTGGCGGAATTAGCAGGCATACCGATTCAGACAATGTAGAAAACAACGACAAGGAAATTCATCTTGTTATTGTGGTACAGGACGGCGACGACTATAACCAGATTGTTTTTCTACAAAATCAGATACATTGACGATTAATTTTGTCGAGCATTTGTCTGGCCTATGAAAAGCCCCTACGGACGATTCAGATATCTATGTTGGAGCAGCTAAGGATAGCCCACTGAGCCGCACTGGTAAAATCACCAGAGCCGAAGCGGCCGGTCGTCCTGATCGATTTGACCAACCGGGTAGCTATATCTGGTTCGACACGCAGAGTCAGTTGTGGAATGTCAGCTGGATACATGCCGCAGATGTCGCGTCTGACGCTAAGGGGATCATTTCATCTGAAGGGATCGAAATGAGTGACAGAGAAGCGCTAGAAACAAACTCGCCAAGGATGGTACAGGACTATATCGTTATGAATGAGGCCGGTAGTGACTGGAAAATTCTTCGAACTGATCTCCCGGAACACTACTACTGGGTAAACGATGTGACTTCGGCGGACCTTAACAATGACGGCTGGCTTGACATTGTGGGGGTCAGGTCACGCGATTATAGCAAGGAAAACGGCACGCCATTTATCGTGCTGAACCACGGTTACCTGGAGTTCACCCGGCATGACATTTTGGTAAATTCTGAAGACGATATATTTTCGGCTGACCTGATCGTACAGGGCTTCTTCAACAATGACGGTCTTCCAGACCGATTCTCAACCAACGGGCGAGGCCTTCTGCCCTCCCATCGAGGGCCATACCAGTACTGGCTGAATAGTTCAAAAAAGACCAATGGCTACTTGATGTTGGAACTGCAGGGAAGCACTACCAACAGAGACGCTGTTGGTACGCAGTTAGAACTATACAATAGCGACAGTCAGTTAATGGGCTCCCGTGGAGTGGGTAAGGCATACGGTCTCAGTCAGGATACTCACATTTTACACTTTGGATTAGGTAGTGTAGATGGTATTTGCCGACTGAGGGTTCAATGGTTCGGACAAAAGCAGGCGCAGGAGTTTCTGGTACAACGGAACAGCTTCCTGCTCATCAATCAAGGTTCGGAGATTGCTGTCGACATCAATAGCGATGGATAAAGCGTCGTTCGGTTTAGGCCAGTAGCTGAACATCAAAGGGCTTGGATCTGACCATCAGTAAAAACGCGACGGGCACAAGCACAAATGACAGCAAGGTCACCAATACAGTGCCACCCGCTATAGCCGTGCGAAGGGAGGCTGCCTGCGGGAACCCCCCTTCAAGTTGATGTCGAAGACGTTCTCTCAGTCTTTAAACTTCCTGCCTGCTCGATGGCGTTCTCGATCGAAGTTTGAAGCGTGCTGCGCGAGAATGGTTTTGACAAGAACTCCACAGAATCATCAAGGCGCTGGCCGTCCAGTACGTTCCGAGCGTCGTAGCCACTGACAAGAACGATGGGCAGGTCGGGACGTCGGTTGCGCAACAACGTCGCAGCGTCGAACCCGCTGCCGTCGCCCAGGGTGACATCGATCAAAGCGAGTTCGAGCTGTTCGAGATCAATTGAAGGAAGGTCGCGTTGAAAAGCAGCCAAGCTTTCGAGCCACTGTACTTCACGCCCACTCCGTTCGAGCATTGCGATAGTCAGTTCTGCAACGAGCGCTTCATCTTCAATTAACAATACTTTTGTTTCCTCTGAAACACTTTTCAGCCGGCCAGGCACTTCGCTCAAAATCGGCTCCGGCTGATTCGCCGATCGAGGCAGCAGCAGGCGAAATTGACTGCCGTGGCTCAACTGTGACTCAACCGTCAAGTCGCCTAGATGCGCATTCATGATGCCCCTTGAAGCGGCGAGCCCCAGCCCTGTGCCCATTTCCCGTGTTGTGTAGAACGGCTCAAAAATTCGAACTATCTCGCTTGCAGGCATGCCGGAGCCATTGTCTCTAACCTCCAGCCAATGGTGTCTAGAGTTCTCGAGTGCTGAGTTCCCCTTCGAAGGTTTTAGAGAATCCTCTGACCCTAATGCAATAGTGATTCTAGTCGCACCTGCATCACGCGCATTGGTCAGCAAATTGAGGACAACCTGACGGATTTGGGTTGGATCAACCTCTACAGCAAAAACGATGCCCTGTTCAATATCGAAGGTAACTTCGATTCCTTCGAGCAGATCGTGGGCCCAATCGCCATCGATTTCAGATCCAAAGAAGGCGAGGTCCACCGTTTGAGTTTTTCGGTTCGTTCTCCCCGCATAGGCAAGCATTTGCTGTGCCAAGTCTCTCGCCCGGAAGCCCGCTTGCATCATGGATTTGAGGCGCGTTTGCGTCTCATGGGAAGCGGTTTGCGATTCTTGCAGTAACTCGATATTGCCGATTATGACCATCAAAAGGTTGTTGAAGTCATGTGCGACACCTCCCGCGAGCACGCCGAGACTCTTTAAGTGTTCCTCTTTTAGGGCCTCTCCTTCCAAAGCGAGTAGCAGTTGCTCCCGCACTCCGGCGGCGCGTATTGAACGAATTCGCTGCTCTTGGAGGACACCGCTTGTGAAACAAGCGAAAAAAAGAAACCAGCCCCACTCGGAAGATTCAGGGATAGCCAAAGTGACGACGATTGTGGCCCATGACACAACGGCGAGAGTTAAGATAGAATAGAATGCTACTCTCGACAGCATTGTCAGGCCTAAGCCCAAAATCAGGATGACAAAGTTGGTTGTGTCGACGGCCTCTTGGAACAAGGCGAGGTGCAGTACTGTATTGGCTAGCGCGATACAGGCCAGCAGGATAAGCATCAGGGAACCCAGATCCGCTCGTGGGTTCTTTTTCCACGTTAGAGCAATGGAGGCAGACATTATCGACGAAACAGCCGCAACCACGGACATGCGCTCGTCACCGGAAAGAGCAAACGGGTGGATGATAGTGAGTAGGCCATAGAGGGCCGTAAACCCCCAGGCTATCGGAGTGATCGATCCGGAGCTCACATCTCGTAAAGCTCGCGTGCCGGGATCAATTTGCGGTATTGTCAAGCTCCCTCCCTCGTATAATAAGACAATGCTTCATTTTTGGTGGACTATACATTAGTGCGATAGCTATGGTCTGTAGACAAAAGCCTACTTCCCGCTGCAGCTCCTATGCTATGGCCAAGTATAAAAAGATAGATGTTCCAAGAAAAAATTGAAATGATATTGCCCATGCTTGTAATAATAAAGGCCAAAATAACGACGAGTTTTTGCCCATATTGCTCAGAGAGTGGTCCGTATATTGATTGAGAAACGCCATAAAAAATAAGAATAGACGTCAAGAGAGTTTTACCGTGGTACTAGAAGTACTAACGTGATTGGCACTATCTGGCATAGAGGGGGTGTATAGAGACATGCAAAATAGCCCTTGAAAAATTAGGATACAACTTATTACTATGACGGGTTTTTGTTGAGAGGTAGCGCTCGAAGAGTCGGTTAGGGTGGCGACGTTGATTTGTCCGTGTCCCGTTCGGTTCAGCGCGTCGCTGACCGCGACGGCAAAAAAATTGGTGGTTTTCGCGTTCATCTGGTCCGGCGGCATATCTGTTGGAAAATGGGCTGGATAACGGCCGTCTGTTCCTATCAAGAAAGTAAACGTCGAGTGGTCCATCCTACAGGAAGTCCCCATCGTGACCGGCGCGTATTTTACAAATCGGTCCGACTCACACCGGGGACCTCCAGCACTAGATCCGGGCCGTAAACCTTGGCGACAGTCTGGAAGCCGGGCTCCCACTGGCCGTCTATGACACGCCGCGCAATGATCAATGTGCTGTGGAAAGTGAGTAGATAGCCCTCCGGCGTAATTAGAGCGGCAGACGCAGTAGCACCGGCCTCATTGCTGACGGTAGACACAATTCGCGTCTGGCGATTTTCCTGTGCGCCAGGTGGCGGACCTTCTGGGGCGAAGTTGTCGATCAGCCATCCGAGCACACGTCGACCGGCGTCGGATTGCGCCACACGCAGTAACCATGTCGGCAGCTCTCCGTCTTGTACCTGAAACACTTCGATGTTTGGGATGCCGATGCTTACGTAACTGGTTATCATGTCGGCCCAGGGAATCTGCAGCAGCGTTTGCTCTTGCCCGTTTTCCTTGCGATGGATAAGCTCGGGCTTAGCCATCGCTACCATTTTGCCATTTTCTCGTTTTAGCAGCGGTCTGCCCAGCATCTCCAGCCCAGATTTCATCGTGCCTCGACTCGCCTGTGCTCCCTCTGCGGCTGTATAGTTGCCATTCAGAACAACCGTTAATTGCGTGGGCTGGCTAATCTTGTCAGCCACGTACATATTCAAACAATCAGTCGGAACCACGTCATAGCCAACAGCCGGCATGACCATGATGTTTGCTCGTTTAAATTCCTCGTCGCGATCTAGCTCGGCCTGAATGACATGGTTTTCGCCAGTCAGGTCAACGTAGTGCGTGCCCGCCTCCACGACTGCATCGAGCATGGGTTTGGCGGTATACGTGTAGGGCCCGGCAATGTGCAGCACAATCTCGAAGTGTTTGAGCACCTTGACCAGGTTGTCGTGATTGTTGTCCAGCGGCAGCACAACGTAGTCGTATCCTAGCGAATCTGCCAGCGGCTTGAGCTTGGACTCATTGCGCCCCGCCAGAACTGGGGTAATGCCGTACTCGGACGCCAGCTGGGATATGCCCTTACCGGTGAATCCGTAGGCACCATATATGAGCACCTGTCCTTTACGTTCTTTGGGCAGTTGGTCCAGAACGGAGGTTGGTATCGGAGGCGGTGGTGTGGCAGGCACTGGCGTGGGACGACCTACCCAGTATAGGCTGATGCCGACTGCTAAAACTGCTATCGCTAACACACCCAGCACGTAACGCATCACCCACTCCCCTTATTATTCTTCTTGGCGAGTAGGACAGCGCAGGGCTGCCTGTCACCGAACACTCTGCCATTACCCTGCTACTAGTTTAACCCGCACTTCTTCTGTCAGCAACGGTACCACGTCAACCGCTTTCAGGTTATCTGCAAGTTGCTCAATGCTGGAGGCACCCAATATGGCGGTGGATACATTCGGATTCAACAGGCACCAGGCAATCGCTAACCTAGATAAACTCGTACCTAGTGCTTCGGCTATAGGAACCAGTCTGGCGACGGTCTTCATCCGCTCTTGACCTCGATCCGATTCCACCATGTGCTTCTTAAGCCACTCATAGCCTTTCAGCGAGGCTCTTGATCCATCCGGAATGCCGTTTAGGTATTTACCTGTGAGTGCGCCTGATGCGAGAGGCGACCAGATCGTGGAGCCCATACCGTACTGATCGAAAAGCGGAGCATACTCTACCTCAAAGCGCTCCCTATCCAGTAGATTGTATTGTGGTTGCTCCATCGTGGGCGGGGTTAAGTGGTTTTTCTCTGCAAACGCATAGGCTTCGGCAATCTCATTTGCCGCCCACTCGGAAGTGCCCCAATACAGAACTTTTCCCTGCGTTACCAGATTGTGCATGGCCCAGACCGTTTCTTCAATCGGGGTGTCAGGATCGGCTCGGTGACAGAAATATAAATCTAGGTAATCAACCTCTAGACGCTGCATCGCTTGATGACAGGCCTCAGTAACATGTTTTCTACTGAGACCCAACTGCGTTGGTTTTGGATTCGCTGTCGCGCCAAAAAAAACTTTGGAGGAGACACAATAGCTATCTCTGGGTCGAGCGAGTGCCTTCAGTGCCTTGCCCATGACCTTCTCGGATTCGCCCGCTTCATAGCCCTCGGCATTGTCAAAAAAGTTAATACCGGCATCAAAGCAAAGACCAAACATTCTCTCCGCGAGACGGGTGTCTACCTGCTTGTTAAAAGTGACCCAGGAGCCAAATGATAATTCGGACAGCTTAAGCCCCGAATTCCCCAGCTTTCTATATTGCATAACACATCCGCCGATAGTCAGTTTGGACTAAAGCATAGATGTTTGTGGGTGATTGTTCTAGTTTGAATTCGGAGTCGCCTCAAGCACCCCCTTGCGGTATCTTGTTGACCTGACGCACGCTGGGGCTAATTTTGGCCGTCTATGACTTTAGAGAACCTGCCTATGTCCCGGCTGCTATTGCTCTTTCTTATGGTTACTTCGGTCTCGGCGCGGGCCGAATTCAGTCGTGAGTACCTAGACCAGCAGCCTCTTGAGGTTACGCCAGCTAACGAAATCTCAATGTCATACCTTAGCCTGGGAGACCCAGAGCAGCCAGCCATAGTGATGATTATGGGTTTGGGTGCTTCGCATGTCGTGTGGGGGGATGCTCTGGTGCAGGGCCTTGAGGCGAGTGGTTATCGTGTGGTTTTACTGGACAACCGCGACACAGGAGGGAGTACCCGGTTTGATGACTGGGGACAGCCTACCGTATGGTGGCAATTACTGAAACGCCAGATGGGCTTTGAAGTAGATGCTCCTTATACCTTGAACGATATGGCTGCGGATACTGTTGCCGTGATGGATGTGCTGGAAATTAACAACGCTCATATTGTCGGTGCATCAATGGGGGGAATGATTGCTCAGGTGGTTGCTGCGCAGTACCCACAGCGGATCCGAAGTCTGGTTTCTATTATGTCTACGACGGGCTCACCGCAACTGCCACCGCCTAGCCCTGAGGCCTCTGGCGCCCTTTTGGGCGTCAGCACGGATAATGGGGCTGCTGCCGAACGCAGGGAAGCGATGGTAGCGAGGGGTTTTTATCCTCAGTCCATGGGCCGACAGATGATGGCAGTTTTCAAGACGGGTGACCGCTCTGACGCTGTGGCAACCATTACCGCGCCTACCCTAGTGGTCCACGGCGCTGAGGACACATTACTGCCGCCACAACACGGGGCACATACCGCGCAGTTAATCGGAGGCTCAGAACTCGTGGTGTACGATTCAATGGGACACAACATTCCAGACGAGGTGTTGCCAAAGCTATTGCAGAAAATGACGCTTCATATGCAGAAGGCAGATACGGCTGCGATGTCGCGATGAGTGGATATCGCCAGATCACTTCATGACGCTATTACCCATACACCATGCAGAATTTTTCGAGAGGCTAAGGTGTTCGCGATTGGCGCTGTATCGCAGGAGATTCTGCGGGACCTGACTGCGGGGGTGATGGGCCCCTAACTCTGTGACGTATCCTGCCACACAAGTGTAATCCACTGCCGCGCTCTATGCCCTGCTGATAGCCTATTTCACCATCAAGCCCATTCGCTTACCAATAATTCCAAGCATGACCTCATCGGCTCCACCGCCAATGGATGTGAGTCGCATATCCCGCATGGCGCGGCCAACAGGGTTGTCCCACATATACCCCATGCCGCCCCAGAATTGCAGGCATTCGGTGGGAATGCTATTGCAGAGTTTGCCGGCTTTGAGCTTGGAGTAGGATGCCAGTAGGGTTGGGTCTTCACCGTTGATATACAGTTCACACGTGCGATAGGTGAGGGCACGTAGGGCTTCTACTTCCATCTGCATGTCTGCCAGTTTCATATTGATGATCTGGTTGTCCAGCAGGGGTTTACCAAATGCTTGCCGTTGGCTGGTGTATTCAACGGTATTGCGAATACAGTTCTCTAGACCCTTGATACAAATGGCAGTAGCCGCCAGTCGCTCTTCCTGAAATTGCATCATCTGGTAGGTGAAACCTTTACCCTCTTCACCGATTAGATAGCGTTGTGGTACGACCACATCGTCAAAAAATAACTGTGCGGTATCCGAGGCGCGCATACCAAGCTTGTTCAGTCTTTTTGATGTGGAAAATCCCGGGGTGTCAGTGGGCACCACAATCAAAGATTTGTTCCGGTGCTTCTGGTCATCGGACGTATTGGCTAACAGGCAAATATAGTCAGCCTGAGTAGAGTTGGTGATCCACATTTTGGTGCCGTTGATAACATAGTCGTCGGCCCGTTTTCTTGCCGTGGTTTTGATGGCCGACACATCTGAACCGGCGTGGGGTTCACTGACCCCGATAGCGGCGACCATGTCGCCGGCGATAGCGGGTGTCAGGAACTGTTGCCTCAGTGCATCGGACCCAAAGCGAGCCAGGGCTGGCGTCGCCATATCGGTTTGCACGGACACCGCCATTGGCACTGAACCGTGACTGGCAGACCCCCACTCTTCATGGGCCACCATGGCGTAGCTGTAATCTAGACCCAGGCCACCGTATTCTTCCGGTTTGTGAATGCCCAGTAGTCCCAGATCACCGGCTTTTTTGAAGAGCTCATGGGCAGGGAAGATGCCAGCTTCCTCCCACTCGTTGACGTAGGGATTCACCTCTTTCTCGACAAACTGGCGGACAGTACGGCGGATTTCATTGTGCTGATCAGTGAACTGCATCTAGCTACCCCGTTATGGATAAAGTCGGAAGTTCTGGCTTTTTTCAGCTTTCGAGTATAGACAAAACATTTTAAAGTGACACGTTATTTACTCTATGCCGAGGCCACAGTCCGTGGTGGACACCGTGGTTTTCTACTGTCTGAAACACAGTTAGGAATATCGCCGATACTGCTAAATTAACGTTGGTTGGGAGACAATCCCCGTGTGAATACCTATAATTGCCACCAATGCCCGCGTGGCATCACCAGCGCCGCAGGCTGACTGTGGTGTGTGCCCTATCCTGGAGGACGCTGGCATTCCCGTGATGACCATCTCGGCCCAGCTGTACAAGCAATAGACTGAATCGCGATGAGGCAGCCTTTGAACACCACTTGGAAAACATCCATGCCATACAACTATTGTGTCGTCGTAACCTTCTGCATGCTTGTGGCAGCCTGCGGAGAGAGAAACGAGCCCAGCCTAGCGACTTCGGCCGAACCCCCTTATCAAGCCATCACCACTATCCAGGACACTATGGCGTGGATTCTCGATCCTGCCGCCGATGTAATTTGGAGCTCTGCCGGCACCATTATCACCGCTCAAGGGCACCAGGAGCTGGCACCTACCACGGATGAGGACTGGGCCGAGGTATTGCACGCTGCGGCCACACTGACCGAAGCCGGAAATTTACTAATGATGCCCGGGCGCGCAGCGGGAGACGACTGGATTGAGTACGCACAGGGGCTGACGGCAGCGGGGCAACTGGCGATTAAGGCAGCTCAAGATCAGGACGATGAAGCGCTGTTCGAAGCCGGTGGACGTCTCTATCAGGTGTGTCGCGCCTGCCACAATCAGTACTGGATTGAAGCCGAGGGCGGCGATCAAAGAGATGATGGTTACGATGAAAACGAAAATGAAAATGAAAACGATCAGGGCCACTCAACACGATGACTTCCGTAAAGTTCTACGCATCGCTATTGGCAGTTTGTGCCGCACTGCTGGCCTCCAAAAGTTTAGGTCACGACCTCTCCGCCGATAACGCCGCTTATGTTCAAGGGCTGAAGGGTACAGCAGTAATTCCCTTTCTCTATCTGGGCGCAAAGCATATGTTCACCGGCTATGACCACCTGCTGTTTTTGCTCGGGGTCATCTTCTTTTTGTATCGCCCAAAAGATATTATCTTGTATGTGACACTCTTCACCCTAGGCCACAGCATCACTCTTTTTCTGGGTGTCTGGGGGCACTGGCAAGTCAGTGGGCATTTAGTCGATGCTATTATTGGTTTGTCGATAGTGTATAAAGCCTTCGAAAATATAGGAGGCTTCAAATTACTTTGGGGCTTCAACCCCGACACTCGCGTCGCTGTATTTGTATTCGGGCTCTGTCACGGCCTCGGCCTTGCAACTAAATTGCAGGGTTATATTGCTAGCGGTGATTCACTGATGATAAATCTTTTGAGTTTTAATCTTGGTGTAGAGCTCGGACAGTTACTGGCATTGAGCCTGATCCTTATCATTTTGCTGCAGCTACGTCGCTACGCTGCATTTCAGTCTCGAGCTTTTGCGATAAATATTGTTCTGATGTGTGCCGGCTTTATTTTAGCGGGCAATGAATTTGCAGGGTATCTTTTCGCATGAGCCAAACCCCCGAAGCACGCCGAATTATTCTTGCCAGTAGCGGCGCCGCGCTGGTCGCTGCAATTCTACTGACTACCGTCATTCTCCCTTCCGAGTATGGCTGGGATCCGCTGGGAACCGGGGCAGCGCTCGGCCTAATGGAGCTGGCAGGTGAAGATGGAACACCGCTGACACTCCAAGCGGCCGGACCGTACAGCGATAGCATAGCGTTTGCGTTAGCGCCCTATGAATCTGTCGAATACAAATATCGCCTCGAGGCAGGTGACACGATGATATTTGAATGGAGGGCGAGTGAAGAGGTTCTGGTCGATATGCACGCCGAGCCCGATGGTGCCGCACCCGGTTATGCGCAGACCTTTAACAAAACACGTACGACTCACGGCAAGGGTAGTTATCGAGCAGCTTTCGACGGTATTCACGGCTGGTATTGGCAAAATCGCACGCAGGAAGATGTGATAGTGACCCTAGAGGCGCAGGGTTTCTTTACCGAGTCATTAGAAATGGGCAATGGGCGTAGCAACACTCGCCAGTTTGCAGAGTAGGCAATGGAACGGGTTTAACCGTAAGCAAGTTCCAACATTTCGCGTACCGCTTGAATTTCATCGGACCAGTAGATAATAAAACCAATGATCACCGCAGTTGCTGCCAGCAGTGCTGCAAGCGCAGTGTCTTTATTGCCATTAGCGGAATTTTTTTCTTCCATCTCCAGCCTACCCTGAAAATCCGATCCAACGGCCAGTCGCGGCCACCGAAAACCATATCATCAGTGACGCAATGCCCACCAGACGCAATAGTTGCGGGTTCATGTTTTCGACATCTCCACGCAATAGAGGCCTGCGTATAAAGAAGACGAAAAAGACGCCGGTTACCAGCGCCAGCATCTTGTACCAGAATACATTGAGGTAATACACCTTGAGTGCGACACCGCAGGCCATGAAGACGCCAGAGAGAATCATCGCCGTCAGACTCCACACGAATAGCCGATGTGATTGGTCCAGCACGCGACTCACAGAAAAGTCGCGGAGTATCAGGCCAAGTAGCCGTCCGTCAGCAACCAGTACAGCACCCCCGAGCAGAGCCATCGCAATAAGATGCGCGGCCTCCACCAGCGCAAAGACTGCGCCGTAGGTCTGGCTGATCACGCCAGGGGAAGTCGCTTCCATCCACTCGAATAGTGGCAGCAGAGCTTCCCATGTGGTGTGTCGTGCGTCCGTTAGGGCAAACGCCAGACCGAACACGATAACCGCCCCGACGGAGATTGTCCGCGGGTAGGGGCCCAGTAGTGCTCGGTTCACTGCTGCTCTCCCAAAGGTGTTTCCAAACTACCCATTAAAACTGCTCCTGATCGGCGATGCAGCCTGCCAGCGTGGCAATAAAGGACGAGGGCTCAGCGCGACAATCGAACCAATCATAGGCGATGAGGCGGCCGCAGATAACAATCAGCACCCATAAGGTAATCGAAAGGCTGGCGCCCACCTGCAAACGCACAGGAGCTTTCACTGCAGTATCCCAGCTCTGTCCCGCTGTGCGCAGACGGCGATGAAACAGCCACGCGTTTATCGCCGCCGCAAACAACAAGACCAGCTTGATACGAAGCCATAGGCTTTGGGCGCTGCGCACTGGAATGGCATAGAACAACAACAGGCCGGTGATAATCATCACGGTGAACCCCAGGAACATCGGCAGACTCAGGCGTCGTGCGAGGGTTGAGGCGGGAATGTCCGCCATTGCCAAGCCGAGCATGCGCAAATCGATAAGAAACAGCATACCGAGGCTGAGCGTCAGGGCGACCACGTGAGTGGATTCAATCCAGTTATAAACGTAGAAAGATTCGTGTAGCGCGGTACTCCACTGATGGGTATCAACCCATGCCGCAAAATCGTAGATAAGCTGATTAAAGACGTCCAAGCTCCGTCATTTCCTCGGCGATATTACCGTTGTCGCCTTAGCGGCGATCGCGGGGATCAGAACCATCCTTGGGCGCCCCGGTACCGGAAGAACCCATAAAGACTTTGCGGCCATCTGAAAAAGTGAGATCGCGGCCGTTCGCCTTGCAGGCCGGTGCACAACGTTTGTCTTTGGCCTGATAGCCTCGCACTTTGATGCTTGTGCCAATGGGCACCGAGTTTTTGTTAACACCACCCCGCAGCAGCGTATTGGGTGTGCCACCTTCCACCATCCATGCAACGGTACTTCCATCCCCCCCCGTAACGTCCAAGTGTATCCACGCATGAGGGTTGATCCACTCCACTTTGGTCACAACACCCTCAAGACTCACGGGTGCCTCTTTATCAAACTCCGCCGAGAAAGCGTGGTGCCCTTTCGCCTGCCAGGAATACAGTGCAGCCAATGGCAATAGCATCAAGGCCAATAGTCGTATTGTACGCATAGTTTATTCCTTCTCTTCTTGCCGGGCCCCGGCAAGAATATTTTTGAGGGCGTAGTTTCCTTCGTGGCAGGCATATTCGTAGATCGGCCCTTCACTCGACCGCAGTGTCATTTCGCCGCGCCAAGTTTGTGTGTAAATACTCTCATCGGTGACACTGAATTGATACAGCAATTCACCTTTGGACGTTCGGGTAAAGCGCTCTTCGACAACGCTGTCTTCGGTCATATAGAACTGGTGCTTAATGGCAGCCCTAAGGTTTTGCTGCAGATGAAAGCCCGTGGTGCGCACTACCAACGTGTCACCTTCCCAGTGGCCCAAGGAATCTCCCAGCCAGGGCCGTACGGCTTTCGGCAGCGGCTTGCCGACCATGCGCACAGTGCGGACGTCGTGATTCATCTCAACCAGGATCAGGATCACATCCTCGGTCTGCACAAACTGGTAGTTATTGTTGTACAGCACAGGCAACATCGGTGGCCCACCGGTGGAGCCAAAACCGACAGTACAACGCTCGCCCAGAGGACGCTCTTCCGGGTTATCGTGGCGCGCTATAAACGTGTAACCGTGCCAGTAAAAACGGCCTCTACCCCAAAGCGTATAGGGTACGTGGCCATCCTCTGGATCCACTATAATGGAGCTGCGTGGCTCACCGTTAACACGTAAAACCCGCGTGCCGGGTTCCAGCCACGCCGCATTGTATCCACCAACGTTCTCGCCCGCCTCTAAATCACCCTCGGGAATATCGTCGATGCTTTCGAGAACATCTTCACCATTTTGCTCAAGGACACGGGCCTGCTCTTCGGTAAGAACCAAGCCCTCTAACCCATCCGGGCGATCTAAAGTGGTAATGGTGGCACTGGTCCAGATGCCCTGGATGTCGGGATCACCCCAAGGCATACGTGACACCTCCCATTGCTCTGCCATTGCTGCAGAAGAGGCAATCAAAGCGAGACTGATCAGTAACAAGGGTCTCATGCGTATGCCCTCGTTAATCCAGCGGTTCTTTGCGAAGGTGACCGTACATCATTTCCTCAACATACTCGACGCAACTGAAGCGCAGCATTTGCGCGTCAGCCCCTACCCGTTTGTAAAGCGGCATGGTGATCGTCCACGGGCGGGTAAACACGTCGCCATCTTCTAATGTCGCACTGTAATCAATAGTATGCTCACTG
Organism: uncultured Haliea sp.; assembly: GCA_913061115.1. Classification (GTDB taxonomy): domain Bacteria; phylum Pseudomonadota; class Gammaproteobacteria; order Pseudomonadales; family Halieaceae; genus Marimicrobium. The sequence continues at coordinate 13,568 of CAJXTK010000012.1, forward strand.
GTGCGGGTGTAGCGCTCAATCACCTTCAGTTTATCACTGTGGTAATTACCGGACCGGTCTAACCAGGTCTGGTCATGCATCCCATTCGTTTCGATAACTAATGTATCGTCCTCCCAGCGAGCCCACGACAGGCCCATCCATGAGTCAATCGGCGCGGGGCCGGGATCACTAAGAGCAACATTGCGCACCGCCCCTGCGTAGGAATAGGAAAACATCAGAGCATCTTTATTGTGTGCAATTTGGAACGGGTATGGCATATAGGTGGCGCGCGGTATTCCTGGAAGATAGCAGTGCACTTCAGGATCTGCGGTAATCCAGTTTTTCCTGTTTTCTTCGCGCTTTGCCAGCGCCTTTGGCTTGTAGGGAATCTCGTCGCCCTCAACAACACCGAGGCTGGGAGGGACAGCCCCAACCGCGCCCAAAGCCACAAGCTCCTTTAAGGGCACAGGCACTACGGGGCCCTCTCGCATCACCTGAGCCGCTCGGCCCGTATGCGCTTCCAGAGAATCATTGGCAGTGTTGAGCACCTGCCATACCCCGGTAAAGTCCGGCTTGCCATCGGCAGTGCGAGGTGGCTCATAGTCTGCCAAGGCAAAGGCAGGTATTGTCATGGAGAGAATTACTATTAATGGAATAAGGTTCATTTTATGTTTCTTCTCCTGATCGAATAGTAAGTCAGAATTCTTCTGAGGATAGAGTGTCAGGCACACCTTAGGATAATGCAAACGCAATAAGGGGCGCTGTCGTGAGGCTGCAGGGCGTCATCACTAATGGCACGAGCTTACCGTGAGGCGGGGAATACTAAGTATATTTCACCTTTGCGTGGTTATTGGCATCTCGACTTTTACGAATCAGCGCCTTATAGCAATCGCGCCCTGGCATTTTGGCCAGCCTGTCATAAAGCATCACGTTTACCGCCGCCGCCAGATTCAGGCTTCCAATGGTGGGAATGAAGACCACAGAATCTGCCCGGTCTATAACCTTCTGGCCTATGGTGCCGTCCTCAGGGCCAAAAATATAGAGTGCATTTCCTGGGTGCTGATACACGGGCAATGGGATGGCTCCCTCTACCAGTTCCACACAGACCACTCGCGTATTGTCATCAATATCGCCGGGTAAATTTGGCACCCAAGTTAGCGGAATACTCAGACTCGCATTTTGTGTGTCGGTATTAAAAGGCGCGGCCCGGTCATAGCGTTTCCCCGTATAGAAGACAGAGCTCACTCCAAAGCAGCCGGCCGCCCGCATAATCAGACCGACGTTCGTCGGGCTTTTGGGATCGCTTAAACCAATACTCAAGATCGATTCGGACATTTTCTTTGCCAAATAGTTTTGATCGCGTGGAACAAGTGTAGACGGTTTCCCCGCCCAAAAATACGCTGTACGCTGGTTTTCTGATTTAGAATATTTGGCGCCATATGACTCTCTGCCCAGTGCAGTAGTCATTTAGAGCCGGGGCAGAATTGGCGGGTGAGAAAGACACAGAGATTCCTGACGCCACAGGTTACGGTAGTAATCGCTATGACCTAGGAAGACACCTGATCAGGGCGGCATATTATCGTCACCTGAGAGTGAGTGACTTCGCGGATTAGGGTAGGGCAGTGGCGTGAGACACGAGACAGGAGACAGGAGACAGGAGACAGGCGCATGGATTTCTCGGAGCTGCATGCTCAAACTTGCCAAGGCCCCGCGTTCAGCTAGTGTGTTTTGGTTCTGTTGCGATACTTTTCTTTATTTTTTCGTCCTTTTGCATAGAGCGCGGGACGGAGCCCTCGGCGTAACCCCGGTAGCAGATAACCTAGGGTGGTCAACCAGCCGGCTGAGGCGGGAAGGGATATTTCGACCTGCTCGCCCTCTGCGATTGCCAACACCGCACTTGCAACCTCTTCAGCGCTGCTCATCCGCTGTGAATAAACAATATCTTCCACCTCATCGATACTATCCATAATGAAGGCAGTATCGATAGGACCGGGGGAGACTACTCCGACATGGATGCCAGTGCCCATGAGTTCATCAGCCAGAGAGTAAGCGAACGCCCGGATGCCAGCTTTGGTAGACGCATAGGTCGACGCTCCCTGCAGAGGGGCACGGCCCGCCAAGGAACCCACCATCACCACCGCTCCGCCGCCACATTTCTTAATATGTGGCAGCGCCAATCCGGTTAAAAAGAGGGGAGCGCGCAAATTTACGTCAACCATCTGGGCCATATTTTCTGGGGTTTGACTGCTAAAGTCTCCTCGGTGGTGCAGGCCAGCATTGTTAATCAGTACATGTATCGCTCCGAATTTGGAGGCCGCCGCCTCGATCAAATTGATACAGGCAGTTTCGTTGGCGACATCCATGGTCACCGTCATGACTTTGGTCTGTCCACGCAAGGTATCGGCAAAATTATTCAGTGCCTCCTCCCCGCGGGCAACGAGAACCAGTTTTGCCCCATGCCGAGCGAATAGGCGTGCGCAAGCGGCACCTACGCCTGCAGACGCACCTGTGATAATGACTGTCTTATCTTTGAAGGAGGTTGTACTCATAGGACTCTCAGGATTCATAAAAAGTATTATGGAAAAAATATAGACCAATTTTCTTGATTTAGACCGCTGTTGATTCTAACTGAAAGCAGTGCTGATAGCAGGACGACACGCTTCGATTTTAGTGTTCAGGGCGCATCCACTTGCCATAGGGCGAATGACTGGCGGGCATGTCTGTCTTTTCACCCCGAAGCTCTATTTGCAAGCCCTTGAGAAAATTCCGCAGCACCTGGTCTTTACACTCGCGGTAATTTCGGTGGCCGGGGCGACGCATAAATGAACTGAGCTCGTGCGCAGAAAGTGTAAATCCGGCCAACTTCGCAATCGCTATAATATCTTCCGACTGCAGATTCAATGCGATCTTTAATTTCATCAAAATAATATTGTTTGTAATTTGACGTTCAGGTTTTGGCGTGGCGCCCTCTTTTTTCCCGCGCTTGTCGTTGATTAAGCCATTTAGAAATGCGGCCAGCATGTGATCCTTGCACGCTTCAAAGGTGGAATCATCATCCTTTGCGAGCCAGGCTACAATATGGCCGCGCCTGACGTCGACATCTGCCAATGCGAAAATCTCGATCATCTTCGCGTCGTTGAAGTCGAAGACGTAGCGCAGGCGACGTAAAATATCATTGTTTGTCATTTTCAGATTCTGCTTGTTCTGTATGTAACTGTTCAGCAGCCTCATTGTCTGCCATTTCCTTGGCGATTGCATCTAGGTCTCTGAAGGTCGCGCTGTGGCGGCCTGGTGGACAACGCGCCGTTATTCTTTGACAATAGAGGGAATCAAATGAGCACCCAATGCCATTCGCCAGACTTCAAAGACGACACTCCAGATGAACAGTGAGGCTTCGAGTGACAACGACGCCCTTTACGGCGCCATTGTTCCCACGTTCTTCAAGTATCTGATTCCTTCATTGTTGGGCCTTTTTGCCATGACATCCGCCTCGCTGGTGGATGGCATCTTCATCGGTAACTATGAGGGAATCAGCGCTCTAGCGGCCGTTAATCTCATCATTCCGATCATGACACTGCTGTTCGGTATCGGCATGATGCTGTCTATCGGTGGTTCTGTGCGCGCTGGCAAGTATCTAGGGGAGGGGAAGACAGCCGCAGCCTCTGCAATTTTTAGTAAAACACTGCTGTCCGTAGCGGTTTATGGCGTCGCTGTGATCATGCTGGGACTCGCACTTGAAGAGCAGATATTTGCCGGGCTAGGCGCAACACCAGAACTTTTCTCTCCAATGAGTGAATACTATCGGGTTATCTTGCCGTTTTTGTTCGCCCAGTTGCTGACACTGGTGTTGTACTTTTTCATACGTTTGGATGGCATGCCAAACCTGGCCGCTACGGCGCTTGCCATAGGGGCCGTGGCCAACATTGCGTTGGATTACCTATTTATTGCTGTATTTGGCTGGGGCCTAGCGGGCGCGGCTTTCGCGACGGGCCTTTCAGAGCTGCTGCCCGTGTTGGTAATGCTCATCTACTTTTTTAGGCCTGAGCGAAGTCTTCGATTCAGCTTTCGCCAGGATAACTGGAAAGAGGTTTTTCAGGCGGCCTATAACGGAGTCTCAGAGTTCATCAACGCAGTATCTGGGGCCATCATTGCGTTTATCCTGAACTGGATGTTAATCCAGCGGGCGGGGGTAAACGGTGTGGCAGCCATTACGGTGGTCAACTATCTCTTGGTTCTGGGGTTTATGATGTTTTTTGCCATCTCCGATACCATTCAGGTGATGATTTCCCAAAATTTTGGGGCGGCGAAAAATGATCGCATCCGTGGATTCCTGCAAATTGCGTGCTGTGTAATCGCAGTGTTCAGTGTCGCCTTTATCGCGTTACTTGCGACGGCAAGCGAGCCGCTCGTCCACCTTTTTGTGGATGAAAAGAGCAGTACAGAAATGGTGGCATTGGCCACAGAATTGGTGAGCTACGTCTGGCCCTTATTCCTGTTTGCTGGTTTCAACATGCTGATATCGGGTTATCTCACGGCCATACACCTGCCTTTTCAGTCGGGCGTGGTCGCGGCATCCCACAGTCTGATTTTTCCTGCGGGTTTCTTGTTATTGTTTTACTATCTGGTATCCGACCACCGTTTTGTAGCAGCGCTACCAGTAGCAGAAGGTTTTACCTTTGTTCTGGCGCTCGTCATTTTCCTGCGTCATCGCCCCATAAAATCTGCGCGGGCTGTTACACGCGATAAATGAATTGAACTCCGTCAATGGCGTAAAGCGAGGAGAACGAGTAACCCTCGCCACTGAATAACTGAGGTTGAACGTGGAATTTTTTCGTAATCTATACGAAGGAGATCCACATGAATAAATCGCGATATTCAGACAGTCGGATTATGGCCATACTCGAGGAGGTAGAAGCTGTGCGCCCAGTATCCGAGATGTGTCGAGAACATGGTGTGAGTTCGGCGACGAGAATGCGGAAATTGCAGATTGGGGCGAGGTGTTCGGTTAGAATTTATCCAGCCCGCCAATCCACAATGAAATGCGCACACTCGCTTTCTTTTGGATCGGAAATTCGCCCACCTTGGTGGGCGAGGAATTCAGGTGATAGCTGCAGCTACTTCCTCGGTGGAAGTCCGTGCACCATGGTCAGTGACTTCAGTTCTGCCCCCGCCCTGCGGTGTTCAGAGAGGGCCTGATAGTCTGGGTCGTTGTACCAGGTCTCGGCGGCCGATTCTGAAGGGAATTGAAACATTACGATGCGACCGGGCCTGGGCTCGGTACCTTCCATATGTTTGATATTATCGTCATAGGTGATGAAGGAGCCACCGTGTTTTTTTAACAGTGGGAAAAACCCCTTCTCATACTTTAAGTACTCCTCCTTGTCGTGCGTTACGAGGTTGGCAATGATATACACGGCTGTATCTGACATTATTTTGATCCTTTTGGTTTCTTTGTGGGACTGGGTTGGCTAGAGAGCTTTTAACCAATTGGCCACTGCTTGGCCAATCTCAACGGGTGAGTCTTCCTGTATAAAATGGAGGCCCTTCACGGTCACTTCCTGCTGATTCGGCCAGCTGCGACAAAATTCGCGCTGTGCCCCCACAAGAATGGAACCGGGGTCTGCATTGATGAATAACTTTGGTATATCGCTGGCGGCCATGAAAGCGCCGTATTCGTTCACCAGGGCAACTACGTCCTCGGGTTCACCTTCGATGGGGATCTGCCGTGGCCAGTTCAGCAGTGGTTGTCGATCGTCTGTCTCAAGGTGAGGTGCACGATAGGCATCCATCTCTGTATTGCTTAATGGTCGGATGACAGATGATGGTAGTACGCCCTCGATAAACATATTGCGGTTGAGGATTAGATCCTCGCCTTTGTCCGAGCGGAAGCCTTTAAAGATTCCCACTGCGCTTTCAGGCCAATCACTCCAGCTGACGGGCTTAACAATACCTTCCATGTAGGCGACACCCTTTACTGCAGCTGGATGACGCATTGCCCAGAGAAAACCAACGCCGGTACCCCAATCATGAATAACCAGCGTAACATTTTCGTTGGCGCCAATGCTTTCCAGCAGACCATCAACATAACTGTAAGCGACTTCCAGGCTGTAACGCTCTGGCCCTTCGCTCGCGGGAAGTTTTTCCGAATCACCCTGTCCAATCAGGTCAGGGACAATGACCCGGCCAGACTCGACAAGCTCGGGAATCACATTGCGCCACAAAAAAGAGGAGGTTGGGTTGCCGTGTAGCAATACAATAGGATCGCCGCTGCCTTCCTCGACATAGGCAATTTGCTTGCCCTTGACCGAGACAAATTTTTTCTCATAGGACATGGTTTCAGACAACATGGTAAGGCTTCCTTATAGCTGCATTAGGACTCAAGCAGCTAGTCCGAGTAGGGACAAGCTGTTTTCGATAATAGATTCGAGTTCTTCTCGAGATTTATTTTGACGGCTTAGTACCCGCAGTCCTAGGTTAATTGTCATCACTAGGCTGGCCAGTTCTTTAGGGTTGTGTGTAATATCCAGTTCGCCGTTTTTCTGCGCCAGTGAAAAGGCTGTTGCAAAGGCTTGTTCAATCGAACTGAGTTTTCGTGTCGCCAGTTGATTGAGCTCTGGATCTGTATCGGCTAGTTCCAGTACGGTATTCACCATCATGCAGCCCTGCTTTGCCTTGCGCTTAGACACATTCAGCACGGTAGATTCGAAAAACGCGTGGGGCAGTGCGCTGGGATGCAGTGATTTGGCGTCTTCGTTAATCATCGCTAGGGTGCGATCTCCGAACAGTTCCAGACACTCTGTGAACAAATCTCGTTTGGTGTGGAAGCTGGCGTAAAAACTGGAGCGCGCTATACCCATGACGTCAAGCAGGTCGGGCAGCGAGCTTGCTATAAAACCCCGGACCCAGAAAAGTTTCATGGCAGCTTCCAAGGCTTTAGTGCGATCGAATTCGGTGGGCCTAGCCATTTGCGGTCTCGATGAAGAAAGAACAGGTATTCTGTACCAAACGGTACAGAAATACAATGAGTACTCTTCGTTTAGATAGTACCCTTGCCCTCTTCAAAAGGTGCGGACAAGTGACAATGCTTGTGCATCAAGTGTTTGGGCAATTTTTTCAGCCCCACGAGCGTTAATTTTTCAGTAGGGAGTGATCCCAGTGTGCCCTCGGTCCGTATACATGCATTACCCCACCAACAACGAGAGTGTAAAATGGCATCTGCAATTGAGACAACGCTTGGTAACACTGAAACTAGCCTGACCCTGCTGAAGGTGCTTGCGGCGAATAGCTTCGACTCCATATTGATAACGGACGCGACGGCCAGTGGAAAGATCACCTACGCCAATAAAGCATTTAAAAAGCTCACCGGACATGATCCGTCTGCGGTTATAGGAAAAACCCCGCGGATCCTTCAGGGCCCGGGTACTGACAAAAAAGTCATCAATCGCCTGACGGAGGCGCTCCGGTCGGGCGGGAAATTCGAGGGGAAAGCAATCAATTATAAAAAAGATGGCACCCCCTTTATCATGTACTGGAGAGTGCTGCCGATTAAAGTCGGAGGAACGATCGAAGCATGGATTGCTATCCAAAGGGAAGGTTCTGCCATTTAATTGTCAGGCTATTTAGTCGCGCACCTATCCCCGAGAGTGAAGAAGCCGCAGCGCGCAGAGCACTAACGGCGTAGGGTGTCTAGCAAGAGCACACTCTGTAGCGAACTGCACTTTGGAGCACGGATACTGTAGTGACCAAGATAAAAAATTGGACGCGTAAAGAAAGTCAGGTTTTGCAAAAGACACGAATATTCGATTTTTGCGAAGCCGCTGATGTTTCTCCCTATACTGAAAAAGAGCATCGATTTGTCTTCATCGATAGCTTGAATTGGGTCAATCTGGTGCCTATCACAGAGCACAATGAGGTTGTGATGATTCGTCAATACCGTCACGGGAGTCAACGTGTCACGCTGGAGATACCGGGTGGCATGGTGGATGCTGGAGAGGAACCACGCAAAGCTGCTGCTCGGGAGTGTCATGAGGAGACAGGGTATGTGGTGAAGAAACCGTATAGCTTGGGTGAGTTGAACCCCAACCCCGCTTTGTTTAACAATAGTTTGCATACCTTCTACGGTCATGTCTCTGAGTACAGGCCGATAACGAACCATAGTGAAACAGAAAAGACTGAAGTAGAGCTTGTCCCGATCGATCGCCTCAGGCCGCTTTTGTTGGATGCTACTATCGAGCATGCACTGGTCTGCGCAACCCTTTGGCGATTTCTGGATAGATGGCAACAAGAAAAATTGTCGGTCGAACGATAGCGGCTACGTTAACCCACAGGAATTGGCGGCCAACGCTGTTGAAACGTTCGCGAAACGTGTTCCCAGGTTTCTTGATGTGTTTTTTTAGACTCCATTTTATGGGCAAGAAATAGCACGCTGCGGCGGGTACTTCACTGGGGATCGAATGTAATCGGCATGGCCTTGATGGTATTGATAAAGTAAGAACGCATATAGGTGGTATCGCCAGCAAGTTTTGCATTGCGCAGGCGCGGGATTATCTCCTCGAACATAATGTTCATCTCCAGACGCGCTAGGCTCATGCCCAGGCAGAAGTGTTCGCCCACCCCAAAGGAGCGTATCTCACCGCGTAAATTTGGGATGCGCTTATGACGGTGAATATCGAATACCATCGCATCGTCTCCGAATGCATCCTCGTCGTGATTCACCGCGTGATAGTGCAAGATCACCTTGTCGCCCTTTTTGATATTGTGACCGTTCCATTCGACGTCCTGTGTGGCGGTGCGCCGCATTGCAATAAAGGCCGTGTTGTAGCGCAGCATTTCCTCTACCGCCTGTGAGATGTCCTCGGGGTGATCGACTAGGTACTGTAACTGTTTGGGATTCTCCATTAGCAGGCGCATGCCGTGTGCTATTGCGGTGCGAGTACTTTCGTTGCCGCCGACCATAATGAGGATGAACATCCAAGCGAACAGCTCTTCGCTCATCTTTTCGCCTTCGACTTCGCCATTGAGCAGCGCCTGTACTGCAGTGCTGGTAGGGTTTTTGCGCTGCTCAGCCGCCAGCGCCATTGCGTAGGCAATAACTTCGAAGCTAGCCGCCTGGGCTTCTTCTAGAGACGTAGCGATGTCCGGGTCGTCCGCAAAAGCCATGATGTTGGTCCAGCTGAAAAATTGCTTGCGGTCTTTCTGCGGTACGCCAAGAATTTCAAGTATGGCCATTAACGGCAACTCGGCGGCAACTTCCTCGACAAACTCGCATTCGCCGCGCGCAGCAACCCGGTCAATGATGTCTTTAGCGTGTTGACGTAACCACGGCTCCATTTCTCCCACCGCTTTGGGTGTAAATGCGTCCCGCACGACCTTGCGATACTTCATGTGTTTGGGCGGATCCATAGCAATAATGAAGTTGTCGAGCATAATCTGGTTGATCTCTTCCTGCCCAGGAGGTACCTCGGTGGGGAAGGGCCCCTGCTCATTAGACGAGAATAATGTTGGGTTTTGGGAGACATAGTCCAGTGCGTCGCGCTTTACGACTGCCCAGTAAGGCACGCCGGTCTCGGGGTCATCCATTTTCACCATGGAGCCTGCTGCGCGAATTTTCGCCAGCTCGATATAGGGCATACCGTTAACGTATGTATCCAGTCCCAGTAAATTGATATAGGGGCATTGGCTCATGATGAACTCCTGTGCAGTAGCGTTATTTCGCCCAGCTTAGCAGATTTGAGGGACCTAAAAAGCTCTATAGGCTTTATAGAGGCGATCATACCGGCGGCTGATATTTATGGTAACGGTCTTTTCGCAATAAGGGCTGCCGTTTTGTAACTCAGGACAATCTCATTATTCTGATTAATGACATTAACTTTGCTGACCAGTATCCCGTACTCAGGCCGACTTTTTGATTGCCTCTTGCTCTCATTGTATGTCTGCACCCTTAATTGATCTCCAGGTTTAACAGGATGAGATAAGCGCATCTCATCGATACCCAGTCCGCCAATAGAGGCAACTGTTTCTGTAGAAATAGTATTCCACAGTTTCAAACTTATCGCGTAAGTATGGGCACCTGAAGCTATGAGCCCAAACGGGTAGTCTTTGGCGGCTTCTTCATCGATGTGGAAGGGTTGAGGGTCATACTCTTTTGCAAAGCTAATTATTTCCTCTTTCGTCAAGGTAGTGGACGTTGATTCTTGTCGCACGTTCAGCTGAATATCTTCAAAATAGAGCATTCTGTAAATCTCGTTAGGTAAGACAGAAAAAATGTATACACAGCACTATGCACGCAGAGTGCGTGTTGTCAGAGCAAGGACTTTTTGTCACTGAAATTGAGTTTCAATCGAGTTAACTTGAGTTCGGTGATACGCCAGTTGCCGTCACTGCCCGCTCGATATTTTTCGTGGTAATGCCCCCAGCCCTCGAGCAAAAACTGTGGGTGGTCAACTATATCGTACATCGCCCAAATACCCTCTGCCGTGCCATCACTTAGCAGCGTTATCTCTGGGGTATGTCCGTGGTGCACGGTTATAGCGTCTCCAATTGCGCCGATTAACATCTCCATATAGACATCGCGACCGTGAGAGATCTCTCCCGGCCCTTCTCGAAAATCCGCCACCAGATCTGATGTGAACACCGTGCTCAACTTGTCCCATTGCTTGGTATCCATGTATCGAAAGTAACGTGCCTTCAACACCTTAATGGCTTCAATGGCCGCCAGTTTTTCAGAATCCATAATTTTCTCACTAGAAGCATAACAATGAGTCCACTTTGAGTGGAAAGCAGACACCCTGGATATTCTAGCCTATTGTGCCGACACTGTACTCGCATAAGCGGGGAGGCAATGTTCCCAGGGTGCCCGGGATGGTGGTGGGCGCGAAGGTGACGCACTCGGGCGCGGGCCGGAACTCACTGTAAGCTAGGGCAGAGGATTCAGAGGTGTCTCGAATACTGGACGTCGCCGCAGCCTGATTTTAAGCCTTTAAACACCAGACTCAGTGATATCTTGAAGAGAGAGTTTGGCGCTCTCAGGGGCGTGTTTAAAAGTGTATTCTATGCCTGAGTTATTCATATATAACCTACTGATTTATAGCGATAAATAGTTAATAGAAGAAACGAGTGAAATGGGCTCTATTAACGATCGTATTTCATTGTCCCTAGTTTAGTCTACACTGGGGTTAGCGGAAAAAAATGCGCACTTAAGTTCTTAGGAGATAGTGATGAATATATTTACATCAATACTGCGACTAAGCATCTTAATGATTAGCGTTGAATCATATTCTGCTGATGTCGATAAAGTTGAAGCCAACGAAAAACAAATGTTAGAAACAGTAAATCAAGTAAATGAAAACCTTCCTGCGCTAAAAGAAGCTATAAGGGGCTATCAAGACAATCCATATATGAGTAATGCCTTTATGCAAATGATGCTTCAACAGGTCGAAGATTTTGCCAATATGCCTCCCTCAGAAATTTCAGAATTGGCAGTCGGAGCAGAACAAGAGATCAGTGATTTTAACGATAGGGGTGAAACTCCAGTTATTAGTAGTATGTTGTGCGTCCCTGACGTTCTGGAATATGCACCCCCTTTTATATTAACCATATGCTCCGAGTATAATAAGTCTGGAAAAACGACAGAATATAAACCCTCTGGAGGAGTGTTATGGTGCGTAGTTGAAGGCGAATATTCTATCCCGGAACATTGTAAGAACTGAGTGCCTACAACGGTGTCGACTTGTGCGCGAGTATTGAGAAAACAGGGAGTAAGAGAGCGAGTGAGGCGACGATCCAAACCAGCCATGCAGGCTCGACGGTTCTTGAATGAGCGGGCTGTAGAGACCACCTTACCCAGTCGTGGACGATACTTAATCAGGGCAAAGCACTATTGATTCAATCGCGGCTATCGTGATCTAGGGAGAGGCGCCTACATAAATATAGCTGTTGGCAGGCAGAATGATATCGTTAGCTAATGGCGGCTGGCAACATCTAAATCGCTAACGGCAACTCGAATAATGTGTTGACGATCACAGACACAAGTGCGGTAACATCTCTTGCCACAGGCGATACCAGCCCCATCACGATCACTGGGTTAACCAAAGGCACAGAATATTTTATGCCTATTATTGGAATGAACTAACGAAATTCATCATGACTGCCGTAGCACTAATAGAACTACCTATCATGATCGCTCGATCACTCCACTGCATACCAACAAATACCCAACCTGCAGCGCTCAAAATATAGGCAATTTGTCCCTGAACAACGAAACCTGCAGACATCAAGAAAATGCCACTAACGGAAAGAAAGGTCGCCACCCATTTAACATACCAATCTACAGTCCCCGTAGGCGTAGTAGATTTAAGGTCATCATTTTCCGCCTGAACTTCTTTAAGCTCATCCATTAGGCGTTTTTTCTCAGTGGCCAACTCCATGGCTAAACGTCCAACTCTGCTGGTAGGACCAACTGGCTGGTGTAATTCTGCTGCAATATAAGTGACATCGCGATTCACTGGATCTGCCGGATTATGCACCATTACGTTTCACCTGGTTGGGGAGCTCAAACCAATTCTGAGTTCGTTTATAAATCAATATTCCTGAGGTATTTCATCAGCATTCAAGACCACAATGAATTGCTAAATTTTTTCCAAGCTACGAAAAAGTTCGCGCATAATCTACTTTTTTTTAGCTTTGTCAAGATATTTTACAAGGCCTTAAAAAAGTCTATTTAAGTCTCCAAGTTTCCACTCGAAAAAGAGCGCTTAAAATACTATAAAAGTGTTATAAAACAGTAATTTAAAAGAATATAGATATTTTGCGCTGCGAGTGCCTAGAGATTCTGCGGAGAGGAAGAGTTTGTCCTATTGGAGCGCCAAACAAATATAGGCAAACTAAATGGGTATCGCCAAGGTGCTCGTTCACCTCGGTCAGCTCAATACCCGCCTTGAAGACAACGAGGCCGATGTGTCGGGCGACGCCTATGAACGGCTCTGCCAAATTAACTTATCAAAATTGATAGAATCGACGGGTGAATACCTACAAACGCGGTACCGACTGCCTTAACGGGGACATCACAAAAATAACTGGCTGAAAACGCTTAAAAGTTGCACTGTGTGTTGAACAAAAATAACAGTGAGAGACACCGATGGGCGTGGTAGCACCATTGACCAGTACAGGGCAGGCCTACGGCACAAGTTCATATCGCAATTTCGTGCTGATTTCACTGACCCTGGTCTATACCCTCAACTTCATTGACCGAGTACTGATAGGCGTGGTGGCCCAGCCAATCATAGAGGAATTCAAACTCCAGGACTGGCAGTTTGGATTGCTGTCAGGATTTGGCTTCGCACTGATGTACACGGTCATGGGGATACCCATCGCCCGCTGGGCAGAACGCTACAACCGGGTCAGGATCATTGCCGGTAGCGTGATCTTGTGGTCGCTGATGACCGCCTTGTGTGGAATGGCCGGCAGTTTCGTGGCCCTGCTGGTTTGTCGCATAGGGGTCGGTATCGGTGAGGCTGGCTGCACCCCTCCGGCCAATTCCATCATTGCGGATTATTTTCCGGCGCGCAGTCGCGCCAGGGCACTGGCCACTTACGCCATGGGCGTCACTCTGGGCGGCGTTCTCGCCAATGCCTTCGGTGGCCCTATTGCCCAGATGTTTTCCTGGCGTGAAGCCTTCCTCGCGCTGGGAATACCTGGCGTTGTCATCGGGTTTATCGTGCTGTTCAGCCTCGAGGAACCTCCGCGTGGCTACTCTGACCTGCCGGGCACCAAGCACGAGGAGAAAAAAGGCCTGCGCGATACGTTACGTGAGTTATCCCGGAAAACCACCTTCTGGATGAATATCGCCGCCGCAACTGTGGTTGCCTTCGTTGGCTACGGTGTTGGCAATTTTTCGGCGCCATTTTTCCAGCGCACACACGGCTTGAATGTGGCGGAGGTCGCCACCCAGATCTCCGTTCCGCTGGGGCTCGCTGCCACCGTCGGGGCATTGGCGGCGGGCTACCTGACCGAACGCGCCAGTGGCAGGTACCCCAATGCGGTGGTAGTGATCCCGGGGGTCAGCCTGATACTTTGTGTTCCCTTTTACTGGGTAGGTTTTTCCACTGACAGTGTCTCTTTCGCACTGGCATGTTTGCTGGTCGCGAATGTGCTGCACTACACCTATCTTGGCGCCCAGTATACGGTCTGCCAGGGCGTTGCCAGTGCACGCTCCCGGGCCACCGCTGTCGCAGTTATGTTGTTTGTTGTAAACCTGATCGGTTACGGCCTGGGGCCAATCTTCGTCGGTTTTCTCAGCGACATGCTGATGAGCGGGCAACTGGAATCGGTACAAGGCGGCGCGGTGATCAGCGCTCAGGCCTGTGACGGCACTCAGGCAGAACTGCTGGAAACACTAGGCCCGGCCCAGACAAAGGCCTGCCAGTCTGCCCGAGCGCAGGGGCTTGGCCAGTCGATAATGTATACCGTGACGCTGTACGCAGTAGGGGGCCTGCTTTATCTCATTACTTGCAAAACGTTGCAGAAAGATCTGACATCAAAACTGACCTAAAAAGACTCTAGCGGCATCGCAAGATTTAAACTGCTGCGCGCCATCCACTTTGCTGCCTTCAGGCCAGCGGTCAGATGCCGCGTTTAGCTGGTGTGACCAGTCCACGCCAGCGATGGTTCGGAGCGAGGATGCCATGGAATCGCGTGAGATTGACCCTCGGTTTTGGCACGAGAGCCGCCAATCGGGCAATGAAGTCAGCGGGTTCGATTGCTACTTGGGTCGTTCCGTCCCGGCAAGGCGTCTTCAAAGCCCTTTTATCAATCTAAATGATACAGTGAAGAGGGCTCTGACCTACTCATAGCTTAACTGACTGCCACCGGCGTATCCCCGGCCCAATCAACCAACAATTGCTGCGTATCCTGCTGCCAGGGATGAAAGCCCTCAGCATAAAACTCTTTATACAAAGCCAAACCTCCACTAAAGGCTCCCTGCTTACCGAAGAGTCCAGCCAAGCCTTTGCGCCACAGCGGTAAATTCAATAATTGTCCGTCTTTGCGCAGTATATAAAACAGCGCTCGTGCCAGTTCCAGGCCAATGAAAAATGTCGCGCGCCTCATGACAGCGATGCGAAGTTCTTCACTACCTCCCACTGCGCGAAATACGTCAAACGCCACCGATTTGTGCTCCATCTCTTCAGCGGCATGCCAGCGCCACAGTTCGCGCATTGAAGGTTCGGCCTTGTTCATAATCGAATCAGAGCTCAGCAAAAGTTCTGCCAATACCGCGGTAAAATGTTCGATAGCGACAGTGATCGCCAGGTTTTGTATGGGGGGGAGATTTTTCCTTGCCCAGTCCAGGCGCTTAGTTAACTTACCCTCGAGTTTTTGCAAGTCATAACCGCGCGCTTCGCACAATGTTTCGTTATACAGCTGGTGTTCCCGGCGGTGAAAACCTTCCTGGCCACAAAACCCACGAATATGTTCTTGCAACTCTGGATCAGTTATTTCGTCCCTGTAATGCCTAACGGCATCAATAAAGAATTTTTCCCCAGCCGGAAACGTTATCGACATGCCATTGAATGCTGCAGTCAGAAACGCGTCATCAGCCAACCACTCACCTCCTAGTGCCGCGGTAATATCATGAGAACGATTGCGCGGCTGAATCTGCACATTGGCTGGCGTCGTTGTTTGACTGGCTGTCTGACCGGTGGATGTGCTCGCGGCAAAAGTGCCCGAGCGGTTATTTGCCTCTTCGGCGGGCTGCATAATGTTGGGCGTAGTCGATAACATAACGGAGCTCCAATGGATGTGGTTGGTTAAGAATGTGTATTCTAGTTGACAGACTCCTATGAACAGGAGTTATATACAGTCAGGTGAGGAGTTAAATACCCTCAATATACGAGTTAAATACAGTCATTTAGTGGGTTATATACCTCCAACAGGCGGCGCGATGCACTCGTACTATATATCAACACTATTGCAGGTATTGGAACCAAACAACGTGTCACGAGCGCAGCTATTGGACGGAACAGGGCTGGAAGATGCTGATCCGCAGGCCGCAATTAATCTTACAGCACTGCAACTTAATACCGCTTGTATCAATGCACTGGAGATTTCTAAGGACAGCCAATTGGGTCTGAAATTTGGCAGCCAAATCAGCATCGCATCTCAGGGTATCTTCGGTTACGCAATGATGGCCAGTGCCACCATTGGTGACGCGCTCAAATTATTGGTGCGGTACAACAGGATAATATTGCCCAGCATTGGCATTGAGCTGCAGAGGCACGACACCGCATTGGAGTTATGGGTTAAGGCCAGCCACCTCCCGGAAGTGCTAGAGCGTTTTTATACAGAGGTGCTTTATGCAGCGGTCATCAATAGCGGCAGCATCTTACTCGGCCGCTACACAGCCACCAGCAATCTTCAGCTAGGCTATGCGCCGCCAAGTGATATTAGTTTGTATCACAAAATTTTTGACTCGGAAGTACGCTTCAACGCGTTGCGCAGCGCCATGTTTTTTGATTACGTCAATCTCGACTTGGCTATTTCAACGTCCAACCCTATTGCGCGCGATATTTTTCGACGGGAGTGCGACCGCCTCGTTTCACGCGACAGCAACGGCGGCATGGTGAGCGAACGCGTGCAGAAAATTCTTTTGCAAGCTGGATCTGAGTTTCCAACATGCGCCAAAGTGGCAACGCAATTGCACATGAGTGAAAGTACGCTGCAGCGTCATCTGCAAAAAGAAGGGAACCGTTATCAGCACTTGTTGGATCAGTTGCGTTATCGCCTCGCCATGGAATATCTTCAGGGCACTAATCTTCCCGTTGCGGAGATCGCTAATTTGTTGGGGTTCAGCGATGCGGCCAATTTTCGCAGGTCATTTAAACGTTGGTCGGCAACCACGCCCTCGGCTGTGCGTGAAGAAGTATAGGGGGGCGACTAAAAGAGTCCGATTGTGAGGAGCACGGAGAGTGCGGAATTGCATCAGTAAGCTGGAGAAAGATAACGCGTTTTTTCAGTGAAGCAGGGCAGGGCTGCCTTGTTTCCTATCCCTGAGATGCCCCAATATCCTGCCAATGATGTCATGGTCCTCAATGCAAGCGACGACTCTGGCAGAACCACCGCAGCGAATGTCAAATTTGGTGGACGCCGCTGTGGACAATACAGAACGTTTTCAAAGGCTTCGCTACGAGATGGCACTTGCTTTTTAATCTGCGGATGCATGACGCTGTTTTAAGTGCACGCCGGACGATTCGTTTATTAAAAACTAAATGGCATAGCCCTTTATTTGTCTGACCCCAGCAGCATGGATACCAGCATATCAGCATGGCCCTCGACCATGCTGTCTTCACAGGGGTCTACGTCAAACAGGTCCTGGCACTCGGCGGCAAAAGAGAAGATCGTGGACGTGGCACTGATCATAATGTAGTACCAGTGAATAAACGCATCTCTATCAAGCCCCTGGATTTCGTTCACCAGTTTTTCCATGGCCGCTGTGGCGGGCCGTATATGATGCTCGATCATGTACTGGGTGCGCCAGCTATGCTGGGTGGCTTCCTGTGCTACCAGCCGACTCAACTCGGGATGGCGGGCATGAAAGTACACATAAAAACGCACTACGAAGGCCAGGCTGTTACGGCCAGACATCTCCTGGCTAATGAGCAGGCGCTGATCGAACTCTGTTTTCATTAGTCCATAGATGTCATCGGTAACTCTTTTCCACAGGGTATCCTTGTCATCGAAGTGATACGCCAGCAGGTTGCGCTTAACTCCCGCCGCATTTTCAAGGTCTCGCACAGATACTCCGTCAAAGCCGCGCTCTGAAAACATCACCGTGCCCGCCTTAATAAGCTTGGCACGGGTAATTTCAGCTCGCTCCTGCACTCGGCGGGTCCGTTTTGTCGGCGTTTCGGGCTTGGTTTGCTTGTTCTGGGGCATTTTTGGCTCTTATGCTCTGCTGCTTAGGAGCTGGAGTTACAGTGGAATAAGCTCTCCTCTAACGCAGCTTATTAAACTTGTCTTCTGACAAATAACGTGGCAAAATCTCATGAAATTTGTTTACAGTCAAGTTTAATATGGATTTGGCAAACAAAGCCAGATCGCACCAATGATAATGCGTATCTTGGAAAATATCATGCTCTTAAAGGATTTATGCTGATGAAGCACCCACTGCACCAATACCAACGTACGATACTTTTTGCCGCTCTGACCAGCCTGTCTGCTAACTCGATGGCGCAGATGGTGCTTGAAGAAGTCGTCGTTACTGCGTTCAAACGTGAAAGTAACCTGATGGACACGGCCGCATCATTAAGTTCCTTCGATGAAAGCATTAGAAACCAACTAGGCATCGACACCGGTGCTGATATCGCACGGCACACACCATCACTAACGATTGCACCGAGCAGAGTCAGCATTCGAGGTGTGGGCCGTTCCACCGTGGCCCTAGGGTCTGACCCCGGTGTCGGCATTTATGTGGATGGCGTGTATACCACCGAAACCGATATTTTTGGCTATTCAAATTTTCTGGATATAGACCGAGTAGAGGTACTTAGGGGGCCGCAGGGTACCCTATACGGCCGAAACTCCATTGGTGGCGCGGTTAATTTTATCAGCACACAGCCTAATAATGAGGCCTGGGGCGGCACGGTGGTTGTCGAAGCAGGCAATTATGATTACCTAGTCCTGCAAGGGCTAGTGAGTGGCCCGGTCACCGAGGATTTATCGGCATTAGTGGCGCTTTCAACGATCACGCGTGAAGGCTTCCAGAAGAATGAAGGCAGCGACAAGCGTTTCGATGAACAAGACAGCGTGTATGGCACCGTTCATTTACAGCACGATACAACTGCTCATTGGACCAACTCACTCAAGGTGTTTAGGGTCAAATCTGATCGCAAAGGCACACAACCCTATGTACTAGACCCTTGGTCAACGGATTTTATTCAACCGATAAACTATGTCAGTGATGGCAGGCCCGCTAACTTCTCTGGGATGTTTCCAAACCAGAATTTTGCCAATGGCCAGCAGGGTGCGACTCGTCAAAATCCGGCATTAGACAATGTGGATAGAATATCCGTTGATTTCGACCCCTATGTTGACTTGCATCGTAATTCAGCGACCTTTATCAGTGAATATAACTTCGAACAATATACGCTCAAATACACCGCTGGCTATTCTCAATTTGAGTATAAGTCTGATTTTGATGCCGATGGTATGAAGGCATCGGAATCCGGCCTGAACTGGGGCCAGTTGGCGAACTTGGCCGCGTTAGGGGGGGGGACGGTTGAAGACGTGACCGGATTCGGCTTGACGCCAGCCATGACCACCCGGCCTTTCACTCAAAAGAATGATTCGTACTCCAACGAACTGCAGTTGATTACCGATTTAGACGGTAGCCTTAACTTTATCGGCGGTTTGTATTATTACAACAGTGATGAGAAGCAGACACTGCAGTTTATCGAAGGTAATGACGAGCTTATGACGACCTATGCTTATTTTGGTCAATTTCAGGGGCCAGTGAGTGAGGACAACTTCTTGTTTAACGGGCGCTCCGAGCTGAAGACCAATGCTTATGCAGTCTATGGTCAAATGGACTGGGACTGGACCGCTAGTACCATGGTAAATGTGGGGCTACGTTATTCTTATGATGAAAAAAAGGGTTCGGATCAAACCTTTGTGCAGTTTGTCGGCGACCCAGGCCAGCGCAACGCGGATGATGATTGGGATCAGGTGACCTGGCGCATCGGGCTGGATCACAATGTAACCGATAATCACTTTCTCTACGGTTTTGTCGCGACCGGTTATCGTTCGGGTGGTTTTAACCTGATGGCGCCAAACGAGACGACTGATGTCAATACCGTGGACCCTGAAGAGCTTATCTCTTACGAGATAGGTTATAAGGGCACGATGCTTGATGATCGTCTAAAACTGAGCACGTCAGCTTATTACTATGACTACACGGATTTGCAGGTACTTAAACAGGAACTTATTAACGGTGTGGCTACGCCCGTTTTTGAAAATGCTTCCGATGCTACGGCCTGGGGATTGGAGGGAGAGCTGATGGCATTGTTGACCGACAGCTTAATGTTTAGCGCGAATTATTCTTACAACAAGACCGAGTATAAAGATTACGACTCGGTTGATACTGTCGCCTGCGCGCTCGGACCGTTGCAGCAGGGAAACGACTTAGCGCCTCTGTGCACGGAAGAACAGGATCTCAGCGGCAATGAGTTCTTGCTGTCTCCACAGTATAAGGCCTCGGCTAACCTAGTCTACCAGTGGGAACTTATTGATTTTGATTGGAGTGCAATGGTGAGTTACCAGTACGTTGGTGAACAATATACCAATGCCTTTAACAATGATGAGTACGATAAGCTGAAAGCTTATGGCCAGTGGGATGCACGGCTGAATATTTTCTCACCAGATAATATCTGGGAGGCTACGGCGTATGTGAAAAATATTTCAGACGACAGGGAATCCATCTACAACGAGCGGCCCAGCACCGTTTCTACGCTTCAGTCACAGGCATTGACTAGCCCACGGATGTACGGCATTAAGCTTACCTACAACTTCTAAGTCTCTATCTCTAGGCGGATAACTCATCCGGGACACACAGTTCCGGCATGAGTCACGGTTTATTCATACTGAGGTGGCTAGAGGTAACTCACCGATCAGCGCAATGCCATTCGCTTGAGACCTGAGGCTGGATTCCTCTGACCGTAAATAGTTAATTTGTCGGTACACTGGAAGATGATGCAGCATCCCCTGTACTATCTAATGCATCTCTATCAGCACTCAGGAAAATAAATGCAGGCACTCAATGCACAAATAGCAGAATTCACCATCGATATCCCCGACGCCGACATCGAAGATCTAAAGCGCCGCCTGGATCTCACTCGCTGGCCCGATCAAATACCAGGAACTGACTGGCGCTACGGTGCAAAGACAGAATACATCCGGTCTCTTTGTGACTATTGGCGCAACCAATACGACTGGCGGAAACACGAAGCACGGCTCAATCGTTTCCCTCAGTTTAAGACGGAAATTGCGGGAATCGATATTCATTTCGTGCATGTTCAGTCGAAACATGCAGACGCGACGCCACTGCTCATTAGTCACGGTTGGCCAGGTAGCTTTGTAGAATTTCTGCACGTTATTGACCCACTCGTGAACCCCGAGGCGCATGGTGGAACCGCCGATAATGCCTTCCATGTTGTTTGCCCGTCACTACCTGGCTACGGCTTTTCCGACACTACAACGACAGAACAGGTAGATACGCTGGCAATGGGCGAAGCGTTTGCCGAACTCATGGCGCGCCTAGGATACTCAAAGTACATAGCACAGGGTGGCGACTGGGGTGCGCTTATCACTTCCAATATCGGTTGTATCGATGCGGAGCACCTTTACGGCATTCATCTCAATATGCCTTTTGGATTCCCCACGACCGCTGATCCCAACGAGGGTTTGTCCGCTTCGGAGATTGCTGATCTGACAACCATGGCACACTTTGAGCAGATGGAAACCGGCTACCAGAAAATTCAGGGGACCAAGCCACAAACTTTAGGCGTAGGTCTCAATGATTCACCGGCCGGGCTCTGCGCCTGGATTACAGAAAAATTTCATAGCTGGACGGATTGCGATGGTGACATCGAGTCGGTTCTTGATAAGGATGATCTGCTCACCAATATTTCCGTGTATTGGTTCACGCAAAGTATTTGTTCTTCAACGCGCTTGTACTACGAGGTAACGCAGAACCCCAGACTGAAATTTCTTGAAGCACCAGTTGCTGTCCCCACGGGAGTGGCGCGCTTTCCCAAAGAGTTAATGTTGTTTCCGCGGCTTTGGTGCGACAACGTGTACAGCGATATTGTGCAGTGGAATACGTTCGACAAAGGTGGACATTTCGCGGCCATGGAACGTCCCACGGAATTTGTAGAGGAGATTCGCACCTTCGCCGCCAAAGTTGTGCGCTGACAATAATGAGGCAAATCAATATCTGAGAAGCCTCAATTTTCGCGCATGCTGTGGAGAGCAATTTATCCAATGAGGAATGGAGTAGGGCGGTGTGGCCGAGACCGAACGTATGCCGAATCTAGGGCGGATCGGTCTGGGAGTTCGGTTGGAGTTAGTGGAAGAATCCTAAGTGATTTTCTGGACTGAACTTCCGAACTGGGGCCGAACGGCTACATCATTGATTGCATGAGTGAATGACTAATTCGCCATACACAGGTTCGGATTTATTGCAGCCAGAGTTTTTTAACTTGTCAAAGCCGAGTGTTGTTACCAGTCGACGACATACACAACTTTGTTCGAGGTCCAAGCCGTCTTCAGGCTTCCGCGGCTCCAAGTTCGATGAGATTCGCGGGGTGTGGAGTCTCGTAGGGCAAGATTGCATAGCTTTCGCGGATCTCTTTCACGCTGCGGTTCCATGAGTCTTCCCAGCGTATGCCGATCATAGGTGAGGTTTCGCGCCCATGCACCCATGCGGTGAGCACGGCATCCATCAAGATTGGAAAACCGATCGCCGGACTCAACGCGGCAACCCCCGTCATCACCGCCATCAAATTGCCCGAGTAGCTGTGACCGAACTGCGCGAGCTGAAATGCAGCGATCGCGAACTCATGCAGAATTGTCGTCTCGTATCCCGCGACGAGATGCCACAGATCATGGGTCTGCAGATTGCGCGCGTTGAGATAGTCAAGAGGGGGTGGGAGCTTTGACAAACCGAGTGCATGACCGTCGAGCACCTCGAGATCGAATCCGTTGTCGACGATCAGGTCATGATATTGTCTTCCGATCGAGCCGATTTGACACGCAGCCAAGGTCTGCAATCTGACACTGGGAGGCGTCGAACGTCCTGCAATCTCCTTAACTCCCGGATACTGCATCGAGGACCGCACAAGCCGGTCTTGAAAGGCCTCGTTCTGCAGTCCTCCCAATCCGGCAGTTCGCTCTGTGATTGAAGCTGCGTCGAGACTTCCCGCCACGCCGTCTTCGACAATCGACCAGTAGGTATCCAAGAGCTCCTCCGGCACGGTTCCAGTCGACAGATCGAGGGCGGCGATAGGTGCCGCGGCCACTGGCTTCTCCAGCCAACTGGCGGCAAATGCGTCGAATACTTCTCCGGCGCGATCCGGCGCTAGAAATCCGACATGCGCCATCACGGCCGCGACGCGTATAC
>CAJXTK010000013.1 GCA_913061115.1 uncultured Haliea sp.
TCCTGAGCCGGCACTGCCTCAACAGCAGAAGCCTCGTCTTCCAATAGTTCCTTGATAGAAAGCTTGATACGGCCGCGCTGATCTACATCCAGCACTTTGACTCGCACAACTTCGCCTTCCTTAAGATGATCAGACACATTCTCTACACGCTCATTCGCAATCTGCGAAATGTGTACTAGCCCATCCTTACCTGGCAGGATATTAATAAAGGCGCCAAAGTCTACGATACGTGCAACCGTTCCTTCATACACTGCTCCAATTTCTGCTTCAGCTGTAATCTCTTCAACTAAAGCTACTGCCGCATCTCGCGAAGCCTGATCCTGACCAAAGATACGCACAGTACCATCGTCATCAATATCGACCGTCGCACCGGACTGCTCAGTGATCGATCGGATCATCGCTCCACCTTTGCCGATGATATCCCGAATTTTATCGGAATCAACTTTGAGTGTGGTCATGCTAGGAGCATTTTCAGATGTTACGGTACGAGCTGCTGGCAGCACTTCATTCATCTGTCCCAAGATGTGCAAACGGGCAACCTGTGCCTGCTCCAATGCGACTTCCATGATCTGCTCATTGATGCCTTCAATCTTGATGTCCATCTGCAGCGCAGTCACACCCTCTGCAGTTCCTGCCACTTTAAAATCCATATCACCAAGGTGATCTTCATCACCTAATATATCGGTAAGCACAGCAAACTGGTTACCTTCTTTTACCAGACCCATCGCGATGCCGGCAACAGGCGCTTTCAAAGGTACGCCTGCAGCCATCAATGCCAGGGAACCAACACAAACCGAGGCCATGGAGCTGGAGCCATTAGACTCCGTAATTTCTGAGACGACACGAATAGTGTAGGGAAAATCTTCATTGGTCGGCAGAACAGCGGTCAGACCACGACGCGCCAAACGACCATGACCCACTTCGCGACGATTTGTAAAGCCAACACGACCTGCTTCACCGACAGAATACGGAGGGAAATTGTAGTGCAGCATAAAGGGATCTCTACGCTCGCCTTCCAACGCATCGATTATCTGAGAATCACGCGTAGAACCGAGTGTTACCGCGCCAATAGCCTGTGTCTCGCCACGTGTAAACAGAGCACTACCGTGAACCTTGGAGAGTACGTCAACCTCACACGCGATGGGACGCACAGTGCGCGTATCACGGCCGTCAATACGCGGTTCGCCAGACAAAATGCGTTTGCGTACCAAACTCTTTTCAATTTTCTTGAAGATGTTCTTCACTTCGTCTGTAGAAGGGCCTCCCTCCACAGCCAGCGCCGCTATTGCCGCAGCACGAATTCCACTGACACGCTCGTAACGAACTGCCTTCTCGGTGATACGGTATGCTTCACCCAAATCAACCTTGACCTGATCTTCAACAGCCGTCATTAGTGCTTCATCGACATCTGGAAGTTTCCACTCCCAGCGAGGTTTACCCGCGTCAGCAACCAATTCATTGATAGCCTGAATAACCGCCTGCATTTCCTGGTGTGCAAACAGTACCGCGCCCAACATTTGGTCTTCGCTCAATTCCTGAGCCTGAGACTCAACCATCAGTACCGCATCCTTCGTGCCAGCGACAATCATGTCTAACTTGCTATCTGCCAACTGTGCGTAGGTGGGGTTAAGGAAGTAGCCTTGGGCTTCATTAAAGCCAACCCGAGCTCCACCGATTGGACCATTGAATGGGCAGCCGGAAATTGCCAACGCGGCAGACGTACCAATCATCGCAGGGATATCAGGATCGATATGCTTATCCGCAGACATAACAGTACAGATAACTTGCACTTCGTTCATAAAGCCCTTCGGAAACAAGGGACGGATCGGACGATCGATCAAACGAGACGTCAGTGTCTCTTTTTCACTAGGACGGGCTTCACGCTTAAAGAAGCCACCGGGTATTCTACCTACAGCATAGGCTTTTTCTTGATAATGAACTGCCAACGGGAAGAAATCGCGGCCTGGTCGCTCGGTTTTTTCCGCAACCACGGTGCACAACACAGAAGTGTTCTCAACGGTCACCAAGACGGCTCCACTCGCTTGCCGAGCAATACGACCAGTCTCCAAAGTGACAGTCTGGCCACCGTACTGGAATGTTTTAGTTACTGGATTCACTTTAATTCTCCAATTCTCAAAATGACACCGGGACGTTCCCATGAGCGCCCCGGCAAGGGTGTGGCCTATCTACGTAGGCCAAGTCGCTTAATCAGATCACTGTAACGCGGAACACTCTTGCGCTTGAGGTAGTCCAGCAACTTGCGACGCTGGTTAACCATCCTGATCAGACCTCGGCGGGAGTGGTGGTCATGTGAATGCGTTTTGAAGTGCCCCTGCAACTGCTCAATATTCGCAGTCAGCAGTGCTACCTGTACTTCTGGGGAACCAGTATCGCCTTCGGCCACCTGATATTCTTTTACAATCTCTGCTTTCTTTTCTACATGTAATGCCATTGTTCTTTCCTCTTGCTTAATCTGCCTTAGGTGGCGTACCACCCTTCATTAATAAAAGAGCCTGTCCGTGCAGATTTACAGACAGGTTCGCGTCACCTCCCGGTGACAATGAGACGACGTGGCGCTACTCGCCCGTCATCCAACATTTCTCCAACCCCCAAAAACTCTCCCGAGTCGAGGGCGACGCGCACAATACCATCTCGGGGCCCATTTGACACCATTACCGGCTGACCCTGGCGCATGTAAAAACCGCTGGATTCACTGAGACGAACCAGCGGCAGTGCGCCCAAGGCGGCATCCGTGGGCAATAAAAGCGTGTCCAGCTGGCCAGACTCACCGACACCCTTCAGTGCCTCAAGGGCGTTCAGGGTCATACTGTCTTCAATTCCAAACGGTCCAGCCCTGGTTCGCCGCAGCGCGCTAACAAAGGCACCGCAGCCGATTGCGCGACCGAGATCCTCCGCCAGCGATCTCACATAGGTACCCTTGCTGCACTCCAGGTAAATATCCGCCTCAGGCCTTTCACCGCCACGGAAAGCGCGCAGCTGTAGCGTCTTTATGACAACAGAGCGCGGTTTGCGCTCCACCTCCAGACCCTTACGCGCTAACTTGTAAAGGGGCTGCCCGCCCTGCTTGATGGCAGAAAACATCGAGGGAATCTGTTCTATGTCGCCCTCGAAGGCTTGCAATGCTGTAATAACGTTACTCTCTGTCACGCCGCTGGCATCTTTATCTTCCAGCACCCGCCCTTCTGCATCACCCGTATCGGTGACGGTACCGAGCACGAATGTACTCTCGTAGGCTTTGTCTGCATCCAGCAAATACTGAGAAAACTTGGTTGCCTCACCGAAGCACAGTGGCAACACACCAGTGGCTAGCGGATCAAGACTACCGGTGTGGCCCGCCTTGGCAGCCTCATACAGTCGCTTAACGCTCTGCAATGCATGATTCGAACTAACCCCTAGGGGTTTGTCCAGCAGTAGAATGCCATCCACCGGGCGCCCACGGCGAACCCTGGCCATCCGCTAGCTCTTCGACTCGTCATCATTGTGCAAGCCTAACTCTCGGTCTGCATCTGTCGCGCGCTGGATCAAGTCTTCCAAACTACGGCCGCGACCCACACTGCCGTCAAAATAAAACCGCAGATTCGGTACAGTACGCATATTGCTGTCCTTGGACAGCTGACTGCGTAAGAAGCCAGAGGCCTTGTTTAGCACCTCGGTAGACTCACTCGCATCCTCGCTCGAATTACTGTCCAGCGCCGTGTAGTAGACCTTGGCATGGCCGAGGTCCCGACTCACGTCGACGCCAGTAATGCTGACCATACCAACACGAGGGTCTCGCACTTGGTGCTGAATCAGCAAAGCCAACTCACGCTGCAGATAGTCGGCAACGCGTTGTGTCCGGGCGTATTCTTTAGCCATTAATCATACTCATTACAGCGCCGCTTAAAGAGAGCGGGCTATCTCCTTGACTTCATACACTTCGATGAGGTCACCCGCTTTGACATCAGTGTAGTTCTTCACACCGATGCCACATTCCGTGCCATTACGCACTTCATTGGCGTCATCCTTGAAACGACGCAATGATTCCAACTCGCCCTGATAAATCACCACACTGTCGCGCAGCACGCGGATGGGCTTGGAACGATGAATGGTTCCCTCGATCACCATACAACCCGCAATCTGGCCAAACTTGGGCGAACTAAATACGTCCCGGACCTCGGCGATACCCACAATATTTTCTCTTAATTCAGGCGCTAACATGCCTGTCAGAGCTGCCTTCACATCGTCGATCAAATCGTAAATGACATTGTAATAACGCATGTCAATGACTTCAGTTTCCACCAACCTTCGCGCTGCATTGTCCGCTCGCACATTGAAACCGAACACAACCGCACTGGAAGTCACTGCCAAATTGACGTCTGTCTCAGTGATGCCGCCGACGCCGCCAGTGATAATATTCACTTGAACCTCGTCGTTCCCGATCTCGAGGAGAGCCGACTGAATTGCCTCCAGCGAACCCCTTACATCTGCCTTGACCACAACATTGAGCGTTTTCCTACCAACTGCCGTCATGCTATCAAACATGTTATCTAGTTTGGCGGCCTGCTGACGCTGTATTTTCATATTGCGCGTCTTTTCCTGTCGGAAATCGGCGACCTCACGAGCATGCTTTTCACTCTCGACAACAGCAAACAAATCACCTGCCGCAGGAGCAGCATCCAGACCCAAAATCTCTACAGGTATGCTGGGGCCAGCCTCATCGATTACCTGACCATTTTCATCCATCATGGCGCGCACTCGTCCGAACTGCAGGCCAGCAAGAACGATGTCGCCCTTGCGCAGTGTGCCACTTTGAATCAATAGCGATGCGACAGGTCCACGCCCTTTGTCCAGACGGGATTCGATCACAATACCTTGTGCAGGTATGTCGCGCGCAGCGGTCAGTTCCAACAGTTCCGACTGTAGCAATATCGCATCAAGCAGACCGTCCACGCCCTCACCGGTTTGAGCCGAGACATGAATAAATTGTGTATCTCCTCCCCACTCTTCCGGTATGACATCTTTGGCGGCCAATTCACTCTTGATGCGCTCGGGATCTACACCCTCTTTGTCAATTTTGTTAACCGCTACGATAATAGGCACATTAGCTGCCTTGGCGTGTTTGACTGCTTCTTCAGTCTGAGGCATAACACCATCATCTGCAGCGACAACCAGAATCACAATGTCTGTACTTTTAGCTCCACGCGCACGCATCGCAGTAAACGCGGCGTGCCCCGGTGTATCGAGAAACGAAATCATGCCGCGATCGGTTTCCACGTGGTAGGCGCCGATATGCTGAGTAATACCCCCTGCCTCGCCTGATGCTACCTGACTCTTGCGGATGTAGTCGAGCAACGAAGTTTTACCGTGGTCCACATGCCCCATTACCGTAACCACTGGCGCGCGAGTTTCTTCAGTACCTTCACGCTGTGACAGGGCTTCCTCAAGCTTTTCCTCCAACGCATCAGCGCTGACAAGTTTGAAGCCGTGACCAAATTCTTCCACCAACAACGTCGCAGTATCCTGATCAATCATCTGGTTGATATTTGCCATCACACCGAGTTTCATCAACTCTTTGATAACTGCTCCGGTCTTAACTGACATCTGCTGCGCAAGATCGGCAATGGAATTCATATCCATAATTTCGACTTGCTGCATTTTTCTTTCCGTTGGCATTTCAAACCCGTGCTTGGAATGTTCTTCATGCGAGGTTCTGATTTTCTTACGACCACCGCGACGACGACCCGCTCCCGGTTCAGAATCCAAATCCGCCAGAGATAAATTGTGATTACGCTGCTTACCCCGACCAGCGGGTGAATTACGAGCCAGCTTATTGCGAGGCTTGCGGCTATCATTATCCCCACCGGGTGCGACAGATGGCACCTCATGAAGACGCTTCGGTCGCTTGCCGCCCTCTTTCGCTTTCTCCTCGCTAGCAGCCTGCGTTTCAGCCTTGATCTGATCTTCAGCTGCCTTGCGGGCATCAGCTGCATCCCGGCGGGACACAGCTTCATTGGCTTCCTTGAGCTTGCGGCGCGCCGCTGCCCGTTGTCGCAGTACCTCTGGGTCCAGATTAGCCGGATCTTCCTCTGCGCTGGCCTCTAACTCGGTGACCGCCGCCGCGAGTTGCTCACGCTCAGCTGCCGCCGCTTCCTGAGCCTCTAATTCCGCCACAGCCTGGGCAGACACGTCTTCTACTTCTACAATAATTTCCTGATCATGTTCTGCCAAATCACCATCAACTGGCACCTCTGCATCGACCAACTCTTCCGAATCGCGTTTTACATAGGTACGTTTCTTTCGCACTTCGACATTGACGGTTTTTCTACCCTGCGACGCGGAGGTACGTAAGGTACTAATAGTCTTTCGCTTTAATGTAATTCGCTTGGGGGCATCCGCTGGCTCCCCATGACTTTGCTTCAGGTAAGTCAGCAGTGTCTGCTTATCCTCATCAGACACAGCTTGTTCTGCCCCCGTGTGAGGCAATCCCGCTTCTCTCATCTGCGCCAAAAGGCGATCCGAGGAGGCGCCTACCACTTCAGCGAGCTGCTTTACTGTCACCTGACCCATTCAATACTCTCCTTGGTATCCTGTCGTAGCGCAATTAATTGTGCAATTTCAGGTTACTCTTCTGCCTCTGCAAACCAGGGTGCCCTTGCAGTCATAATCAATTCACCGGCACGTTCTTCAGTCATCTCCGGGATGTCCATGAGATCATCCACTGCCTGCTCTGCCAAATCTTCCATGGTGACAATCGCACGACCAGCTAAGATGTAGGCCAACTGGCGATCCATACCCTCCATGGTTAAGAGATCCTCGGCCGGCTCATGCGAGCCTACCTCCTCCTCAGACGCAATGGCCTGCGTCAACAACGCGCCCTTGGCTCGTGCACGCAGTTCCTCTGCGATATCCTCATCGAACCCTTCAATAGCAGTCAGTTCTGCCAGAGGCACATAGGCTACTTCTTCCAGTGTGGCAAAGCCTTCTTCGACCAAAATTCCGGCCACATCCTCGTCAATATCAAGGGCATCGACAAACACCTGAATAACTTCAGTGGACTCCACTTCCTGCTTCTCAGCAGCATCCTCAAGACTCATGACATTAATAGTCCATTCGGTTAGCTGAGCCGCCAGACGCACATTTTGGCCAGAACGACCGATCGCCTGCGCCAGATTGTCTTTGGATACGGCAACATCCATGGTGCGGTTGTCCTCATCCACCACAATGGACTCAACTTCCGCAGGCGCCATGGCATTGATCACCAATTGTGCGGGGTTATCATCCCACAGCACGATATCGACACGCTCGTTGTCGAGCTCGCTGGAGACCGCCTGTACACGCGATCCGCGCATACCGACACACGCACCCACTGGATCAATACGTTGGTCGTTAGTTTTTACAGCGATCTTCGCACGGGAGCCCGGATCGCGCGCTGCGGCACGAATCTGAATGACTTCCTCAGCAATCTCTGGCACCTCGATTTTGAACAACTCTATCAACATTTCTGTACATGAACGGCTCAAAATTAACTGCGGGCCCCGAGGTTCTGTGCTGATTTCCTTAAGAATGGCGCGCACCCGATCATTAACGCGGAATGTCTCGCGACCCACCAATTGATCCCGCGGCAGCAGACCTTCGGCGTTGCTGCCCATATCAATAATCACATTGTCTCGCGTTACCTTTTTTACCGTACCGGCAATAAGCTCACCCACACGACTCAAATACTGGTCAACAACCTGTGCGCGCTCAGCGTCACGAACTCGCTGAATAATCACTTGCTTGGCAGTCTGTGCGGCGATGCGGCCAAATGCGATGCTCTCCACCTCCTCCTCGTAAATGTCCCCGGGCTTCAGATTTGGATCCTGCTCTATGGCTTCCTCGGTAGTGAACTGAGTCCCCAGCAGCGCCATTTCATCATCTGGCACAACCAGCCAGCGACGCTTGGAAACATAATCGCCCGTAGTACGATCAATAGTGACCAAAATGTCCGCCTCTTCGTCGTAACGCTTTTGGGTCGCCGTCGCCAACGCCAGCTCTATCGCTTCGAAGATTATATCCTCAGACACGCCCTTCTCATTAGAGACAGCCTCAGCCACCAACAGAATTTCTTTCGTCATCTCAAGCCTCGCCAATTCACTTGCCGCGTTTAGATGCGGGGTTGTACCCGCGCTTTTTCAATCGCGCCGAAAGGCAACAATAAATCGTGATCATCTATCTGAATCACAACCTCATCACCCTCAATACCTTTCAAAATACCCTTGAACCTGCGCCGCCCCTCAAAGGCACTGCGTAAACGCAACTCCACCGTCTCACCCACATAACCGGAATACTGCTCCAGCTTGAACAACAGCCGATCCATGCCGGGGGAGGAAACTTCTAGCGTGTATTCCCCCGCAATCGGATCTTCAACATCCAGAATGCTACTCACCTGTGCACTGACACCAGCGCAGTCATCAACCGAGATGCCTGCAGGGCTGTCTATAAAAACCCGCACAATACTGTGCCTGCCCTGTGGCGTGTACTCCACACCCCATAACTGGTAACCCAATGCAACCACAGTGGATTGCAACATCTCCGCAATTTGCTGATCTTTGCTCGCCACTGCCGGTTCTTTTCTCCATGTACAAAAAAGCCCCTAAAAAGGGGCTTTTAATTTCACACTATAGCTACAAAAGCTAACAGTGCTAATTGGTAGCGGGGGCCGGATTTGAACCGACGACCTTCGGGTTATGAGCCCGACGAGCTACCAGACTGCTCCACCCCGCATCAAAGCTTCCTCGACTGTGACAGGCCCCTCGGCACTGACACCCGAAGCCCGAATTATTTAGGCTCCAATTTCGAGGAGATGCATTATAGGTAGGCCCACTACCCCGGTCAACCTTGAGAAGAGCGAAAAATAGACTAATTTTGCAGGCAGCGGCTGATTATCGGTAGCAATAGCGCAGCGCCCATTAGCGAGCAGCTTGATTGACTAGCCTGGGTTGCTCACGATACAGGGTGAGTCGATGCAATAGCCTCCGCCGCTGCAGTGTCCCCTATGGAATCTATAATAGCGCCTATGCCGTCTAGCATCTATGGCCTCCACGGCAGAATCGTGACCTTGCCACATATGATGTATTGAGCGATAAGGCATATAGGATAAAGGGCGAGCTTGATAAAGAATAGGTCTATAAAAAAGCTGTTAGGATGAGGAATATCTAAACTGAATAATCCCATGCCAACCCCATATATCATGGCGAACGTAGCCATGTAGACTAGGCATATAAACCCAACCCAATTCAGCACCGTCTGCAACTGCCCAACCATAGCGTGATTCCATCAGTAAGGCCGAATAGTCTAGCAGACATATCCTAGCCCTATGATCTCTTTTTCAACATCAGTTTTTGAACACCAGAACTAGGCACCAGGCCGCACGCCCCCGCCGCAATGAAGTACTGCGGTCAGTACCTGGGCATTATAAACTACTCGCGTCGACCCCATCCTCGACTGAAGGCTAAGCGGCATTTCGCATTATCCCTCGCTAGACGAGCATCATCTTGCCTCCTCACTGACCAGGCCGGACTAGACAATTTGCTCGACACAACCAGTTTACTTTCCTTATAATCTGACGATTGCCGTTTCCGATCAGCTTTCCGAGGGCCAGATGAAGAGCAGCAATAGTATTTTTGACGTGATGCCAGATTTTCTGCGGGCGAGTCGAAGCGGCGTCGACTCTGCCCCTTACTGAATCCAGAGCGATCGCAATATTTTACGGCGAACTTGTTAAACAAGGGAATCATAACGATGCCTCAGTACCTCAAGCCATTCGTCTCTCTTTTTTTCGTGCTGATATTCTCGGCGCTGGCTTTAGGCTGCAGCGAGAGTTCTTCGGTCGCCGGGACGAATACCAGTGAAAAGGTGGCTGTCGCAGAGCCGACGCCCGGCGCATCGGCCACTTATGCCAGTGAAATTCAACCGCTCTTTGACAATCGGTGCATCGCATGTCACGGCTGCATTGGTTCGCCCTGCAATGTGAAGCTTTCTTCTTTTCGTGCTGTCGAGCGAGGGGGCTTCGGAAGAAACCCCTATTCGTTACATTTTGATAATTTTAAGCGAACAGGGATGGACGTTCATGCGACGACTGAGGGGTGGCGCAAGGATGGTTTTTACCCAATAGTGTCGCGAGGGGGAAATGCGACCGAAAATCTAGCGGGATCGATGATCTCACAACTTGTGACTGTGGGGCATCAGAACAATCAGCCGGGCTTTTCGCGGAAAGCGTTAATGTCGAGCAATCACCGCTACAAACATTCTTGTCAGAGTACATCCGACGCCCTCGCGTCCCACCTGACCGCCAATCCAGCCGAGGGTATGCCCTATGGGCTTCCGGCATTGGATGAGTCGCAGCTAGCGCAGATTAAGCAGTGGGTCTCAGCCGGCTCACCTGGACCCACCGAAGCGGATCTATCAAAAGCCTCCGCTCTGGCCAACCCGGAGATCGTGGCTCGCTGGGAGGCGTTCTTCAATCAGCCCGATGCGCAACACCAGCTGGTTTCCCGCTATATCTTTGATCATGTCTACCTCTCGACCCTCACGCTGGATGAAAGCACGGGCGAGCTCTTCAAGTTGGTGCGTTCAAAGACAGCCGGCAACTCACTCAAAGAGGTCGCAGCCGGCAAACCCACGCCGAAAGTCGTGGTAATTGATTCTCCGCACCCCTATGACAACCCGATGACCTATGCGGGCGTGGAGCAGTTCTATTATCGACTGCAGAAGATGACGTCTCGGCCCGTTCAGAAAAATCATTTTATCTGGCAACTTGGGCAGAGCGATATTGCCCACTTGGAATCGGTCTTTTTTGACAGGAAATGGGCCAAGGCCGAAGGCTTTGATGCACCCTGGGACGTGGGCAATCCGTTCATCATGTATCAAGCTATTCCAGAGAAGTCCCGCTATCTCTTCCTGATCGAGAACTCGGCGGTCATCGTAGCGGGGATTACTTCAGGCCCTGTTTGCCTGGGGCAGATCGCTACTTACGCGGTTAAGGACCAGTTCTGGGTCTATTTCATGGATCCAGACCATGATGTATCGGTGCTCGATCCGCAGTTGGGGCTCGGCGATTGGGAGGCTTTAATGGATCGCTCACCCATTGGAAATGAAGCCTATGACACCGCTTACGGGAAGGCAGTAGAGCGGCTCTTTCCGGACGGCTACACGATTGATGCACTTTGGGACGGGAATAAGACAAACAAGAATGCCTGGCTCACGATCCTTCGCCATGAAAGCAATACCTGGGTCATGACCGGGCGGCAGGGCGGGATTCCGCGAAGCCAGTGGGTCATGGGCTTCAGCGGTTTTGAGCGTATCTATTACGACACCGTGGCGCACTTTAAATACTGGGGAAGCGACACCGGAAAGCTTGAGACCGTAGGCTTCTTTAATTTTTTGCGGCAGGAATTTGAGGACGACTTCCTATTATTTCTACCTGAAGACATGCGTGAAAAAACCCGCAACAGCTGGAGTAAAGGGATTGGCGATGTGGGACTTCACCTGACAAGCTTCGCCGCAAAAGACCAGCCGTCTCCGATTAAGAACAACGATCCCGCGCATCCGCTTGTGGGGGTAGTGAGTAATATTGAAGCTCATATGGGCTCCACGATTACTGGACCCATCGACCACCTCAATCCGTGGGTCAAGAAGCCTTATCCACTTGAGAAGGGCGTTTCTAATTTCGACGAGTGGGTCGAGGCTATCTCGACGATGACCGTCACTACCGACTATAAGTTTCCGCGCTACATGCCAAGCATGATTGTCATGAGAGTCAAGCAGGGGAGAGAGTCTCGGCTCTATACCCTGGTGCTGAACCGCGTTTATGAAACCCAATACACGATTCTTTTTCAGAATGGGGTGGAACTTCCCGACCTATATACCATGAGCGTATATCCGGACGTGGTGGGTGGTTTTCCCAATCTCTTTATGGAAATCGACGTCGAACAAACACCCGCTTTCGTTCAGCAACTGCGTGACGTGCAATCAATGTCTGATTTTCTTGAATTTCGAGATCGTTACGCGGTACTGCGCAACCAGGCCAATTTCTGGTCGACCTATGATTGGTTCAACGACTGGAATTTCACCCATCGAAAGCAGGATGCTGGTGTGTTTGATCTCTCCTATTACGACCTAACTGATTCAGTGTATTGATAGGCTTTGGCCACCGTGGGTCGGTGATCTCTCCAGATCAAACAGGAACCCTGAGGTTGATATAGGGACTCTCTTTGAAGCTCCTCTAAGGCGCGCCTTAACGGCAGGGAGCCGAGATGAACTTCCCTTTTAAAAAAAGAATCATTTTTCTGAGAAACAGCTCGCTGCCGACCTAGCCACAATTCTTATAGCTTTTCGCCAAACACTCACGGCTTAATGCCTGTGCTTTTGATATGTCCGCAGGTGTCATTCCATCTTTGATTCTGTCTTTCAGTGTTTTTGCATACTCATGCCCTTGCGCTGCCGCTAGGTTTATCCACATATACGCAGGCATATTATTCTCAGGCACACCCTCACCCTTCGCATACATAAGACCCAGATTGAGTTGAGCACCCGCAGCCCCTTGCTCTGCCGCCTTGGTGTACCACTTCAGGGCGGTGGCATCATTCTGAGCCACGCCGTCACCGAATCTATACAGGTTACCCAGATTGTATTGAGCGTCGACATTTCCTTGCTCTGCGGCCTTGGTGTACCACTTCGCAGCAGTGGCATCATTCTCAGACACACCATTACCGTTGTCATACATGTTACCCAGATTGGATTGAGCCTGGGCATCTCCTTGTTCTGCAGCCTTGGTGTACCACTTCGCAGCGATAGCATCATCTTCAGGCACACCTTCACCGAACCTATACATGTTACCCAAATTGTATTGCGCATCGATATTCCCTTGCTCTGCAGCCTTGGCGTACCACTTCGCAGCCGTCGCATCATTCTCAGGCACAGCGTCTCCGTAGTCATACATAAGGCCCAAGTTGTTTTGAGCCTGAGCATGCCCTTGCTCTGCAGCCCTGGTATACAACTTCGCAGCCGCAGCATCATCTTCAGGAACACCCATGCCGTCTGCATAGGCAATGCCTAGATTGGATTGAGCCCATGCTTCACCTTTTGCGGCAGCGGCTCTGTATTCTGCTATTTTTTCGGGAGACCAATCGTCAGCTGTTGCTGCCGGAGCGATTGAGGATACCACGACGGCTGCGACCCACAACACACCAGTTCGCACTATCAACGGAATACTTCGCTCTTTAACACTTGCACCAATGTTCGTCATCTTTAACGTCCTGAAGCTCAATGTTGGCCATCCGTGCGAATCGAAGGCAAACCACAAATATACACGATTAACTGCAGCCTGACAGACTCGGACAGATCAAAATAGCGGTCTGCCCCAGATTACGGCAGGCGGGTCTGCCCTGCTTTAATTTGGATAAGCACATAATTATTATCTCTTTATTGTCTTAAGCATTCTTTATATAGGGTGCCGAATACGAGCGCCAGCGAGCATTCTAACGCTGTAGCCCCTTTATTTAAAAGCCGTCAGAGCACCACCACCATCATGGCGTCACTTAAGCTGCGGGCCTAAGAAAGCAATCGTTGGAATGAATTGATTCGGGAGGGTCAATTAGTGTATATGTTAATAACAGTCAAAAACTATTTATTGGACATCATATGAAGAAGTTACTCAGCAGTATCGTGGCAATGTCACTTATATGTGCCCCATTAGCAAACGCCTGTACGGCGATTAACGTGAAAGCTAAAGACGGCACGGTTATTGCTGGTCGCACTATGGAGTGGCCCTTGGATATGAAATGGACCCTAGTGGCTCAGCCCCAAGGTAGCCCTGTATTAATTAGCGCTCCGGATTTTCTAAACCTGCCATCAAAAAAGCTCTCGACTAAGTATGCATTCGCAGGCATTTACCCGGCTGTGTTAGAGGGATCCCCAGCAATTCTTGAGGGTCAAAACGAAGTTGGCTTAGGTCTCAGCGGAAATTTTTTACCGGGCTTTACGGAGTATCAAAAAATAACCCCTCAAGACAAAGAGTATGTTTCGATTATCAACTTTGGAACATTAGTTCTGGGTATGTTTAGCACTGTAAAAGAATTAAAAGCAGAATTGCCAAAGTATAAGGTTTGGTATAACCCAAGTGAAATCAAGGGATCGCCAACGCCACCATGGTTGCATTTTGTTTTGACCGATCGCAGCGGTGACAGCATGATTGTGGAGTTTGTTAAGGGCCAAATGGTCATTCATGACAACGTAACCAATGTGCTGACGAATGCTCCAACGTATGATTGGCACATTAATAATATTCGCAACTATCTTTCGCTGACGAATACGGCAACACCTTCAGTCGTTGTCAATGGCTCTAATGTTACAGAAATTGGCCAGGGCGGGGGATTGATTGGTTTATCAGCAGATTACACCCCACCCGGTCGTTTTGTGCGAGCAGTCTATCTAAGCCAGTTCGCGTACCAGCCTAATGAAAGCGCGGATGCCGCTCAATTAATGGCGCATTTGCTTAATAACGTGGATATACCAAAGGGGGTATCTAGAAGTAAGGCTGGCAACGAGGTTGTCTCTGATTACACGCAGTGGGTTAACCTAAAAGATCTGAAAAATAATCGCATGAAGATTGCGAATTATTCCAGCCGCACCAATTACATAGAGATAGATTTAAACCAGGTATTTACATCGGGGAAATCAATGGCGTGGGCGGTAGACCAATTGCCCTACCCTAATAACGACATTACCTCACAACTCTTAAAATAAACTCGGCTGACTTGGGGCCTGTTCTATAAGGCAGTGGACCCTTTTACTATGCCGCCTCCTCTTGCCCCAAATTAAAGTGTCAGAGCCCTTTTATGTGAGCACTCGCCCTCTGAGGAAGAACTGAATTCTCTGCGCGTCTATACTCGGTGATATCGCTCTTCGCGTACCCGGGTAAGCACCACGAATCCATCCTCATTTGGGGCGGATAACTGGCTTGGCGAAAAACCGCGCATTCGTGACGGATGTTCACTCAAGTGCAAAGTAAGGGTTACTTGTAATGGCGCAGGAAAAGCTCAACGTTATGGTTACGGGAGGAACGGGCTTTGTCGGCTCCCATACTGTCAGGGCTCTGGTGAATGCCGGTCATTCCGTCAGCCTGCTGGTTCGCAGCCCACAGAAAATGCAGCGTGTGTTCGCGCCGTTTGGACTTGAAAATCTACCCTATATTGAAGGTGATATCACTGATGAGGCCTCGGTTAATAATGCGCTGAATGGCTGTAATGCGGTGGTCCATTCCGCAGCGTTGGTTAGCGTTCATGCCAGTGACTCCGAAAAGGTGTTGAACAATAATTTACTGGGGACTCGGCTGGTGTTCGGAGGTGCATGGCAGCGCGGCATCCGGCGCATGGTTCAGGTGTCAAGTACCACCGCGTTATTTCGTAGTGGCGTTTCAGGCGTCGATGAGAGCTCGCCTCTGGGTACTGCGCTTTCAGGCT
Source organism: uncultured Haliea sp. (assembly GCA_913061115.1). GTDB lineage: Bacteria > Pseudomonadota > Gammaproteobacteria > Pseudomonadales > Halieaceae > Marimicrobium. The sequence goes on from CAJXTK010000013.1 coordinate 15,501, forward strand.
ATGGACGATCCAAGATCGAGTGTGAGAAATTTGTGCGTAAACTACAGGATCAGGGCGCACCGATTTATACGACCTATCCCGGCAGCATCATGGGCCCTGACGACCCTGGTCTGAGCGAAGCCATGATAGGCCTGCGTACATTCCTAAAGACCCGCTTACTGCTCGAGACTACCAGCGGGATTCAAATCATTGATGTTCGAGACTTAGCCAAAGCACACTTGGGTCTGCTTGAACGAGGCGGTCCCCCTGCGCGATACCTAATGGGCGGCAACTACTGCAGTTGGACAGATTACGCAGAAGTAATGGAAGAGGTCTCCAGCCGAAACTTCCGTCGCGTCAGAGTCAGCCCCCGTATTCTCAAAGCGGCCGGTGCGATTGGCGACGTGTTGAGCCGTTTTGTAAACTTGGAGCTTCCTCTCAGTCGCGAATCAGTTACCTATGCTACGGAGTGGGCTATTGCTGATGACAGCCTGATCAAGAAAACGTTGGACCTGAAGTATCTAGATACGGCAGAGACACTGCGTGATTCTATCGAATGGCTGCGGTCATCTGGTCATTTGAAAGGTAGCAAAAAGATCTGATTGAGGAAAACGGCACTGACCAATTAACGCATTCGGCGACACAGACTCGCTACCGTCGGTATTTTCAGGACGGCTCAAACAATGAGAGTGCATCCAAATGGCAACTTACCGGCAGCAACCCGCCCACGCTAACGTTAGTACTTACCGGTGCTAAGCAGAGAATAAGCTGACCATCGGGCAATTGCAGCTGATACAGATACTGGGCGCCACGGAACGCGCGCGCTGCAACGGGCAGGCTGACACTGCTGTGCGCGGCATACGCAATATCCGTCGGCCGCAGCAGAAGCCCCGCGCTGCGGCCCGCATACTGCGCTGCAACGGGAGCCTGTAACAACCCCAGACCAAAATCTAGGGTCCCGTCGCCATTCACCTGCACCGCTATCACCGCCCCTTCACCAATGAAGCCGGCGGTAAACGCGTCGATGGGGCGATGGTATAAATCGTCAGGTGTTCCACTTTGCACCACGGTACCGCCATTGATTAACGTTATCTGATCGGCCATGGCAAATGCCTCATGCTGATCGTGGGTCACCAACAGCGCTGTCATCTGATTACGCTGCAGCAGTTGCCGCACCTCGCCCGCCAACTGCTCTCGCAATTCACTATCGAGGCCGGAAAAGGGTTCATCCAGCAGCACAATACGCGGCTTTGGTGCCAGTGCTCTGGCTAGGGCCACGCGCTGCTGCTGACCTCCCGATAACTCATGCGGGTAAGCCCTGCCCGACTGACCCAGCCCAACCAGCTCCAGCATATCCGACACTCTGGCGGCGCGCTGAGAGCGGTTCATATAACTAAGACCAAAGGCCACATTGCGGCCGACATCAAGGTGCGGGAACAAAGCAAAGTCCTGAAACACCATACCCACCTGGCGCTGTTCGGGCGGGAGTGTGTTGCCGACGCCGCTGATCGTGCTCCCCTGCAGGCTTATCTCTCCAGCCGACAGCGGTTCAAAACCGCCGATAGCGCGCAGCAATGTGGTCTTACCGCAGCCAGAGGGTCCCAGCAGGCAACCGATCTCACCCGCCTGCAGGGACAGGGAGACATTGTGCGCAGCGGTAAAAGCGCCGTAGTGCACCGACACGTCACGCAGTTTCAGATGCTCAGCCATGGCCATCCTCCCCTGCGGTCATACCCCGGTTCAGTAAAATGACGGGCAATAGGCCTATCAAAACAATGGCCAGAGCGGGCGTGGCAGCGGCCGCGAGGCGCTCGTCGGAGGCGAGTTCAAAGGCACGTACCGCCAACGTATTAAAATTGAATGGCCGCAAAATGAGCGTGGCGGGCAACTCCTTCAGCACATCCACAAATACCAATAGTAACGCCGTCAGCAGACTGCCTCGCAGTATGGGCAAATGCACTCGCCTTAGCACACCGCCGGCACTGGCGCCCAGTGAACGCGCAGATTCATCGAGGCTGCTGCCAATTCGCGATAGGCCGGACTCCACCGTCTGCAGTGATACCGATAAAAAACGCACCACGTAGGCAAACAGTAGCGCTACCAGCGAACCACTCAACAGCAGCCCCGTGGGCATTCCAAAGTTTTCTTGCATCAACAGGTCGATATGATTATCCAGCCAAGCAAACGGAATCAATACCCCCACTGCAATGACGGTACCGGGCACAGCATACCCCATGCCCGCAGTGCGCACAGCAACCACCGTCAGCCAGTCCGGGAATAGCCGCTTGCCGTAGGCCAGAAACAGCGCCACTGCCAAGCAACACAGGCTGGCAATCGCCGCCAACATAAACGTGTTGCTAACCAGAGTCATGAAACCTGCATCTACACTGCTGCGCCAATGGGTCCCAGCCCACAAAGCCAGCTGAGTAGTGGGTATGACAAAAGCCGCCAGCAATATCAGCGCCAACCAAGCACAGGTGCCAGCCGCGCGCCAACCGCGCAGAGGAATGCGCTGTATCGCTTTGCTCACAGTGCCATGGTGAAAGCGCAGGCGCTGCCGTGAAAGCCGTTCCAGAGCAAATAGCACAAAGACAAACAGCAACAGCAAAGAGGCCAGTTGGGCCGCGGTGGTCAGCTCACCCAGGCCGTACCAGGTGCGAAAAATGCCGGTGGTAAAGGTACTGACGCCAAAATAATCCACCGTGCCATAATCTGCCAGCGCCTCCATCAGCACCAGGCTGACCCCCGCAGCAATCGCCGGCCGCGCCACCGGCAGCGCAACACCAAAAAACGTGCGCCAGGGGCCGCGACCGAGGCTGCGACTGGCCTCCAGCAGCGCAGTGGACTGTTCTGTGAACGCCACGCGCACTAGCAGATAGACGTAAGGATAGAGCACCAAAGAGAGCATGCAGATCGCCCCACCCAGTGACCGAATCTCGGGGAACCAGTACTCCCCATAGCGCCAACCAAAGGTGTCACGCAAGGCGGTTTGCAGGGGGCCGGCAAAATCCAATAGACCCGTATAGGTATAAGCAATAATATACGCAGGCATTGCCATGGGTAGCAGCAGTGCCCAAGTAAAGAAACGACGTCCCGGGAACTCGCACATGGCGGTGAGCCAGGCAGAACTAACACCCAGCACCAAGGTGCCAAGGCCCACACCCGCCATCAGCAACAGGGAGTTGACCACATAATCGGCCAGCACCGTATCCAGCAGATGCTGCCATACGGGGCTATACGGTTGCCATAGGCTCGCTACAACAACCACTACAGGCAGCGCGATAAGCGCCGCGCCCAGTAACAGACACAGGCGCCACACTGTATCGGTGCCAGCGATCCGCTGCCAGCGGGTAGGGCCAGCGACGGCGACCGCTATGGAAGTAGCCTCTACTTCCAACGTGCCCGGTCCATGGCCATCAGCGCGGCGCTATTTACACGCCCCAATTCGCTGGCATCCACCTGATCTGCCTTGAATTCACCCCAAGATTGCAACAGGGCACTGGGCGCAATATCAGGGCGCACCGGGTACTCATTGTTGGCCTCGGCATACCATTGTTGGCTGTCATCGCGCGCTAAAAATTCGATGAGGGCGATGGCCTGGGCCCGGTTTTTACTGCTGCCGACCACGCCCGCTCCGCTAATATTAACGTGCGTGCCGCGGCCGTCCTGATTGGGCCAAAAAATTGCCACCTGTTCGGCCGCCGCCTGCTGTGTCGGTTCGCCGGAAGTAATCATAGCACCCAGATAATAGCTGTTGACCACGGCAATATCACACTGACCGGCGGCGACGGCCAACACCTGATCGCGATCGCCCCCCTGCGGTGGTCGCGCAAAGTTGGGCACGAACGCGGCCAGCCATGCATCTGTGCTAGCGACACCCTGCGTCGCCAACATACCCGCTACCAGTGACTGGTTATAGATATTACTGGAGGAGCGAATACAGATACGTCCCTTCCAGCGCGGATCGGCCAAGTCTTCATAGGTGCTCAGCTCGGAGGCGTTCACTCGGTCAGTGGCATAGACAATCGCACGCGCCCTGACCGACAGCCCGAACCACTGGTTTTGAGGACTGCGCAGATGAGCGGGAACTTCCCGCAGCAGTGTGTCAGATTCGACTGCCTGCAGCACACCGGCTTCCTGAGCTCGATAAAGGCGTCCCGCATCCGTCGTAATCAGCACATCCGCTGGGGAGTTGCGCCCCTCGGCCTGCAATCGGGTCAACAGGGCATCACCTTTTCCGGTGACAAGATTCACGGTGACGCCGGTCTCGGCGCTGAACCTGTCCAACAGAGGCTTAATTAACGCCTCTTTGCGGGCTGAATAGACATTGACGGTATCGGCGGCAAATGCCGGCGCCACAAGGCTGAGCGAAACAAGTACCAGCGCGATCAGCAGGTGGCGCGCCCGGCGGGCAAAGAAGGCAGTAAGCATAGTGGAAAGTCCTTGGTTTTTTTGAGAATGCCAATTATTCTCATTTGAAGGCCGGACGCAAGTGCCCATTGCACCCATCAAGTACACCTGCGCCGATCATACCGCAGGCCTTATTGCGTTCTTCTTGCCATTACCCGTCGTGACGCGGGCGGCGGCTTCTCCCAGTGAAACATTGATATCGATGCCTAGCCTCTGATTGGATGATCAATCTTAGACTACAGGATGGTAAAGGCTCAACCCAATTAAGAAGGCACCGTCAGACGAGCCGGCAAACGATAGCCCAGCGCCCTATCCTCGCGCGCAGTCTCAATATCGGCTTGTGGGCTCAGCCCAAATTCGAGTTGCTGATAGTCACCGGAAGCCAACCAACTACCGCTGAGTCGATCCCAGATAGACAGGCAGCTGCCGAGGTTTTTGCCCCGGTGGTGCAACGCAACGCTGTGGTGAATTTGGTGTTGTGCCGGACTGATGAGGAGCCGCTCCAGTCGGCCAAACCCCAGCCAGATTGGGGTGTGCCGCAAATTGGCACCAAAAAAGTTGAACAGGAAGCCAAGACAGTCTACGCCTAGGATGTCGATACCGCTGAGGCGACCGCCGAACAGGTACAGAAATAAGCCACTGACCCCGCTGAAAACAATGAAGCCGCGAAAAAAATAGGCGCAGGATTCCACGGGGTGTACGCGGTGCACCGTGAGTGGTGTGAGATTCGTGGCGCTGTGGTGCGTGCGATGAAAGTGCCATAGCAAGGGAAACCGATGGAATGCTCGGTGCAGACCGAAGCGGCTCAGGTCTTCCATTAAAAATAACACCAGTGTGTAGGCTATCCCCACCGCAAGTGTGGACCCCGGCAAGTCTGGTGCATCGCCGAACTGGCTTTGCATCACGCTACCCACAGCCACCGTGCCCGCCAAATAGCTGCCTACCAGAGGAATGATTAGCAGGATATGTAACGCATGATTCAACAGCAGCAGACCGGCATCGGTAAGGTTGGATCGATGCAACCAATACTGCTTAGAAAAAAGTGCAGACACCTGACGCGCTAGATTAAACTGTCGGTTACGCCAACTCACCGCCAGCGATGCCATCAGTATAGAGCTGAGTAAGAACATCCAAAACAGGCGTTTGCTTGGATCCACTGGCCCCTGCAACGGCGCTATAAAAAGGTCTGCCAGCTCAATCATAGCGACAGTCTGCGCTGCATTAGAACGTATACCTCACACGGCCCCGATAAAGACGTGGAGAATTGGGGCGCGCGCCAAAAGGTCGCCAAGAGACGATGGCTTCTTCCTCAGTGACATTGTCAACAGTGAACTGCACCAACCAGGCGTCGGAGGGTCGCCACAAGACGGACAGGTCGAGGGTTGTGTACTCATCTGTGTGGATGACATCATCAAAGCTGCCTCGCCCGGCTTTATCCCTCATCTCGCCCTGATAACTCACTGCAGCGAAAGCCTCCCATCGCGCAGCCTCGGCACCAAACTGTATCCGGCCGATATTTTCAGGCAGATAAGGCAGCGCATCGCCCTGTTTGACATTCCCCCATTGGGAGAAGCTGGAGTCGAACGACGTCTGAAACGAGGATTCCGTATGGGTGTAGCTGACATTGATCGGAAACTCGACGGCTCCGCCTGCGTTGACAAGATAATTGCCATACACCTCAAGACCGGCAATCTGTACTTCACCACCGTTAAATTCCTCACCGACTTCACAGCCGCTGTCACTGGCACGGCAACGCCCGATAAGATTGTCGTAGTCACTAAAGAAACCAATCACCTGCGCCTGCAGCACTTCGGTGTCGTAGCGCAGGCCATATTCGAAGTTAATCGCCTCTTCTGCATCCACATTACTCGAGGCAGAAGCCCCAGTGGGTGAAAAGCCCTTATTGATGCCCAGCAGAAAACCAAGCTGCTCGGTATACTGCCAGAACACTCCTGCGCCCGGTGCTAATAGAGATTGAGAATTGCGGCTCTGACGGTTGTTCAGTTCATCATTGAAGTGACTATCGATATACTCATACCGAATCCCCGCATTGAACTTCCAGTCTCGCCAGTCCACGGTATCGCGTAAATAAGTGGCGACAGCATCAGTGTGAGCGTCGTTGAGCGTTTTGTTGCCGCGCTCAATCCCGTCACTGACCATGTCGCTGTCGCTCATTAGGTAACTGCGAGACAAGTGGTCGCGATCGATGGAGTCGTAGTGATAGCGCAAACCTGCTTCTACGTTGTGTGCAAACTCGCCATAATCGACGGTGTAGTCGGCCGCCATCTGAATGCCGGCAGATTCATACTCGCGGTCATTGTCGGTAACCCCCAGCGTGTCGGTGGCCACCGGATTAGAGTTTATGTCACCACGTATAATATCGATCTGACGCGGGAATAGATCAGGCTGCTCCAAGATGTCGTTCAGACTGGGCCCTTCCACAAAACCGTCCAGCTTGTTCCAGGATCGCTTGAAATAGTTCCAATAGATCTGGGTGCCAATCGTCAGCGATTCGGTCAAATACAAACCGTGGTCCAGATTTACTAGACGGTGTTCTGAGTCGAAATTGTCCCGTTGACTGGCGGCATAGCGGCGCAGTGGGTTGTTGTCAAAATCCTGCTGCGTCAGGCCGAGATAAGTCTCATCGGAATTCTCATCAGCGTAGCCCGCTTTCAAGATAAAGCGCTGTGGCACCCCTAAAAAGTCGTCCGGCACCCACTGCAATTTGGCGTTAATGTCGTTGCGCTCAAACCCGGTGTCCCCGCCCGTATCCAACTCCTTAAAACCGTCGCTGCCAAAGCGCAGCCCGTCAATCCAATAGCCAAAATCACCGATCCGGTCGCCAAAAAAAGCCTGATACTTCTCATAGCCATCGCTGCCGGCGCCCAGATCGACAAAGCCCGTTTGTTCATCGGGAATCGCAGGCGTTACCAGATTGACAGAGCCTCCCACATTATTCGGACCGTACTTAATAGTCGCCGGTCCTTTGACAACCTCGAGTGTGCTCATACGGCTCACATTGGGCATGTAGTAAGCTGCCGGGGCCGAGTATGGCGCCGGCGTAATCAGGATGCCGTCCTCCATCAGGGTAATTTTTTGGCTGCGTTCACTGGTGACGCCACGCAGACCAATATTGGGACGCAATCCGAAGCCGTCCTCCTGACGGATGTAGACGCCGGGTATCGTTGACAGCACCTTGTTCAGATCGGAAAAGTCAAATTGTTCTAGGTCTGCCTTGTCCAGCACATACGCGGAGCCGGACATGGTGCGAGCACCCTCCTTGCCGCCCGACACGATGACTTCCTCCATAAATTGCTTGTCGAATGCGTCGTCGCTCTGGCCATCGGCCGCTATGACATCCACAGCACCCAGCACAAGCACAGCAGACAGACTTTTGATGATACGTTTCACGTTATTTCCTCTCAGTCGTTATCGGATTGGGCCCTGTCGGGCAAGTCCACATCAATCACGGCCACAAAGCCCACTTTCAGGTCGTCGACAATCAGCTTGATCGCGCCTAGAAGAGTACACGCAGAAAAACGCCCCGGTGAACTCGGGTTAGCGTTTAAGTAGTCATTCATGCACTCCATTTCCGCGGCGCTGGAATCGATTGCCGTCGCCTGTTCAAAAAGTGGCTCAGAGGCAGTGTCGATCAAGGCAATGGCTGCCGCAGTATTATCTGCAAAGCGCTGGTTAAGCGCAGGTACTCCGGCATCGTCGATAAGATCGTCGAAGCCCAGGCCGGATCCGCCCGTCATCAAAATATTAAAGGACTGTAAGTTTGCTTTGATACTGTCCAGTGAGTATTGACTGTACGGTGACTCCACGCTCTGAGGGCAAGACAACGCGAGACACTCATCGCTGATGCCAGTGGGAATAGCCAATTTGAGATCCGCGACACCGTAATCGAGATAGAAAAGCCCGTCAGACAGTGCTTCGAGACTGTCGACCGTATTCGCCGGATTGATGAAGGTGCTGCGGTAATCGCCGTCATCGCTAGACCAAGCGTCTCGCAGCCCTGCAGCGGTGTTAGCAATATCCGTCGCGACGACGATGGCGTATTCACAGCGCAATAATTGGCGCTGTTCAGCGGGCCGGCTGTCCCAATCGGCTGTTTCAACGATCTGGCTGGGGCAGTTTTGTGCCAGGTCTGGGTTGAACAGCAGATATTCTAAAGCACCAATGCCGCGCTGGCGGACGGTTTTACTTTCAATATCGAATCCGGCGTTTTCCGCCGATTGCACCACCGACTGGTCCACACCGCACAGACTGAGGCTGCCGGTGGCGAAGGAGTTGAGACGGTTTTGCGACGCGTTATCATTGCTGGCTGCCGGTCCAATGATATGCATTTCCGTCTGCTGGATTGCCAGCATCAAGTCGTCCCAAGCGTTCTTGGCTGCGCCAACAGCGGCACTCTCATTAGCGGTGCCGATGCTCTGACAATAGGTTGAGATCGGTCCAGATTCGGCCCCGATATCTGTCGCCAGTGTTGTTACGGCTTCGTAGTTCGGCAAAATAATGTTGTCGGCATAGTTGGCAAACATGGCAGTGAAGTCAAAGGCGTCCGCGTCAAAATTGTCAGACTCGGAGCCGCCAGTGCTGCCATCCACGCAACCCACCAGTGGAAGTGCCAGGAATACCGTTAGAAGCGTTGCTCTGATACAGAAAGACATGGTGTGGAATACCCTCTTTTAGATCGCAAGAAAGGCGCTTTCGCGCCTGAAGTTTCGCCGCAGCGAATGACAGGAGAACCGATCTCCTGCTAGTGAAAGAGCAGCCTACTTAAAGACTGCTCCACAGACTTACCAATTAGCAACGTTTGTAGCATCGAACCCGTACGCTTTTTGGAGTATATCGCGAGCTTGATTCAAGTTTGCCAGATAGTCGTCCCGAGCCGCAGCAGGACTGCTGGCTCCATTGAACAATAGACCGTTTTGCGTACCGTCGGCCAGTACCGGGGCTGTCCCCAATAGTTGAAGTATCGTTTTCAAGGAATTCACATCGATGCCTGGGACACTTGCGTCACGAAAAGGTGAGAACGGGCTGAACTGCAAGCCCAGTGCAAAACCAGCCCCTTCGCTCCAGTGTTTGGCCAGATCCTTGAAATTATCCAAGTCTGCGAACTCATCACCAACGAAATTGGCCATATCGCCTTGTACGTCGTTGATATAGTGCACTACCGTGGCGGCGATGCACTTTTCCCACGTCAGTGCGGCGATCTCGATCTGCACTGCCAGCGCTGCTGCCGCGTCAGGACTCAAGCTGCCCGGTGATGTTTCCGTTGCATCAGCTTGCGCATTATTCAGGATTTGACGGCCTATGATGATTGCGTTGACGACTTCCCCTGTAAAGTTCGTGGGATTTGCATTGTCCGCCGAGCCTAAGTCTCGCTTCGCACAGTTTTGCGAATTGCCGAAGTTGTATTCGCTGCGGACATCAATCAGCCCATCAACCACGATATTATCTGCATAACCGGGGTCTTTGATCTCTGCATCAGACATTATACCGTAGGCCCGTGACATACCAAAGTAACCAACGGACTCATCATAGTCGTGGGCGCCCTCGGAATAAGTCTTACCCTCAGCCAATGTCAGATTGCTATCGGAGCCATAATCAATGCTCCAGTAATCCGCGGTTCCCTGAGAGAACGTCAGTGCGCCTAAGATAAATTTCTGAAGAAGCTGACGGTAGTTCCGACCATCTTCAGATATTGACGGAGTTCCGATATTAGCCGTTCCCGTGGCGGTAGAAATGGTGTCGGTGGTGTCGGCAGATTCCTCTGCGACTAGAGCCACCCACTCATTAATCTGCAGCAGCGGCGTTGCGGCGGTTCCGCCAAAAAACTCACCGCCCAAAATATGATCCGCTTTATCTTCACCCGCGATCTTATTACAAATTCTCTTGCCGCTGGATACATCCGCTGGGACCAGCCTATCATTGGCCTCCATGGTGCTGTTGCCAATCATCAGCCCATCGTCAGAAAGCTTAAAGGTCGGTGGATAGTCTGCGTCGCGAATGTCAGCATCTAGACAGATATAGAAGTTGAGATCATTGGCCACTTGTGCAGGCACATTGTCTGCACTGCGCTCAAGTGAATTCAGCTTGGTGACCAGGTCACTCAGCAGTATCTGACGAGCGGTCTGCCCCGTGTACGACACCGTGCTGGCGCCATTGGCGTTTTCAAAGGCATAGGTAGTAGGCATAGGGTCACAAACATCGCCTTCACCGTTCACGTCGGCGTCAGCCTGGTCGGTATTGGGATCGTTGACACAGTTGTCAGTTACGTCTGGTATGGTGTCATTGTCTGTGTCAACAACTGGGGGGGCGACCGGATCTAGCGGTTCCATGGGGTTGATAAAGGGTTCATCATTGTTACCCCCACCGCCACCACAAGCTGAGAGTGACAGTGCGCTGATGAAGATCAGGCTTAGGCCAAAAAGGCGTTGACTATTCATGTGGTGCTCCTTGCTGAACGATTAATACAATCGCGTTGTTTGACGGCGACCGGGGCCTCCCCGGTTCACTTTTGTCAACATTGGCGCTAATGATAAACATTCTCATTCTCATTCGCAACATTATTTAGCTCGTCAGAGTAAGTTTTTTTGCACGACCGGGCCTTCTCGCTAGTGAGGCTAGAGCGCGCTGCAGCGGTATCCACGGAATCACGGGTACTAAAGTTCGCTCACCCGCTGACCAAAACGTCGCAATGTCTTGGGCCGAGCGACTCAATCGCGTATTCAATATCGATATCGAGGTTTGTGGTCATTGCGGTGAATCCGGCAACGTCATCGCTTGCATTGAGGATCAGAACATCCTCGACAGGCCCCTGGCTCACCTTCGCGACAAGGATACAACCTCCTCCGTTAGTCGTTTCAGTGGTTGTTGCAACGGCGCCTTATTCAAGTATTCTGGTATCTGCTCGATCCGGTCCTGTGGAATCTCCATGGGCTCGGTGGTGATCTTCTTGTGGTCTCGGAGTTCTTCTGGCACCTCCTGCAAAAAGCTGGCAGTGGCTCCTATGGCAATATTGATGAATAACATCCTGCGCCTAAACTCGCGGCATTACGCTTTCATTCGAGTAGGCGGAGAAAACTTGTCCGAATCGCGAGTCCGTGCCTTCTTGGAATTCGAAATGGTCCGAGTGATTCATATAGTCAGCTCACCTATGCAGCATGTGGTTATGTCGTGGCGATGAATTTGTGGCAAAAAGTGTACCATGCTGAATGCCGATGGATCGCGTGGGTGTTCCGGGTGGGTGGGAGCAGTGTCTGTGGCAGAGACGGATGATGTAACGGAAGCAATGCCCAGAGGGTCTGAGGAGGAGGTTTTGTGCCATGAGTTTGTGCCATTTTGTGCCAACTCATAATCACAGTTGCGGCAAAGCCTTTGAATATAGGGCTAAACGGTGCTTGGTACCGAAGGCCGGACTTGAACCGGCACTCTCTTGCGAGAATCGGATTTTGAATCCGACGTGTCTACCAATTTCACCACTCCGGCAAAGAGGGCTGGGATGACGCCACTATAGACGACGCTCCCTGCACAGCGCGCGATTATAACAATCTAAAATGAAACTTCAATAAATTTCCTTAACCTTGGGGAAATTTGCCTGTACACTGCGCGCCGGTTCCGATGTGAACTGAATCTATGAATGTCGCTCACACTGGAGCGATTAATCTGAGTATCTAGGGAGAAAAGAGCATGGCGATGAAATTAGTTAAGAAAACAGCTGAATACAGCATCTACAAACGTGGTGACGAGCGTTACGCTGTTAAAGATGCCAATAAAAAGGCCGTTAATGGCGAAGAAAAGGCACGGATTCTGTTGGCGGAAGACTTGATTAAAGTCACACTGCCTGCCAAGCCTGTGGTTGAAGAAGAGGCCGCTGTTGAGGCGCCAGCGGAAGAAGCCGCTCTAGCAGAGGCTCCCGTTGAAGAGGCTGCTGTCGAAGAAGCGCCTGTTGAAGAGGAGGCTGCTGTTGTAGAAGAAGCGCCTGCTGCAGAAGAGGCGCCTGCTGAAGCAGCTCCTGCCGAGGAAGAAGAGAAGTAAGCTTTCGGGCTTGCTTCTCAGAGCCGGCGCAGCGCCGGCTTTTTTATCTATGAAACGCAGCGACTTCAATTATTTTTTGCCCGCGCAATTGATTGCCCAGCACCCGCTGTCTGAACGCAGCGCGAGCAGGCTTTTGGTGCTGGACGGCGCTAAAGCAGCCTTACGTCATCAGCATTTTTACGAGCTGCCTGATTTTCTGAATTCAAATGATCTACTTGTGTTTAATGACACTCGGGTCATTCCCGCTAGGTTGTGGGGGCAAAAAGTCACCGGCGGCAAAGTGGAGATTCTGATTGAACGGCTGACGGGTTCACACACCGCTGTGGCCCATATTCGAGCCAGTAAATCTCCGCGGGCCGGGTCGGTGATTCATCTGTGCGAAACGGCAGAGTGTGACCCCGGGCCTTTTCAGTTGGCTGTCACCGGGCGTGAGGGGGATCTGTTTTGTGTGTCCTGTGAGGGCAGCACTGCGCTGGCTGAGATTCTGCGGCACATTGGTCATATGCCCCTGCCTCCCTATATTGAGCGTGAGGATGACAGTGCTGATCAGGACCGTTACCAGACGGTCTATGCCGCGCGTGAAGGTGCGGTCGCTGCGCCTACTGCGGGCTTGCACTTTACTGAGGATTTACTGGCACAGATCGACGCCTTTGGGGTCAGACGAGTATCCGTGACCCTGCATGTCGGCGCGGGTACGTTCCAGCCAGTGCGAAAAGAAGACATCGAACGACATGTGATGCACAGTGAATTTGTCGAGTTGAGTGAGGTCGTGTGTGCAGCGGTACGAGAAACACGAGCGCGTGGAGGTCGAGTCATTGCGGTGGGCACAACAGCTGTGCGCTCGCTGGAGTCTGCTAGTATGGCCACCGGCGAGATACAGCCCTTCGTTGGGGACACCAACATTTTTATTTACCCTGGATATCGTTTTCATAGTGTAGACGCCATTGTTACCAACTTTCATTTGCCTGAATCAACACTGCTGATGTTGGTGAGTGCCTTTGCAGGTAGGGAGACTATAATGGCGGCATATTCAAAGGCTATAGAGGAAGAGTACCGCTTTTTTAGTTACGGTGACGCCATGTTTATAACGAGTGAACAGAAGGATCAGAGTTAACCATGAGCGGCCAGTGTGACATGCAGTTTGAGCAGTTAGGCAACGATGGTTCGGCCAGACGTGGACGGCTAGTTTTTCCGCGCGGCAAAGTAGAAACACCTGCGTTTATGCCGGTTGGGACTTACGGTACTGTTAAGGGCATGTCGCCGCGGGACATACGCGCCACGGGTTCCGAGATCATTTTGGGTAACACCTTCCATCTGTGGTTGCGTCCGGGTACCGCGATCATCCAGCAGCATGGGGATCTGCATGATTTTATGGGTTGGGATGGGCCTATTCTGACAGATTCAGGCGGGTTCCAGGTTTTCAGTCTGGGTGCTATGCGAAAGATTTCAGAGGCTGGTGTCGCATTCCAGTCACCGGTTGATGGCGCTAAGGTTTTCCTGGATCCCGAGACGTCGATGCAGATTCAGCGCAGTTTGGGCTCGGATATTGTCATGATCTTTGATGAATGTACGCCCTATCCGGCGACTGAAACAGAGGCGCGTCAGTCGATGGAGTTGTCCCTGCGCTGGGCGCTGCGCTCCAAGTCTGCGCATGGAGATAGTTTGGCCTCGCTGTTTGGTATTGTGCAGGGCGGAATGTATCCGCAATTGCGTCGGGAATCTCTCGCCGGACTGGTCGATATCGGTTTTGACGGTTATGCCATCGGTGGGTTGTCGGTTGGAGAACCTAAAGACGAGATGCTCAGTGTGCTTGATACCCTGGGTCCTATTTTGCCCGTTGATAAGCCGCGTTATCTAATGGGCGTCGGAACACCTGCAGATCTGTTGGAGGGGGTGCGACGAGGAATTGATTTGTTCGACTGTGTAATGCCTACGCGCAACGCCCGTAACGGCAATCTGTTTACCTCGCACGGGTCGCTTAAATTGCGTAATGCCTGTCACAAGACAAGCACGTTGCCACTTGATGTAGAGTGCGATTGTTATACCTGTCAGAATTTTAGCCGTGCGTATCTGCATCACCTGGATAAGTGTAACGAGATTCTTGGTTCCCAGCTGAACACTGTTCATAATCTGCATTTTTATCAGCAGCACATGGCGGCGATTCGTGCTGCGATTGACGACGGCGTTCTGGAGCAATTTTCCCAAGAATTTTATGCGCGGCAGGCACGGGGTGTGTAATGTATAAACTGTGCTTCTATGTGCCAGAATCTCATTTAGAGCAGGTTAAGACCGCTATTTTTGCAGTTGGGGGAGGGCGGATTGGAACTTACGACAGGTGCTGCTGGCAGGTGCTTGGTGAGGGAGAATTTCGGCCTTTGCAGGGCAGTAGCCCTTTTTTGGGCCAACAGGGCGAGCGTAAAAAAGTGGCGGAGTATCGAGTGGAATTGGTGTGTGAGGCTGAATGTATCCGAGCTGCAGTAGCAGCACTGCTGGATGCCCATCCTTACGAACAGCCCGCCTGGGATGTTGTCGTGTTGGCCACTGAGTTGCCACACTCATGATCCATTCTACTGCGCTGTTGCGGCGTGTCGACGCAGGTCTACCGCTGTATAAAAAGGCCTGGAAGCGACCGTTGGGAGAAGGTCAGTGGCCACAGGCTGCTGTGCTGGTGGCGCTTACTGAAGAAACTGAGCCTCGTGTGTTGCTGGGTCGCCGCGCGATGCATCTGGCACTGCACCCCGGAGAAATCGCCTTTGCCGGCGGTAAGCGCGAGGAGGAAGACCTCTCGCCTTGGGAGACTGCAACACGTGAAGCGATGGAGGAAGTCGGCCTGTCATTGGGAATGATTCAGCCGTTGGGAGAGTTAGAGCCGCTGATGACGCGTACTGGCTTTGAAGTCTTCCCCTGTGTAGCCAGTGTGCCTGCCGCCCCTGACTTAGTGGTTGATCTTGGCGAATTTGATAGCGTATTTTTTGCGCCACTGGCTGTTTTTGGCGATCCCGCTATATTTCGCCTGGAGACGATGTCTTATGGCAGCAAGTCTTGCCGTGTGCCACATTATCAAGTGGGCAAGGACAATGTTTGGGGTGTCACCGCGGCTATACTGGCGCTGCTGGCCAATGTCGCCTACGATGCGGGTCTTGATTTGCAGCGCGATTGGAAACAACAACCATGAAATACAGTCTGAGTGATAAACGAGTGACGCTGGTGGGTGAAGGACATTTTATTGCACCAAATGCAGTGGTTATCGGTGATGTCATTTTGCATGAGAACGCCAGTGTATGGTTCAGTTGCGTGCTGCGCGGTGATGCTGATCGTATTGAGGTGGGGGCGGGTAGTAATATCCAAGACGGTACGGTGATGCACGCGGATCCGGGCTTCCCGCTGACAGTGGGGAAGAACGTAACGGTGGGTCACAATGCGATGTTGCATGGCTGCACCATTGGAGATGGCTCACTGGTGGGTATCAATGCTGTCGTTCTTAACGGGGCGAAGGTAGGAAAAGGCTGTCTGATAGGCGCCAATGCATTGGTGACGGAGGGTATGGAAATTCCCGACGGTTCTCTTGTGTTAGGATCGCCTGCTAAAATTAAGTCTCAGTTATCTCAGGAGCAGCAGTTGGGCTTGATCTACAGTGCAGATCATTACATTCGCAACGGTCAACTTTATAGTGCACATCTCAAGGAGCAGGAATGAGCATTGATGATTCGAAATCACCTTGCATTTCGATATGTGCTTTGGACGAGAATGACATCTGTATGGGGTGTTACCGCTCTGCGGAGGAAATCACCGACTGGTTCATGTCCACCAATGAGCAAAAACAAGAAGTATTGCGTCTTGCACGTGAGCGCTGTCAGGCAAGCACCACTATCCGACTTATGTAAGTGTATGTGTTCGTGGAGTCTTGGATGATTTGGAGTGCACCGTCGCGGACAGAATTCCGGTGAATCAGGCGAGAGGTTGAGCCCTCACCGACCGCACAACATTCCCTTCAAGTTCGAGAATTTCCAGACGGTAGTTGCCTATGGTCAGCCCCGCAGGGGCAGCGGGGAACGACTCCAGATATTCCAGTATTAGGCCGCTTAGCGTTTTCGGGCCATCTTTGGGCAGAGACCATCCAAGCGTTTTGTTGATGTCGCGAATATTCTCTGTGCCATCGATGATGTAACTGCCATCGCGTTCCAACAGAATACTCTCTGTTGTTTCAGCCATATTGGAAGTAAAGTCCCCGACGATTTCCTCTAAAATGTCTCCCAGCGCGACCACGCCTCGCACTTCGCCATATTCGTCAACAACGACAGCCAGAGGTTTTTTCATTTCCTGAAAATTTATGAGCTGAGTATGTAGGGGCGTGCTCTCTGGGACAAAATAAGGCTTTTCCATCTCTCGTTCCAGTGCGACCCGGTCCAATGTCAGCCCGTTCACTACACGGCTGATGCTGCGCATGTGCAGCACGCCAATGATATTGTTGATGTCATCGCGCCAGACCGGCAATCGTGTGTGCGCGGTCGATTGGATCTTAAGCAGTATCTCTTGGTCAGTGTTGTCGAGATTAATGCCGTACACTTCATTGCGAGGCACCATAATGTCATCGACCGAAACCTGCACCAGATCCATGATGTTGATCAATAATTCTCTGTGCCTTGCGGGAATTAACTTCCCGGCGTCGGTTACGATGGTTCGCAACTCATCAGCGGACACGTGTTCATAGGCCTCTTTCTTTGGATCAAAGCCGAGCAGTCGCGACAACCTATTGGTCACTGCGTTAACCATTGCAACGACGGGGCTCATGAGTGTCATTAGCGGGAGCAAAATCACGCTCGCGGGGAATGCCACCCTTTCTGGGTGCAGTGCCGCAATCGTTTTTGGCGTGACTTCAGCAAAAACAAGAATGACCACTGTCAGTGCGCCTGTGGCGATGTAGACGCCGGCATCTCCCCACAGTCGAATGGAGATGACTGTTGCGACGGCTGAGGCGAAAATGTTGACCAGGTTGTTGCCGATCAGGATCAAGCCAATCAAGCGGTCTGGGCG
>CAJXTK010000014.1 GCA_913061115.1 uncultured Haliea sp.
GCTTGACCTCAAACTGCCAAGCGTCTGCGGGACGAATCTTGTGATCGCCATAGTAGGACAGAATGAGCTTTGAGGGCCCCACGCAGCGCGATGGCGATATGTCTCGCACCGAAAATTCGAAGCGCTGACGTAGACCATCGTTGAGCATGCGACTTTCGGTGGGCAGCGAAGACACGGTCCCCGTGACGACCAACGGAACCCCCACACACGCATCGACCAAGCGGTGCTGCAGCAATACGGTGCCGTGAGCCAGGCCCAGAAAACAACCACAGGCCAATCCGCACGCCACTCGCGCAGCCACTGTCCTCCAGCGCAGTGCAACCAAGGCAATAGCCGCGAACAAGACACACCAGACCGAAGACGGCAAAAACGGCCACCAGCCGACAAAAATAGTGCCTGACACCATGCCAATCATCCATGATTGCATAGAGCGACCCCCTAAACGCAAAGCAGTTCGGCTCTGTCGTTGGATTTTGAAAGTCAGCGATGATGGCGCATAATAGCCGTCTCACGGTTCATAATACTGGTCATCGCGATCCGGTTACGGCACAGTATCGCAACCAGTCAATCACATACATAAGGTCAATGACAGCGCACTTGCGGTCACCTATTTAATGCCTAAAGAAGCTCTTCAAAAAATCGTTCCCAGTCTTGCGACCATCCGAAAGATTAAAGGGCTGAGTTTTCTTGGGGACTGGATCTATGCCAGCAATCTGTGGCACATCAATCGTTATTCGGCTGCCATGGCATTTTTTGTCGGGCTGTTTGTCGCTTTTATGCCAATACCTGGACAGACGATTGCGGCAGCAGTGCTGGCGGTATTGTTGCGTTGCAATCTACCTTTATCGGTCGGACTGGTATTCGTTACCAACCCGATTACCATCGCCCCTCTGTTTTTCATGGCCTACAAAATTGGCGCGTTGATTATCGATGTTCCGCTGCAGAATGTTGAGTTTGAACTGAGTGTGTTCTGGCTGAGTAACAGTCTCGCTGCAATCTGGAAGCCGTTTCTCATGGGCTGCCTGATTTGCGGACTGTTTTGCGGATGTGTCGGTTATTTTGTAATCAGCTTACTGTGGCGCTGGCGTGTCGCACGTCTCTGGAAAGAGCGCAAACGCAAGCGAGAGGCCAGAATCTTTAACGGTCCTGACTGAGTATTAGTGCCGGCGACATTTTTGCGGCGCGTCTGGCCGGATAAATCGCTGCAATCACGCACATCGCCAGAGCAACCCCACCAACGGTCATGACATCTCGCAGCAGCAGATCTATAGGTAGAAACGACACCGGGTATACATCCGTGTTGAGGAATCGCATTCCCAATAGTTGTTCCAGCCAGCTCACAAGGCTGGGGACTGCCTGACTGCCCAGAGCCCCCGCAACACTGCCCAGCAAAACACCGACCAAACCGATCATGGCACCCTGTAATACGAAAACCCAAGCAATATCGGCGCCCGTAGCGCCCAGCGTGCGCAAAATCGCGATATTGCCCTGTTTATCCATCACCACCAATACGAGAGAGGATACGACATTAAACGCAGCCACCGCGATTATGGAGAACAACAGTATGGATATCAGATCACGCGACAGCTGTATCGCCGAATAGAGGTTGCCATGTGTCATCATCCAGTTTGTACTGTAGAAACCAGGAGGGAGGGTACGCTGTAAATCCCACGCGATAGTCTGCACATTAAACAGTTCACGTGTCGTAATGCGGAAACCGCTGACCTGCCCATCCAGCCCCGCCAGATCAGACGCGAGCGCCAAATGCACCAAGGCAACAGACTGATCAAGCTCAGTTCCAGTACTGAGTATCGCGCTTAACTGAACCGTTTTAAACCGAGTAGGCCCGAGTTCGCCTGTGCGCCCCGCACCGGGTACAATTAAGTTCACACGCTCTCCCACTGTGACGCCCAAATGTTCCGCCACACCGGCGCCCAAAATGAGTCCGTCTTCCTGCTGCCGAAAATGGGTCGCTTGCTGCGCCTCGAGATAGGGCACAAGCGGCGCAAAAGCACCATTTTGGCTGGGGTCTAGACCTATTCCGCGCACAGTCTCGATGTCTGTGCCACGCATAATGAGTGCGTCGAATTGAGCGAAAGGCATGACTTCTTCCACGTCGGGATGGGCTTTTAGCAACTCGGCATTTTTGTGCCAGTCAACAATAGGCATGTCAGAGTAAATCGTAATATGCGGCACCAGCGACAGTATCCGCTCGCGCATTTCCTTATCGAAACCGTTCATAACAGACAGCACAATAATCAGCAGGCTGATTGCCAGCACCAGCCCCAGTATCGACAACGATGACAGAAACGCTGATAAATGTCCTTGGCCAAAGGCAAAGGTATACCGCACAGCGATACGCAGTCGCTCTGTACCGGTCACATCAGCTCCTGCAAAATGCCATCACGCAATTCCAGCGTACGATTCATGTGCGCGGCAATAGCAGGATCATGGGTGACCACGACAAAAGAAGCCTCATCCTGACCAAGCTCATCTATCAAATCCAGCACTTGTCCTGCTGAGGTGGGGTCTAGGTTTCCAGTCGGCTCATCCAGCAAAACGCAGTCTGGACGAGCAACCAGCGCCCGGGCAATTGCCACACGCTGTCGCTCACCCCCAGACAAATGCGCGGGCCTATGAGCCAGGCGATGCGCCATACCGACACGCTCCAGCATTGCCTCCGCAATAAGCCAGGCTTCTTTTCGGACCGTTCCTCCAATCAATAAAGGCATGGCGACATTTTCTCGCGCATCAAATTCCGGCAGCAAATGATGAAACTGATAAACAAAACCCAATTGCGAATTACGCAGCTGGCATAATGCCCGTTCATCGAGTTTAGACAAATCTTTGCCGTTCATCAGAACTCGGCCGCTACTGGGATTATCCAGGCCACCCAGCAGATTTAAGAGCGTGGATTTTCCTGAACCGGACCCGCCGACCACGGCGATTTTTTCGCCGGAAAGCAGCGTCAGATCAACACCGCGCAAAACGGTAACGGAGCGATCGCCATCTTCGTAGACGCGCGATAACCCCTCGCACTGCAGTACTACTTTACTCATAACGCAACACCTC
The DNA here is from genome assembly GCA_913061115.1 of uncultured Haliea sp. Classification (GTDB taxonomy): domain Bacteria; phylum Pseudomonadota; class Gammaproteobacteria; order Pseudomonadales; family Halieaceae; genus Marimicrobium. The sequence continues at coordinate 3,073 of CAJXTK010000014.1, forward strand.
TGCAGGCGCGATACAGGCTGCACGCCAAGCGGGATAAAGAGTGGCCAGAAGACTCAATAACACTGAAGCTGCCACCACCACGGCCACATCGAAGCTCTGCAGCTCGGCGGGTAATTCACTGATAAAATACACTGACGGATCGAATAGCTTCATGCCCAGCGCACGCTCCAGGGCAGCGATAATGGTGGCAATATTGGTGGCCAGAAACACGCCCACCACGGCACCGACGGTAATTCCAACACCCGAAAGCGCCAACCCATGAGCGACAAAAATAGCCATGATGCCGCCAGCCCTAGCACCCATCGTGCGCAATACGGCGATGTCTCGGCGTTTCTCCGCCACTGACATCACCAATGTTGAGACGATATTAAACGCGGCAACCGCCACGACACTCAGCAGTAATAAGCTCACCATGAGCTTTTCCAATTTTACTGCGCTAAACAGCGAACCTTGTGTCTGGCTCCAATCCTTTACCGAATAAGTATCGGGAAGCTGTATGGCCACACCGCGCATGATTTCAGGCGCAGTGAACAGATCTCGGGTTTTGATCTGCAAGCCATCGACTCGGCCCTTGCTGCCGAGTAACTTTTGGCCTGTCGCAAGCGACACATAGGCCTGAAAGGCATCAGGCTGCGCACCGATTTCAAACAGGCCGGTCACCTGCAGCCGTTTGTTGCGAGGGAACATCCCCAGAGGCGTAACGGTCAGGCGGGGCACAGTGACGTCGACATAATCTCCGAGACCGACTCTCAAAATATTGGCGAGTGAAATGCCTAGCACAACGTTGAAGCCGCCATTCTCGAGACTCTGAAGATCGCCAGCGATCATCGCATTGGCGAGGCCTGACACCTTACTTTCGAGTTGAGGATCAATGGCGGTGATCACAGCACCACGCTGCATATACGCAGTGCCGAGAATCGCTTTTTCTGTAATGTAGGGTGAAACGGCTACTACGCCCTCCATGCCTTCAATGTCGCTCAGCAGGTCACGCCACTGTCCAACCCCCTCCCCTGTACTCTCCACGAAACCGTGCGGCACAAGAGACAAAATTCGACCCCGCAACTCGCCCGCAAAGCCATTCATCACGGCTAACACCACAATGAGACTCGCAACGCCCAAGACCATTCCCAGCATGGAGACTGTGGCGATAACAGACGTGAATCGATTACGCTTGCGACTAAAGCTGTAGCGTATACCGATAAAGGGTGCGTAATTCAGCATCGGGTTACGGGGAAATCACAACCGAGAATCATCCGGTTCTATTTATCCGCTCGGTAATACTGCGAGCCCTTGTCTTTGCCCGGCTGCGTGCTGCGGGTCTCCTCATCGCAGCGTTGGGGGTTCCCTCCACAGAGCTCACAGGCTGTGTCGACACCCAGCGCTCCCATGCCACCGCAGGAACCTTTGATTGGCGCCCGTCCCGCCAACACGCCAACGGCCATGCCTGCCATAACCAGCCCCATTACCAATATACTGATCAAAAATAATGTCATATAACAGCTCTTCTATTTAGAGGTCATCACTAAAGCTCTGCAGCCGGTAGATAGGCCGAAAATAACGGTGTTTGACTGTGCACAAACTCATCATCTAGCCTCCGGATGAAATATACCGCCAATCCTTGTGCTTGCGCTACCGCCATTGCTTTCTCGGCCCCAAGGACAGTGAGAGCAGTGGCCCAAGCATCGGCCATCATACAGCTTTGATGCACCACAGTAACAGACACTAAATCATGCGTAACGGGGTATCCGGTTCTAGGGTCAATGCTATGGGAGTAGCGACGACCATTAGCTTCAAAATAATTGCGATAGTCCCCCGAGGTCGCGATTGCCACATCCGTCAAGCTTAACGTGATCGCAATAGAACGCTCGCTGATCTTTGGCTCCTCGATCGCTATCCGCCACGGATCGCCCCGACCACTGAGCCCAGACAAACGCATCTCCCCACCAACTTCAACCATGTAGCGTCTGACCCCCTGCGCCGACAACCAATCAGCGACTCGATCGACGGCATAGCCCTTAGCCAGCGAAGACACATCAACAGACAGATTACTCTGCTTTAAAATACTGCGGTTCTGAGGGTCTAGGCGAAGATTAGTCTGCCCTACTCGACTCATCAGATCTGCTATCTCGTCTTGTGCGGGCGGCACCTCTATTATACCGCCCGGACCAAACCCCCATAAATCAACCAGTGCGCCGACCGTCACGTCGTAAGCGCCCTCGCTCTTTTGGCCAACGTCGAGCGCGGCGCTAAGGACCGCAAAGAATTCGACCGAAGATGAAAACCATGTCTGCGTATCAATCGCATTGAATGCGCTGATCTCGGAATCAGTGCGGTAGGTAGACATGCTCAGATTAACCTGCGCCAACAACGCCTCAACCCCTTGCTGTGCCTGGCCCGGAGTGAGTTCAGGTGGCCCCTCGATATAGCTGACACCCCACGTAGTGCCCATAATGTCACCGCCGAGCTGCACAGGCGGTGTTTGGCGATCACAGCCGGCAAGGAGAAACAGCGCAAGCAAACAAAAAAGCCACTCACGAGAGTGGCTTTGCAACGACGCAAAAGTAGGTTTAACCACCGAAATCATCAAGCATGATATTCTCCGGCTCCACTCCCAGAGACGTTAGCATCTGTATAACCGCCGCATTCATCATCGGCGGACCACACATGTAGTATTCACAATCTTCTGGTGCCGGGTGATTTTTCAGGTACTCTTCAAACAAAACATTGTGAATAAATCCGGTGGAACCCTCCCAGCCATCTTCAGGCTGAGGATCGGACAATGCAACATTCCATTCGAAGTTCTCATTTTCTTGAGCCAGTTGATCGTACTCTTCGACGTAGAACATCTCTCGTAACGATCGAGCACCATACCAAAAAGAGATTTTTCGATCGGTATGCAGTCGCCTTAACTGATCAAACAGCAGTGACCGCATCGGTGCCATACCCGCGCCGCCGCCGATAAACACCATCTCTGCTTTAGTCTCCTTGGCAAAAAACTCACCAAAGGGACCGTATACCTTCACTTTGTCGCCTGGCTTGAGATTAAATGCCCACGAAGACATAAGACCGCAGGGAATACCTTGGCTGCCTGGCGGAGGACTGGCAATACGAATATTGAATTTCACCACTCCCTCTTCTTGCGGATAATTTGCCATAGAGTAGGCTCGAATAACCGTTTCGTCGACAATTGACTCGAGTTTGAAGAAGCCGAATCGATCCCAATCACCGCGATACTCCTCGTCTACATCAAAGTCAGAATATTTGACGTGATGCGGCGGACACTCCAACTGCACATAGCCGCCGGCACGAAAATTGACATTCTCCCCTTCCGGCAACCGCAGCGTTAACTCTTTAATAAACGTGGCCACGTTGGGATTGGATTCAACGGTACATTCCCACTGTTTGACGCCGAACACCTCATCCGGAACCAGAATCTCCATATCTTGTTTGACGGCGGTCTGACAGCTCAACCGCCAGCCCTCTGCGGCTTCACGTCGATTAAAATGTCCTTCTTCGGTCGGCAACATCGACCCACCACCTTCAGTGATGATGCATTTACACTGGGCACAAGTCCCCCCGCCACCGCACGCAGACGGTAAAAACAAATCAGCTTCAGACAATGTCTGCAGTAACTTGCCACCCGCAGGTACGGTGATGCGCTTCTCGCCGTTAATCAGGATATGCACCTCACCCGTGCTCACCAAATAGGAGCGCGCATAAAGAATGACTGCCACCAGCGAAAGCACAATCGCAGTGAACATTCCGACGCCAAAAATAATTGTCACATCCATATCAGTTCAATCCCGCCTAGATATCGATACCGCCAAAGGCCATAAAGCCCATTGCCATAAGGCCAGCGGTAATAAAAGTGATTCCCAGACCCTGCAGACCTTCCGGTACATCAGAGTATTTGAGCTTTTCGCGAATACCCGCCAATGCGATGACGGCAAGTGCCCACCCCAGCCCCGAGCCGAAGCCAAAAACGACACTTTCGGCAAACCCATAATCTCGCTCTACCATAAATAGCGCAGCACCGAGGATCGCGCAATTGACGGTTATTAACGGCAGAAATACACCCAATGCGTTGTAGAGTGCTGGCATAAATTTATCGAGAAACATTTCCATTATTTGCACGATAGCCGCAATCACACCGATATAAGACAGCAGACCCAAGAAGCTCAGATCCATATCAGGCAACCCGGCCCACGCTAGCGCTCCATCGGCTAGCAAGTAATGATAAATCAAATTATTGACGGGCACGGTGATTGTCAACACCACTGTCACCGCAATGCCCAAACCGATAGCCGCTTGTACCTTCTTAGAAATTGCTAGAAAAGTACACATGCCCAGAAAGAACGCGAGCGCCATATTTTCAATGAATATAGCGCGAACGAATAGGCTTAGCAGTGCCTCCATTATGCGCCTTCCCTGACCGTTGCATGATTTGCAAGCTTAAATTCGGTCGCTTCCACTTGATCCTTGCGCACACTGCGTAACACCCAAATAAAGCCACCGATCAGGAAAAATGCGCTGGGTGGCAAAAGCAGCAGACCGTTTGGGACATACCAACCGCCATCAGTGACAAGCGGCAGAATCTCAAAGCCCATCAGCTTGCCAGACCCTAATACCTCACGCACAAACGCCACGGCTATCAATACCACACTGTACCCAATGCCGTTTCCTATGCCGTCAACAAAGCTGGCCATGGGCGGATTTTTCATGGCGAACGCCTCCGCGCGCCCCATGACAATACAGTTGGTGATGATAAGTCCGACAAACACAGACAGCTGCTTACTGATACCAAACGCATAAGCCTTTAGAAACTGGTCCACCACAATTACCAGCGAGGCAATAATAACCATTTGCACAATGATGCGGATGCTGCTTGGAATATGTGCGCGGATGCTAGAAATAAACATGCCGGAAAATGCTGTAACGACGGTCAATGCCACGCACATCACCAAGGTCACCTTCATTGAGGAGGTAACGGCTAACGCCGAACAAACGCCCAGAATCTGCAAGGCGATTGGGTTATTCTTAAATATTGGACCGGTAAGCGTTTCTTTGATGGCTTGCATAACTAGGCCTCCCCTGCTTGTAGGTTGTTAAGAAAGGGCTCGAAGCCATTTTTACCCAGCCAGAAATGCACAAGATTCGTCACCCCTTTACTGGTCAGTGTCGCACCGGCAAGGCCGTCGACCTCCCACGGAGCGTCGATCGAAGCAGGATCGACGGAACCTTTGACAAGGCCAATCTCCACCTCACCATCGCGGTAGACCTGCTTGCCCGGCCAGAAAGCCTTCCATCGCGGGTTATCGATCTCACCACCCAGCCCTGGCGTTTCCCCATGCTCGTAAAAGCCCAGGCCCGCTATAGTGTTACCGTCAGACTCCAATGCAATGAAGCCATAGAGGGTTGACCACAGGCCGTAGCCACGAATCGGCAAAATGAGCTTTTCGATATCGCCTTGCGGATTCTCAACCAGGTAGACGACGGCATATTGCTCGCGCCGTGAAATCTTGGCCACATCTTGCTTTGTCGTAAGGGCCTCAGATAAATCCGGGTCCTTGGCCGCTTTAAGCGGGTCATACCTTGCGAGATCCACGGCATCATCCGCAAACTTACCGGTGTTCAGATCGACAACCCGCGTATTGATGTCCGAGAACTGCCTATTGATGTCCTCCGCGGTCGCATTCTTCTCCAGCATGCCCGCTGCAGCAAGAATGTTGCGCTTACGATCGAGCGTTTTGTTGATCTCTTGGATGGGCTTGAGAATCACCACGGCGGCAGAAACTATCACTGAACATACGATGCAAAGGGCAAGCGCTACTACCAGTGTTTTTGAGGTGCGGTCATTACTGGACACGTGCAAACCTCCGTTTAATATTAGCCTGAACCACAAAGTGGTCTATCAGCGGCGCAAACAGGTTGGAAAATAAGATTGCCAGCATAATGCCCTCGGGGAATGCCGGGTTGACGACCCGTATTAATACCGTCATTACACCGATCAATACGCCGTAGGCCCATTTGCCACTATTCGTCATGGCTCCAGAGACTGGCTCAGTCGCCATGAACACCATTCCAAAAGCAAATCCACCGGTCACCAAATGCCAGTACCAGGGCGTCGCAAATGCGGGATTATTGTCAGATCCGATCGCGTTCAGCAATCCTGAGAAGGCCACCATGCCAAGAAACACTCCGAGGATGATCCTATAAGAGGCAACCCGGGTCACCAATAGCAATACCATGCCGAGCGATATCGCCAGGGTAGAAGTCTCGCCTATTGAGCCGGGTATTGCGCCGACAAAAGCCTGCGTCCAGGTCCACTGCTGCTGCAACATCTCGATACCGCCCGAAGCGATAAGCGCCAGCGGAGTGGCCGCTGTTACACCATCGACTGCAACCCACACGTCATCTCCCGACAACTGAACTGGATAGGCAAAATACAGGAAGGCGCGTCCAGCCAGGGCGGGGTTAAGGAAGTTTTTCCCCGTTCCACCGAAAATCTCTTTAGCTACGACCACACCGAAACTGATGCCAAGCGCCACTTGCCACAAAGGCACATCAGGTGGGCAGATAAGCGCAAACAACACTGACGTAACGAAAAAACCTTCGTTCACTTCATGTCCGCGTTTAATCGCGAATAGGAATTCCCAACTGATCCCAACTAAAAAAGTAACCACGTAGATGGGCACGAAGAATAACGCACCGTACCAGAGACAATTCCAAATGCTAGTGCCGTCATAACCCCCGAACATCTGAATCAGTGAGCCACGCCAACCTTCGACAGCATAACCGTCAGGCATATACTCCATCGCCTGAAATCCGACGTTGTACATCCCATAAAACATCGCGGGAAATGTCGCCAGCCATACCGTAATCATAATCCGCTTGAGGTCGATTCCGTCGCGGACGTGCGCGGTCGATTTGGTGACGGAGTTAGGCGCATATAAAAAAGTGTCAAACACCTCAAACACCGCAAACCACTTTTGCAAACGTCCACCTTCTTGAAAATGGCGTTCCATGTCATCAAGAACTCGTCTCAGCCCCACGATCTAACCCTCCATCTCGATACGTGTCAGGTTATCCCGCAGGATGGGGCCGTACTCGTATTTACCGGGGCAAACATAGGTGCACAGCGCAAGGTCTTCTTCTTCTAATTCTAAACAGCCTAGTGCCTGAGCCATCTCCGTGTCGCCGACGATCAGTGCACGCAATAATTGGGTGGGCAAAATATCAAGCGGCATAATTTTCTCGTAACTACCCACCGGCACCATTGCACGATCGCTACCGTGTGTATTGGTCGTCATAGCCAATGGCTTAGAGTCAAAAAAACTGGTGACATAAATACCCAAATTAGAATGTTTCTCAAAGCCAGGCGACGCCCAACCCATAAATTCCCGGTCGCGTCCCTCCAACAGGACGGCAACCTGATTGTGATAACGGCCCAAGTAGGAGGAACCTGCGTGCACTGCGCGCCCGCCAAGCACTGAGCCAGAAATGACCCGGTTTTCGCCATTCTTCAATTGACCTGCGCACAACGCTCGAAGGTCTGCACCTAGCCGTGTACGCAGCAGACGAGGATTTTCTACCTGAGGTCCGCATAAGGCGACGACACGCTCCGTGTAAACGCGCCCATCCAGAAAAAGGCGGCCTATGGCGATGACGTCTTGGTAACCGATGGTCCAGACCGTTTTACTCGCGCCCACAGCCTGCAGGTAATGCACATGGGTTCCAGCCAAGCCTGACGGATGCGGGCCATCAAATTCAGCGACCTCGATATTGGATGCATTGCCTTTTGGCACCCGGGTACCGGCGGCCTTGCACAGGTATAATTTTCCCGTTGTCAGCCGAGCCAGGAGGTCCTGTCCCAGGCAGAAAGCATCGGCCTGTTCGGAGATAAATAATGTGGGGTCTGCCGCTAATGGATGGGAGTCCATGGCGGTCACGAATATGGCGGCGGCCTCCGATTGTGGCAAAGGCACCTTGCTGTATGGTCGGGTGCGTAGCGCCGTCCACTGCCCGCTGAGAACCAGCTGACTGCGAATAGCTTCTGCGTCAGGCAAGTCGCGCGCAGAACAGGTCTGAAATACCTCGGCGGCGTCGCCATCAAGATCAATGACCACAGACTGCAGCACCCTTTTGGCACCGCGATTAATAGCTGCCACCACACCTGCTCCAGGGGCGGTATAGCGCACACCTTCGGTCTTCTTGTCGGTGAACAGTAGCTGTCCAAGCTTGACGCGCTCACCTTCCTGCACCGCCATAGTGGGCTTCATTCCGACGTAATCGAAGCCGACCAAGGCCGCCGCTCGCGCCAGGGGCGCATCTTCGATTACTTGCCGAGGGGCTCCCAAAATAGGAATATCCAGGCCCCGTTTAATCTTGATCATGCGATCTGCCTACAGCATCCAAAAAATGTGATTGTCTTGACAATACCTCGGAGAACTCTCCAGGGTAACCAGAGCAGATAATAGTAACTACTGCCGCAACTAAGGCCATGATCGCGCTACATGTGAACAGGCAATCTAGAACGCGCGCATTATAGCGGAATGGACACGCAAAACACCACAATGCCTCAGTGTTTGTGTGATTTTGAGATGAAATTAGCCCATGAGGGCAGCCGAGCAAGAACACTGTGAGTTTGCCGGCAACCATCACCGACCTCTTAGCCTTTTTGCGGGTACACGGCGTAGTTGATCCCAGCCATCTGCTCCAATATCCGCTGGACCTGACAGCTGTAACCGTACTCATTGTCGTACCACAGGTAAAGCACAGCATGTTTTCCGTTGACGATAGTGGCCTTGGCATCAAAAATACACGCATGCCTAGACCCGACAAAATCACTGGATACCACTTCGGGCGATGCAGAATAATCAATCTGCCGATGTAACGGTGAATGCAGCGCCTGATAACGCATAAACTCATTTACCTCAATAGTCGTTGTTTCTCGGGCTAGGGTCAGATTGAGAATCGCCATAGACACATTGGGCGTGGGAACTCGAATAGCATTCCCGGTCAACTTTCCTGCCAGCTGCGGTAGCACCTTACCCACTGCCACTGCCGCGCCGGTCTCTGTAATCACCATATTGAGCGGTGCACTGCGACCGCGACGCGAGGCATCATGGTAGTTATCGATCAAATTTTGATCATTCGTATACGCATGTACCGTCTCGACATGCCCGGCGACAATCCCAAACTCGTCGTCCATTGCTTTCAACGGTGGCACTATTGCGTTGGTGGTGCAGGACGCAGCAGAAATAATGTTGTCAGAAGACTCGATCAGGTCGCTGTTGATGCCCGCCACAATATTCTTAAGCTTGCCTTTTCCTGGGGCAGTCAGAATAACTTTACTAGCGCCTTTACTCTGCAGATGCCTCGAAAGTCCTGCTTCGTCCCGCCACACACCAGTGTTGTCGATGATAATCGCATTGTGAATACCGTACTCAGTGTAGTCAATGGCATCAGGGGCGTCCGAATAAATGACCTTGATCTCATTGCCATTGGCGACAAAGGACTGGCGCTCGTCATCGACGCGTATCGTGCCCTCAAAGGGCCCGTGTACCGAATCACGGCGCAGCAGGCTTGCACGCTTTTCAAGATCGTTGGGCGCTTTACCCTTACGCACCACAATGGCTCGCAATCGCAGACAATCGCCACCATCAGTCTTATCAATCAGAATACGGGCCAGAAGGCGACCAATGCGGCCAAAACCATACAGCACCACGTCTTGCGGCTCGGCCAGAGGCTTGCCAGTGAACCCTATCAGAGAGTCCAATTCCCGATCCAGGTATTGCTCCAGACTCAAGCCGTCAGCTGTGCCCTGCAAAGAATACCCTACTGCCAAACGACCGACATCGATATGTGCCGGCCCCAAATCCAGTTGGCTCAGCCGATTAAACACAGGAAAAGTCTCCTTTTCGGACAACTCATTTCCTGCGACCTGCCGCACATAGCGGTGGTCTTTCATTATTTGATACACCGACCGATTGACCAGTGGTTTACCGTAGATATAACACTTAACGTTCTTTTCGCGGGACAATTGCCCCACCAGAGGAATCATGCCTTCAGCCAGTGCCTCGCGCTGCTTCCAGTCTTTGAAGTAGTCGTCAGGACGCGCTCGCTTGGGTTGGTTTGCCATCTTATACCTTTGATTTTCCAAGTAAATTCAGGGCGTGTATTATTGTCCGACGATTAATGTGGTGCAAGATGATATGCGTCAAATTCACGGTCTGTAAAGACTAGCCCTATGGTGATTGGCACGGCTCCGCTATAATCGCGCACCTCAACACCCAGCAAGATCCTACCGCATAAGCGACTGACACTCTATGTTCACCAATCTGGTTGAAAAAACGCCATGGCCACAAAAGTGTGGCTCGCGCTCCTCTCTTGGCCCCTTTAGCGGCTGCGCAGACGCACATTGCATCGCGGAGCTCGCTGTTCCCGGACGCCTGCTGGTGGTCGTCACCTCTGATACCAGCTCTGCACTCGCGCTGGAACGTGAACTTCCGTTTTTTCTGAAGGGCCCGCGCGAAATTCTGGCTTTCCCAGACTGGGAAACCCTCCCCTACGACAATTTTTCACCCCATCAGGACATCATCTCGGAACGGCTTAACACACTTTACCGACTGCCTAACCTAACCGAAGGCATCATGATTGTGCCAGTGCCAACACTGATGCACCGACTGGCCCCGACAGAATATATCGCAGGTGCAAGTCTAGTACTGCAGGCTGGGCAAACGTTGGATGTCACAACGTTTCGTCACAATCTCCAACGCAACGGCTATATCAACGTCGAAACCGTCTACGAGCATGGCGAATTCGCCTTACGCGGCTCGCTGCTAGATGTCTATCCAATGGGTACTGAACTGCCATTTCGTATCGACCTACTGGATAACGAGATTGATTCGCTGCGTACCTTCGACCCCGAGACCCAACGCACCGTCGCCAAGGTGGACGGCATAAACCTCCTCCCCGCCCGCGAATACCCGCTGGAACCATCGGCCGTTCGAAGGTTCCAGATGAATTGGTATGACAGTTTCGAGGTTGATCATGATCTGTGCCCTACCTATGTTGACGTCAGCGCGGGGCGCAGTCCAGGCGGCTGCGAGTACTATCTGCCACTCTTTTTTGAACAATGCGCGACACTGTTCGATTACTTCCCAGACAACACGGCAATCATCACAACCGGAGATCATCACGGCGCAGCACAACATTTTTGGAATGAGGTCAGTATCCGGTTCGAAGAATATGGCGTAGACCCGCGACGACCGCTGTTACCGCCAAAACGTTGCTTCGCCCCTGTTGAAGAACTGTATGAACAATTCAAGCGGTTTCCTGTGCTGGAATTACGCCATAATCCGGACGCAAGCGTGCACCAGCAGACGGCTGTCCAACCACCCCCTAATCTGGCCAGTAATCATCACGGCGAGTCTCCTACGGACAATTTGGCAAGATTTCTTAAACAACATGTAGGTCCTGTATTACTGTGCGCTGAATCGGCAGGACGGCGAGAAGTGCTACTGGAGTCTCTGCGTGAGCTCCAGCTGGAACCGCCCGCCATAGATGACTGGCAGCGTTTCATTGACTCAGGCTTGAACTTTGCTATTGCCACGGCCCCACTTGACCGTGGACTGTATTTTGGTTCCGACCATCCCACTCTGGTTTGTGAGGCGCAGTTATTTTGCAATCGCGTCGCGCAACGTCGGCGTCGCAAGAAAGGCGATGAGAGTCTCCAGGCCAACGCCTTTAAAGCGCTGAACGAGTTGCGTGAGGGTGTTGCTGTGGTGCATCTGGAACACGGTGTGGGCCGCTACGTAGGCTTGCAAAAATTATCAGTAGATGCTCAGGAATTCGAATTTTTAGCATTGGAGTACGCTCAGGGTGCGCGCCTGTATGTTCCGGTCGCATCACTACACCTCATCAGCCGGTACTCTGGCTCCGACCCCGAAACGGCTCCTCTGCACAAGTTGGGCTCTGACCAATGGGAAAAAGCACGTCGCAAAGCCAGTGAAAAGGCCAACGATATCGCGGCGCAGCTGCTCGAGGTGTATGCCCGTCGTGAAGCACGCGAGGGCTATGTTTTTGAGTCGCAGGATCAGGCTTATGCACTGTTCTGTGCCGCCTTCCCCTTTGAGGAAACCCCGGACCAAGAAGCGACTATTCGCGCTGTCCTTGAAGACATGTACAGTCCTCGAGTCATGGACCGGCTCGTCTGCGGTGATGTCGGTTTTGGTAAAACCGAAGTGGCATTGCGCGCAGCCTTCGTCGCAACCAGCAACCAAAAGCAGGTCGCCATATTGGTTCCGACTACGCTATTAGCGCAGCAGCACTACAATACATTTAGTGACCGCTTTGCCGACTGGCCCATAACGGTAGAGGTGGTATCCCGTTTTAAATCTGCCAAACAACTGACCGAGGTCATGCGCAGGGCAACCTCCGGCGGCGTCGATATTTTAATAGGCACGCATAAGTTGCTGCAGAATGATTTTCGCTTCAACGATCTAGGACTTCTCATTATCGATGAGGAGCACCGATTCGGCGTAAAGCAGAAGGAAGTCATCAAGGCTCTGCGCTCAGAAGTCGACATCCTGACGCTGACCGCAACACCGATTCCGCGAACACTGAACATGGCGCTGGGCGGCATGCGTGATTTGTCTATCATCGCCACTCCGCCAGCCCGGCGGCTGTCTATCAAAACATTTGTACGCGAGCACAATATCGCACTGATCAAAGAAGCGGTGCTGCGTGAAACACTGCGCGGTGGTCAAGTCTACTACCTGCACAACGAGGTAAAAACGATAGAGGAAACCGCACGCAAACTGCGCGAGCTACTGCCGGACATCAATATTGCTGTCGCTCACGGACAAATGCCCGAAACCCAACTGGAGCAGGTGATGTCGAGTTTTTACCACCGACATCACCACGTCCTCCTGTGCACCACAATCATTGAAACGGGCATTGATATCCCCAATGCCAACACCATTATTATTGACCGTGCTGACAAGTTGGGCCTGGCACAGTTGCACCAGTTACGCGGGCGGGTTGGACGATCTCACCACCAAGCCTATGCTTACCTTCTCACTCCCCCGCGCTCCGCGATAAGCAAAGATGCAGGTAAGCGACTGGAAGCCATTGAGGCTGCCGGTGACTTAGGATCAGGCTACCTGCTGGCCACTCAGGATCTTGAAATCCGTGGCGCCGGAGAATTGCTTGGCGATGAGCAGAGCGGTCAAATCCATAGCGTCGGCTTCTCCATGTATATGGATATGTTACAAAGAGCCGTTGCATCACTGAAGCGCGGGGAGATACCCAATATTGATGCACCGCTAGACCAGGGCACAGAAGTAAACCTGCACGCACCAGCGTTGATCCCCGATGACTACTTACCAGACGTCAACGGACGGCTCATTTTATACAAACGGATCGCTGCCGCTGGCAGTGATTCTGAGTTGCGGAGCTTGCAGGTCGAAATGATTGACCGATTCGGCCTATTGCCACTACCCGTGAATAACCTATTTCAGGTATCCCGGTTACGCCTCAAAGCTCAAGATCTGGGGATCCGTACTATTGAAGCAGGACCTGAGGGTGGTAGTATCGATTTCAAAGTGACAACGCCTGTGGATCCTATGAGCCTGGTCAAGTTGGTCCAATCAGACCCCCGCTCTTTCAAGCTGGCAGGGGCCACGAGGCTGCGTTTCGAGCAACGTTTACCTGACATCGACGAGCGGCAACGTTACCTTGAGCAGTTAATGGACACCTTTATCACAGAACCCAATAAGAGCACCGATGATGCCTGACCAACTACTCGCGCAATTTTCTCTGCCCCTCGTCTGTGCGGTACTGCTCTTCCCGCTGTCCATCGAGGCCAAGACAGATACGTGGTACCAGGTTGAGCTGATAGTGTTTAGTCATCCTGCGGGGAACGACGCTGAGCAATGGGACGCGACACCAAACCTTGCATACCCCAGCGCATCACGCTTGCTGGCAGATGAAGTCAGCACGCCAGTAGTAATATCTCAGCCCGAGCAAGCGGCACCAACAGCCCCATTGCAACCGGCGGCGTTCACCATCCTCCCCTCTAGCCAACAAGCGCTGCGCAACAAAGCCGCCGCGATACAACGCAGTAGCCGCTATCAAATACTCTTTCACGAGGCTTGGAATCAGCAGATGACCGATCAGGCCAACGCACTACCCATTGTACTGGATCGATCAGGGGATGGAGGAGCATGGCCTGAGTTGCAAGGAACGATCAAGCTCTACGTCGCTCGCTACCTCTACCTCGAAACTAACCTGTGGCTCAACACCCGGGGTGAATACCTGCCGGGCTCTTGGCGTATGCCCGCGCCCCCAATAGGGCCCTCTTCCCTCATTTTTGAGGCGCCGGAGCCAGAGTTGGAGTTGGAGTTGGAGCAGCCCCAGCGTGAGACCATCACCGCAGATCCAGCAATCGATCTTGAGTCTCAGCGGGTACCCTCAACCCTCATCACGATTACCAAGAGGGCAGAAACACTTGAGCCAATCTACCCCTTCCGCCATGCCGTTCGGTTACATCAGACACGCCGCATGCGCAGTGGCGAAGTGCACTACATAGATCATCCCATGCTCGGCGTTATCGTGAAAATAACGCCACTGCCTGATCCGAGATCGCAGGCTACGCCGCAAGCCGAATCAGAGTAGCCCAATACATCAATTACGCGAAGAGACTCAACGATTTCGCAGTAGTTGGTTTAGTAGCTGCCTGACAACGGCAGCCTCTCGCAGCAGAATGTCTTGCATCATGGCCAAGGTGAGAGGCAAATCGCCAAGGCCGGCGGCAGGATTCACTACCATGCACACCGAGGCATACGGAAGCCCGAGCTCGCATGCCAGAGCAGCTTCGGGCATGCCTGTCATGCCAACCACATCACATCCATCGCGCGCCATACGCTGCACCTCCGCCGACGTTTCAAGACGTGGCCCCTGAGTGGCGCCATAAACACCTGAGGCTTCATGGGGGATATTGGCAGAATCCGCGGCGGCCAGCAGCTCCATGCGCAACCCTCGCTCATAGGGCTCGGTAAAGTCGATATGCATCAACTTATCCTCTTGTCCCTCGTCGAACGTATGTTCACGCCCCCAGGTGTAATCAATGACCTGATGCGGGATCACTAATCGTCCGGGTCGCATCGATTCTGTAATACCGCCCACCGCGTTTATGGCTACGACCGCGCCAACGTCCATGGACTTAAGCGCCCACAGATTGGCACGGTAGTTAATTCGATGGGGTGGAATCGCTCCGGGGCTGCCGTGACGCTGCAAGAAAAACAACGAGTGCTCCCCCAACCGCCCTTCCTGTATCGGCCTGGAAGGCTCTCCATAGGGTGTTTGTACACAGTGCTCCTTGAGCACTTCCAGACCCTCTAGGTCATCGATTCCGGTCCCTCCGATAATGGCAAGTGGCCTCATGCTGTGTGCACCTGCGTTGTATTTTCCACACACACAGCACAAGGCAGCAATTCGCGATCTGCACTGCTATGGCAAAAATGGGTCAGCATACTCAATGTCTCTTCCTCTCTATGCCCGCCGCTAGCGCAGGCGGTACTGCCTAAATCAAGGTTATCTCGCCCTGGTCGATAAAAATTATACAGCTTTTTAAATGGATAACGTCTATCTGTAGCACACAGCGAGCCACTAGCGCACTATAACGACCAGCGCAGTGAATTCAATTGAACCCGATACCCTGTGTGGTGTTGAGGATAACTGAGAGCGCTTCGAAAATCGCATGCCAGATCCACTCTGACGCATAATAGCAACGCCTGAGGCGCTATTGTCTTTCCTGACTAATACTGTATATAATCACAGCACCTGTATAAAACCACATAGGGTGCTTGCAATGGAAAAACTGACGCAACGGCAGCAACAGGTGCTGGATATTGTACGCCATCACATTGAAGACACGGGTTATCCTCCTACCCGAGCCGACATCGCGCGCACACTCGGGTTTAAGTCAGCTAACGCAGCTGAAGAGCATCTCAAGGCTCTGGCACGTAAGGGGGCGATTGAAATGATCGCAGGTGCTTCACGTGGCATCCGATTACCCGAGAGTGCAGGCATCCCGATCGTAGGCCGAGTTGCCGCGGGGCATCCCATATTGGCGCAGGAGCACGTAGAAGACTACTGCTCTTTGCCTTCAAATTTTTTCAAACCACATGCAGACTTTTTCCTGACGGTACAGGGAGACAGTATGATTGACGTCGGAATTCTCGACGGAGATCTACTCGCGGTGCATAGCACCCCAGTTGCAAAAAATGGCGACATTGTTGTCGCGCGCATAGATGACGAGGTCACTGTAAAACGCCTCCAGCTCACTAACAAAAAGCATCTGCTGCAATTGCTGCCGGAAAACCGTGACTATCAGGCGATAAGTGTAGATCTGCGGGAACAGGCCTTCAGTATCGAAGGCCTCAGTGTCGGTGTATTGCGTCGTGGAAATTAACGCTTAGTGCAGTATTCGCGGCGAGTCCTGCGCCGTCTCCAGTTCGTCATTTCCAGATTCAGAAATGGCCGCAGCCGCTTGAATACCCGCCTGAATCATCACTCTGGCAACTTCAAGACCGCTGTCCATCATGTAGGCACGCGCTTCGTCAGAAAACTGGATTGTTAGTAACGGCTCTGACTCATCATCAGCACGCTGCACGACAATTTCTCCATCTCCACGATCGACTATTTCAAGCAGTGATGCTGGCATTCAACAAACCTCAATCAGTTAGCGTTGGCTGCTATTCTAACAGCAGCCGAGCAGAACTGCCTCCAAAATTTCTCGTTTGTTAGAGACCCCTGCGCGCATTCAGGTCTTTTTTGCTGCGCGTTTCGGGCCCGTCGGAGCCGCTTCCTCAAGCCACTTACCCTTCTGATACAGCGCCTTCCAACCCGTTGGCTTGCCGCCGCTCTCAGTCATCACATACTGCTCCTTAGATTTTCGGCTAAACCGTACCTGAGCCGGATTTCCCTCTTTGTCTGCGGTTGGCGCACTAAAAAGAAAGGTGTACTTGGGATCAATTTTAGACTGATGCGCCAGCAACTCAGTCACCAGCGGGGCTCGCGTTTCCCGATTGCGAGGGAATTGGCTGGCGGCCAAAAATAGGCCTGCCGCACCGTCGCGCAAGATGTAGTGGTCCTCGACTTTTTGGCACTCCAGTTCCGGCATCGGTACTGGGTCCATCTTGGGCGGTGCTGCCTCCCCACTGCGCAGAAGCTTGCGTGTATTCTTACACGTTTCCGCCATGCACCCAAAGTACTTGCCAAAGCGACCGTTTTTAAGTTGCATTTGCGAGTCACACTTATCGCAGTCCAGAATCGGGCCCTCGTAGCCCTTTATTTTGAACTTACCCTCCTCTACCTCAAAACCAGAGCAGTCAGGATTATTGCCGCACACATGCAACTTGCGACCCTCGTCGATAAGATAGCTGTCCATCGCGGTATTACACAACGAGCACCGGTGCTTGGCACGCAGCAGTCTCGACTCCGCCTCTTCATCAGCATCCTCCATGATCGCTTCATCACCTGCGGTCAGGTTGAGTGTGTTCTTGCAACGCTCTTTAGGCGGCAGTGCATACCCGGAGCAGCCAAGAAATACGCCAGTACTCGCAGTGCGCACCTGCATCGGACGACTGCATGTGCTGCACTCGATATCCGTCATAGTCGGCTCATTGAGCTGCATGCCGACGGGTTCATCCTCCCCCGCTTTCTCCAACAGGCCGCTAAATTCAGCGTAGAAACTGTTCAGGAGGGCGTGCCACTCTAGTTTGCCCTGAGCAACTTCGTCGAGCCTCTCTTCCATGGAGGCGGTAAATCCATAGTCCAATAATTCGGTAAAACTGGTTTGCAAACGTTGGGTGACGATATCGCCCATTTTTTCAGCATAGAAGCGCTTATTGTCCAGTCTCACGTAACCCCGATCCTGGATAGTGGAAATAATGGATGCATAAGTTGAAGGTCGTCCAATACCGCGTTTTTCCATTTCACGCACCAAACTTGCCTCACCATAACGCGAAGAAGGCTTAGTAAAATGCTGGACTGGGTCGAGTTTGAGCAGTTTCAGAGTCTGACCCTCCACGATATCGGGCAACACTGCATCATCCGTTTTACGGCTTGCAGGCACCAACACACGGGTATAGCCATCAAATCGAACAATACGACCCTTAACATTCAGATCATAATTACCTGCGCTGCAGGTGACCAGTGTTGAAGTGTATTCGGCATCACACATCTGTCCGGCAACAAATTGACGCCAGATCAACTCATAGAGTCGCTCAGCATCTCTTTCCATACCGTTTAGGGCAGTCTGCAGTATAGTCACATCCGATGGACGTATCGCTTCGTGAGCCTCTTGGGCTCCGTCTTTGGATGAAAAAATCTTTGCTGTTTCAGGCAGGTAAAGCGGCTCAAAGTTCGAGCTTATGTAGCCGCGACAGGCCGCCACTGCTTCAGCACTTAAATTCGTCGAGTCCGTGCGCATATAGGTAATGTAACCCGCCTCATAGAGGCGCTGAGCCATCATCATGGTCTTCTTAACACTGAAACCAAGCCGCGTGCTGGCAGACTGTTGCAGGGTAGAGGTGATGAAAGGCGCTGGCGCTTTGGAGCGAGTAGGCTTGTCCTCTCGCTTGCTTACGATATACGGTAGTTTTTCCAGCTCAGCATTAGCAGCCTTAGCGGTAACTTCATCGCTAGGTCTAAAATCTGCACCGTTGTGCTTGCGTACCTGAAAGCGAACTTCTTCGCCTTTAGTTCCTTCCAGGTCGGCATGAATTTCCCAATATTCGTCTGGCACAAAGGCGCGTATTTCGCGTTCACGCTCTACGATCAAGCGCGCCGCAACGGACTGTACCCGACCGGCGGACAAGCCTCGCGCAACCTTGGACCACAGTAGGGGCGAAACCATAAAGCCCACCACTCTGTCTAGAAACCGGCGCGCCTGCTGAGCATTGACACGGTCCATATCTAGAATAGATGGACGCTCGAAGGCTTCAGCAATCGCCTTCTTTGTAATTTCATTGAATACCACACGCTGGTATCTGGACGGGTCTCCCCCTATTGCCTCTTTCAAATGCCACGCTATCGCCTCCCCCTCGCGATCAAGGTCGGTCGCAAGGTAAATGGTATCGGCCTTGGCAGCGAGCTTTGTCAGCTCACTGACGACTTTTTCCTTACCAGGGAGTATCTGATAACTTGCCGCCCAGTGATCATCAGGGTCAATACCCATACGCCGAACAAGTTGCTGCTTCGCATTCTTTTTCTTGTAAGCCGCTTTCTGCTTCGGTGCCATCTTTCGCGTACGGGCAGCCTGCGCAGCCCGCGCTTTGGGGTCAGCCTGATTGATGTTATTGCCGGAAGTCGGCAAATCCCGGATGTGGCCGACGCTTGATTTTACGATGAAGTCCGGCCCCAGGTACTTATTAATGGTCTTAGCCTTCGCCGGTGACTCTACGATAACAAGTGATTTACCCATAAACTCCTTTCATACACACAAAAAACCAGTCAGCGCCAAGTGAGAAGGCGCGAAAAAGCAGCATATATAAGTCGCTATGTCGCTCGGGTCAAGTGAAAACAACAACTCTCAACGTATTAATTGCTCACACCACCCCTCGAGAACCTGTCTTATTTGCTCCACACCTTCCTCCCCAGATGCTTCCGTCCAGTAAATACCGCAACTGAATTGGTCTACCGTGGCCACGCTTATATCTACCGACAGCGCCTGCAGTTGCGCGGGCACGGGCAACCGGTTCCCCAAGCTGCGCCACCCCTCCGGGGCATGCACCCAAGTACCAGAATCTATCGGACCAGCTCGCTTGTTTGGGAACCGACGACCATAGTAGATGACCTGCCCGCCTGAAACGGAGGCAGACAATGGGACTCCACCGACATCGGGCAAAGCGCGAAACTCGACAAACATGCCATGCACGGCAGCATACTCGCGCATACCGGCAACTTTACGCTGTCTCTTGGAGGGAAGAAAATGGCTCAGTGGCGCCAGCGCCAGTGCTACAACAAATATAATAATAAAGTATGTCAACATTCATCCGCCCACTTCAGGTCAACCCCCTGTAATGCCGACTAAAATAAAGCCTGTGCTGGGTTGTTCGATGCGTATTGTATGCTATAACTGAGCCTAGCTTGTCATTCTGGATAAAAGTCATGTCTCAATACAAAAACATTCTAGTCGCCGTCGACCTCAGTGAGGACACGACGTCAATACTTCGGCGGGGCCGCGCAATTGCTGATCCCGACGGCGCTGAATTACATTTGATTCATGTTATCGAGCCGCTCAGCTTTGCCTATGGCGGTGATATTCCTATGGATTTCTCTGGAATACAGGAAGAGATACACCAGCAGGCTAGCCAGCAAATGCTGCGATTGTCTGAAACACACAATATTGATGCGCAACATCAACATATCGTCCTCGGCAAACCGGAGGTGGAGATACACACCAAGGCGGCAGAACTCGAGACCGACTTGATTGTCGTGGGCAGCCACGGACGTCATGGGCTGGCCTTGTTAATGGGCTCTACCGCAAACGGTGTACTGCACGGCGCCAACTGCGATGTGCTCGCAGTGCGAGTCGGACAAGACAAGTAAAGCCCCGCTTGCCCCGATCAGGATGCTAAAAAATCTCGTAGCTCGGGTTGCGAAAAAGGCCAGCCCAACTCCCTTTTATCCGGGTGTTGTAACACCGGTATGCGAACGCCATAGCGCTCAAACAGCGCATCGGAATCGCTGACATCCAGTTCTTCGACGTCAAATCCGCCCATAGTTGATTGCTGCACCTGCAACATATGTTGTGCCAGCTCACACAGATGGCAGGCGCTTGTCCCATAAAGCCTGAATACTCTCAAATATGCCTCCTTGGCGCGATGCCTTACATTTCCACGAATGCTCTTACACCAATCACACCAAGAGGAAGTGACGTTAAACCTTGAAATACCATGGTGGCTGGCTGTAAGATTGCGAACCCGGTACAAAAATACACACTATATACCGTAGTCCCTCTCAGGATAAAATGAGCCTGATGCAAGATTATACCCTCGGAGAAATACAGTGGCGCTTTTTTCCCAGCCTACCGCGAGAGCACTGGCTATACTTGATCTGCTAATGGCCAATCCGCATCAGGCCTTTGGCCTTACCGAAATGACTCGGCGACTGAATCTTAATAAGGCTACCTGCCACGCTATTCTTACCACTATGGCCAACTACGGCTTTCTGGTTCAGCATCCCAAAACCAAGGCCTATCGGCTCGGGCCATCGATTATCGCAGCCGGAAACGCAGCCTTCTCACAGTTTCCCGTATTGGAATACGCCAGACCAGAGCTGGAGGCACTCCAAAATGATCTCGGAATCGGCTTTGCTGTTACTGGGCGCTCCAAGTTACATCAGGTATTACTTGCCCTTTACGGTCACGCCACGCTATTGATTGATTCATTTCAGCTTGGATTACGGCTACCCAATACAGCGCCGGTGGCCGCGTGCTTTACCGCGTTCTCCGATGCAAAATATCTCGAGGCTTGGCTGACCAGAGCACATGACTCACGCGGCGATTACAACGAGAAACTGGATCAAAAGCTGCGAGTATCACTTATCGCCATCCGCGCCCGTGGCTATGAGGTCACGCTGAAAACAGCCGCTGAAACACAGTTGCGAGCAGAGCTGGGGCGTATCCACAACTCCTGGAGCCTCACTGAGCTCGAAGACGCCGCAAACAAGTACCAGCATGACCTCTGCGATGAGCACTATCATCTCGACCGGGTAGACCCGAAGGCACGCTATGAAATCAGCACCATCACTGTGCCTGTTTTTGTCTACAACGGAGTCCCGGTCATGTGTTTTGTCGCCGGATCCTTCGATAAACCCATCACGGGCGCTCAAATTGAAGATATTGCCGCGCGTATTAAAGAATCTGCCGATCGAGTCACCGCCCTCGCCAGCAGTCAGGAAAGCGTGAACTGAGCGCTACAAAACAGTACTATGCTTTGATATTCCGTAATGCCTTGACCACCCATGCCTGACCAATCCCACTACGCTGATAAAAAGTCCTTCTTTGATCGAATGCTAACAATCTATGGGCGCAAGCCTGTGTTGGAAACGCTACAGGATACGTCTTTAGAGTGTCATGCATTGCATCTGGCTGAAAGCAATCGCGAAGCAGGCATCGTCGCAGACATCCGGCAATGTGCGCAAAAGCTTGGCATACCGATCAAGATACACAGTAGAGAAGCATTAGCGCGTATCTCCAAAAGTGGCAAACAAGATCAGGGCGTGGCCCTCGACGTCCTGTGTCCTTCTTTCCAGCAACTGACGCATTACCTCAGCGAACCGACAGAAAAACCGCGGCGACTATTGGCACTGGATGGCATCAACAATCCACAAAATCTGGGCATGATCATTCGCTCTGCTGCAGCCGGAGAGATCGACGGCATTATTCTTGCGCAAAAAGGGACGGCAGCCCTTGGCCCTCTGGTAATCAAGGCCAGTGCCGGGACGCTCTACCGAGCACCGCTGCTACTGCACCCTGCCTTGCCAGAAGCACTTAAACTTTGTCAGGACAAAGGCTCGCAAGTATGTATGTTGGAAGCGGGGGCACCGATTTCGCTGTTTAATCATCGCGCCGGAGCATTTTGCGTTTATGTGCTGGGGAATGAGACGGACGGCGTAAGCGCGCAAGTTAAGGCACTGGCAGATACACAGCTATCCATTCCAATGCGCAATGGCGTAGAGTCTCTCAATGTGGCGGTGACCGCGAGCCTGATCGCCTATGGACCTCACTTAGAAAGATAAGCCATCCCTTCTTCTAGGCCTTTGAGTGTAAGCGGATACATCTTTCCCTCCAAAAGCTGGTGAGTGATGGCCACAGACTGGGTAAACTGCCAGTCCTCTTCAGGGGTAGGGTTGATCCAGATGATCTTGTCGTAGACATCCTGTAGCCGACGCATCCAAACTTCGCCTGATTCCTCATTCCAATGCTCTACCGAACCCCCGGGCTGTACTATTTCATAGGGCGACATAGAAGCGTCCCCCACGAATATAACTTTATAGTCGCGGCTGTACTTATGTAAAATATCCAGCATCTGTGTGCGCTCATTATGACGCCGAATATTGTTGCCCCATACGCTCTCATAAACAAAATTATGAAAGTAAAAATTCTCCATATGCTTGAACTCGGTACGCGCAGCTGAGAATAACTCTTCACAGACTTTTACATGCGGATCCATCGAGCCGCCTACATCAAAGAACAGCAGGACCTTTACTGCATTGTGGCGCTCGGGCACCATCTTAATATCAAGCATCCCCGCATTGCGCGCGGTGGAACTGATGGTGTCATCGAGGTCTAGCTCATCCGCCGCACCCGTACGGGCAAACTTCCGCAAACGTCGCATCGCAACTTTGATGTTACGCGTTCCAAGCTGAACACTGTCATCAAGGTTCTTAAAATCGCGCTTATCCCAAACTTTAACCGCTTTTTTGTTGCCGCCATTGGGGCCAACCCGGATGCCCTCTGGATGATAGCCTTCCTGACCGAAGGGCGATGTACCTCCAGTTCCCACCCACTTGTTGCCGCCTTGGTGCCGCTCTTTCTGCTCTTCTAGGCGATTCTTGAATTCCTCAATTAGCTTTTCTAACCCGCCTAACGACTCAATTTTTTCCTTTTCTTCGTCAGTCAGATTTTTCATGAACTCAGAGCGCAGCCAATCGTCAGGAATCAAAGCTTCGATAATATCGTCAAGTCCCTCCAGTTCCTTGAAGTGCGCCCCGAACGCGCGATCAAAACGGTCGAAGTATTTCTCGTCCTTGACCATGCAGGTCCGACTGAAATAATAGAAGTCATCCATATCACTGAAGGCGACATGTCGCTTGAGACCTTCCATAAGGTCAAGCAGCTCCCGTGTCGTAACAGGGATACCCGCTTCTTTGAGGCCGTGAAAGAAATTGATCAGCATGTAAGCTCCAACGTGGCGCTGCTGCGCGCGCTCTAGCGAGTCTCTCTGCGATGCATGAATGCCAAACGCTCAAGCAGGTGGACATCCTGCTCATTCTTCAACAGAGCACCGTACAGTGGAGGAATAGCCTTGCTGTGATCCCTATTCTTGAGAATCTCATCTGGAATATCGTCTGCCATTAACAGCTTCAGCCAGTCAATCAGTTCCGAGGTCGATGGCTTTTTCTTAAGACCGGGAATAGAGCGCACATCGAAGAACACTTCCATTGCTTCCTGCACCAGGTCTGCGGCGATGTTGGGGTAGTGAACGTCTACGATTTCGCGCATGGTGTCGCGATCTGGGAAATTGATGAAGTGGAAAAAGCACCGCCGTAAAAAAGCATCCGGAAGTTCTTTTTCATTGTTACTGGTTATGATAATAATGGGGCGGTGCTTAGTTTTGATCGTCTCTCCGGTTTCATAGACAAAGAATTCCATGCGATCCAGTTCTACCAAAAGATCATTGGGAAACTCAATGTCGGCTTTGTCTACCTCATCAATCAGCAATACTACCTGCTCGTCAGCGTCGAAGGCCTCCCACAACTTTCCGCGCCTGATATAGTTTGCAATATCTTGAACCTTTGCATCGCCAAGTTGCGAATCTCTGAGGCGCGAAACCGCATCGTATTCATACAGACCCTGTTGCGCTTTTGTAGTCGACTTAATATGCCACTGAATCAATCGCTTACCGAGGCCTAGAGCCACTTCTTCGGCCAACATTGTCTTACCTGTACCGGGCTCGCCCTTAATAAGTAGCGGGCGCTCCAGTGTCACGGCAGCGTTAACGGCCATACGCAAATCATCTGTGGCGACATACCGCTCAGTTCCTTCAAATTTCATATTTTGTATCACTCTTTAGCATATCGAAAGCCGGACAGGGTACAGATTGAGGGCCGGTATATCAATACAGGAGCGGCCCGCTATCATCCTAAACCGCGATTTTGGAGGCTGATGCGAGCATTCTACTCACGCTCGGTGCCCAAATCGATTGGCTTGGCTACTCCAATCTTTACTTCTTGTGCCTACGAAATAGTGTCATACGAAGTAACAGGGCCAATACGATAGCTGCGCCCGCCATAAAGATCAGTGGGCGCAGAGCGTCATTGGCTCCTTCAACCCCTGTCGTCATGATCTCAAAAACTGCCACAATCAAAGCCGGCGCCATAGTGTCCGCTGCCACCTTGGGATACGCCGGGGTAAGCAATAACGCGGCCATCAACAACACCACGAGAGCGACCCAGCTAGATGGCCAGTGCCGGCTCAGCCACCACGCAAGATACATCAGCAAAACACTGGCGGATCCAACATAGATATAGATTGCCGTGAGGTAGGAACTCTCGTCTAGCATGCCTTATCTCCTATTCAACCCAGTGCACAATATGCTCATCGTATCCGTCGGGATGAACATATTCATCCGAAATGGCACGGCCCCGTATCGATGCGCCCGCTAGATGCACAGAATCACTGTTGCCGCTCACAAGGGGATGCCACTCCGGCAGCGGCAAATCTTGTGCGCGCAGACGATAGGCGCAAGTACTGGGAAGCCAATTTAGCGCATTCAAATCCGCAGGACGCAAATCAATACAATTTGACACAAGTACTGAACGGTTTTCATAGTCCGTACATTGGCAGGTTTTCTCCTGGAGATACCGGCATCGGACTTTGGTGTACGCAATTTCTCCACTGTCTTCATCCTCCAACTTGTGCAGGCAGCACTTGGCACAACCATCACACAACGCTTCCCACTGCACAGTGCTGAGTTCGTCCAGTGATTTTTCATGCCACCAGTCAGCCACGCCCATTGTCCCGCGCGAATAACTCTGCCGCCGTGGGAGGCATCTGCAGATAGAACCCCTGCGCCTTAATGTCGGCAAGGACCACGGCGACATTTGCCCTAGCAAGTACTTTTTCAGGGGTGAGGAGCAAAATCATGACGGGCGTTGCCTCGCCGAACTGAGCCATCAGTGCGTCTGGTATGTCTTGTAATCCACGAGACTTGTCGACATACAGATACATTTCCTGCTTTCGCGAGCTCCTAAATACCTGACACACTAATCTCATCCTGAGGGCATCGCTAAAGACTGCCTCAATACGACAAAAATTGCCTCTTTACGCCACCCTAGCCAGTGGGCAGGTAATTCGAAAACGTCGCCTTGAGCCTCACGCAACAACAGTTCATAGTCTTTGCTGTAAACAAGCACCTCAGGAGCGACGGCCAATGTAACGGCGATTTCACGCACCTCGGCTTTGAGCTTCTTTACCTGATCTCGCTGAGCTGCATCCAGTGGAGGCGGCAATTTCACAGGTAAGTCGAGGTCGGGAACCTCCCGATGCGTTGTCAGAAGGTCCAACAACTCCTCTCCATGACGACGTACAACAGGCGACGGCAGACCGATATCGTCCCTGAGCGCATTCACTGTACGAGGATCTTCCACAGCTAGCTTTAAACAGGCCTGATCATCAATAATCCATGATCGGGGTTTATTTCTGCTTCTGGCGGTTTCTTCGCGCCATCGACAAACCGCAATCAAGGCTCCAAGCTGCCTCGAATTTAATTTCCAGGCAGTCTTAATACGCGTATGAAGTTTGTACACATCTGTGCCCAACATACTGATTGCATCACTACCATCTGCCAGAACCCAGTGCAGCTTCTCCTGTCGTACACACTGCTCGTTAAGCTCACGCCACACCAGCAGCAGCCACGTAACGTCCAGCCCCGCATAATCGCACTGGGACTCAGTGAGCGGCCGCTGCAACCAGTCAGAGCGCGTCTCACCTTTAGGTATATCCACGGCACAGATATCCTGGACGAGTGCGCGATAACCCAAACCAAATCCTCGATCCAATAACGCAGCTGCACGCTGCGTATCGAATAAGGGCTGTGGCAACACACCGAGCCAACGCTGAAACACTTCTAGATCTTCACTCGCTGAATGAAGAACCTTGAGCACGTCGGGGTTCGTCAGTAGTGCCGCCAAAGGCTCGGGGCTGTCTATCTTTAGGGGGTCGATCAACCACGCCATGTCACTCACTGAATCGCCAGTGACAAAACACAATTGCACCAGCGCGACTTCGGGATAAAAGGTGTTACGTCGCATAAATTCAGTATCAACGATCACCACATCGCAACTTGACTGCTGCTCTATCAAAAGTCGAAGAGCTTCACTTGACTCAATGAGTTGCCATTGCATATTTCAGTCCACCAGCCGCCGCCCCGAGAGGGCGTGTGCTAAAGTCGAGCCATCAACGTATTCCAATTCACCTCCCAGCGGCACCCCATGAGCGATGCGTGAAACCCCAACGCCCAACGGCTGCAACATATCAGCGACGTAGTAGGCGGTGGCCTCCCCTTCTACCGTTGGATTGGTCGCCAGAATAACCTCCCCAACACCTTCGTCAATGACGCGCTGTTGTAAATCTTCCAGGCCGATCTCTGCTGGACCAACACCATCTATAGGCGATAAATGGCCCATCAGAACAAAGTATAGGCCACGAAAACTGCCACTTTGCTCTATAGCCAATACGTCGGCAGGAGTCTCCACAACACATACCATGCTGGCATCACGTTTTGGGTCGGAACACAGTTCACAAATTTCAAGCTCGGTGAAGTTACGGCATAGACTGCAGTGACCAATCTTCTCAACGGCGTCACGCAATGCAGTGGCCAATGCCAGCGCACCCTCGCGATCTCGTTCTAATAGGTGCAGCGTCATGCGCTGAGCAGACTTGGGGCCGACGCTAGGAAGACAGCGCAAGGCATCCATCAGATCTTGCAGGGACGGGCTAAATTTCATTGTGCTGACTGCAAACTATCAAAACGGCATCTTGAAGCCTGCGGGTAGGTTCAATCCCGAGGCCAGACCTGACATTGCGTCTCGATTACGTGCTTCCACTTTGCGTACCGCGTCGTTGACGGCGGCAGCCAGTAAATCTTCCAACACTTCCTTATCCTCCAAGAATACCGAATCGTCGATAGATACACCTTTGATATCATGTCTCCCGGTCATCACCACACAGACGAGACCTGCCCCAGCCTCGCCCTGTACTTCGGCCGTTGCCAATTCGTCCTGTGCTTTTTTCAGCTCGGCCTGCATGTTCTGCGCCTGCTGCATGAGCTCCGAAATATCACCCTTCATCTGTCGTCCTCATAATCTTCTCAAATATCTGTGGGATGGATGGACGAGTGGTCCAGTTCACCATCGAACCGATTGATCAACGCCTGCAACTGCGGATCGCCCTCGATAGATACAATCGCCTCTGCCTGCCTCCGCTCGGCCAGCCGCGTAGCTCGCATTGCAGGAGTCTCTCCACGCAATGCACCAGGGGCCACAGACACGGAGACGGGATGCCCAAAATAATTTCCCAGTGCCAGCTTCAATTTATCGCTGTGACCCGCGTTAAACAGGGCCGCATGGGCCTCATCCAAACCAAACTGCAGCGCATCTCCCGTTCGGGCATGCAGTTCACAATGCGAGGCAATGTTATACACAATGCCCACCAAGCCAAGCAGCTCCAGC